>JANPJT010000306.1:0-19340 GCA_031425635.1 Pseudomonadota bacterium
TATTGCTGTCGGGACACGGTTCACTCCTTAGCACCGGTGCTTTTAACACCTATGCTTATCTGTGTGTCCACTTTTCTGAGGAGGTACAAACCCGCAGGGTGAAGCAACCTAAACCACAAGGTTTATAGGAAGCTTTGGTTGTCAGATTGCACCGGGCCTAAGGTTGCGTCGGCGCTTCGCGCCTCGCAATGACGGCCGGAGCGCGGAAACCCCAAATTAGAAACGGTAGAAGCGCGGGCGCTCCAAATAGGAGAAAGTGCTGCAACGTTTCCGTCATCCCGTCATTGCGAACCCGAAGGGTGAAGCAACCTTATAGCCAGGGTGTAGGTGAAACTTTGTCTGTCAGATTGCACAGTCCTCAGGTTGCTTCGCCGCTTCGCGCCTCGCAATGACGGACGGGAAGTCCTCCACATGTCCGTCAGCAGCAAACCCACCCGGTGAAGCAACCTTTAATGAACTCCTCACTTCTGCCAAAAAACGTCACTCGTGTTGAGCTCCTATCCAGCCGCTTCCGCCGCATCCGCCTTGAATACTTTTGGCATTCGATTGCATAAGAGCCTCTCTGTGAGAGGTTTGCCGTGAGAAAATTGCTCGGTTTTTTGTTAGTCGCTTTCACCGTTAGCTGTGGGAAGAATGAAGTCATCTACCCGTACGCCATGAACCAGCCGCTCAACCAGGCCCCCTACATGGGGAACGGGTTTTCACCTAGCGGTAACGGCGGGTTCTCGCCTCAGCTTCCGAGTGGCTATCCCTCGGCTTACACACCGTTTCTACCCATCGACAATTACATGCGTGGGAACCCGCAGCTGGCGGGTTATTGGCAGTCGCACTGGATGAACTGGCGGAGCCACTGTTCTCAGCGCGGTTATTCCCCCTACGATTTTAACCAGTTTTGGTTCTCCTACACTCCCCAACAGTGGCAAAATACCGGTTTCTATCCGCTGTACCAACAGTTCAACCAGTCGTTTTATGGCTGGGCGAACCCTCAGGTGCAATATGCTTCAGGGCTGTCTCCAGCGAACTTTTGGTTCAATTACCAAGGGATGAGCTACCAGTCCTGGTAAGCATTGTTTTTTTTCGGCGTTTGCTCTGGGTCGGCCCTGGTAGCGCACAGCGTTGCTCACTCGCACTTAAAAGTTACCGGAATGATTTCGCTATGATAATCTGACTACTGTGATTTCTGTTTATTTTCGGAAAAGCGCTTATAAAGCCACAAACTTTTTTTTCCTTTTAGCCGTTGCCGCTTTGTCGAATGGCTGCGCGGCCGGCTTGAGCAATTCGGGCGGGGTTTGCGCTTCCAACGGCTTAGCCAACCTATCATTTTCCACTTCCTCCTTAGATTTCGGGACACGGAGTTTTGGTTCGCTCACCGACACAACCGTTACCATCACCAATGCAGGTTCAGGCCCGGCCAGACAGGTAACAGGGATCGCGGAGAGTCCCTTTTCGTTTGCGGGCGGCACCTTTCCTGGGACCGGAGGAACGTGCGCAGCCGTTTTGCAAGGCAAAGCAAGTTGCACGGTGGTAGTGCGGTTTTCGGCGCCGGCGCCTCCGGTAAGCTCTCAGTCAAAATCGATTTCATTTTCTTACTTTGATGGCCGCAATAGCACGCTCCTAAATCTCCCTTTGGCAGGGCAAGGAAACAATGGGGCTTTTAACCAGGCAAGGGGAGTGAGCCGCGCAGTGAGCACGGTGGCTCCCACCCCTACGGGCGTCTGGTTGGGTGGTTCTTTTGAGAGTTTCAATACCAGCAGGGCCCGTCGGATCGCCAAATTTGATTCGGCGGCAGCTCTGGACCCGAGTCTAGGTGCGTTGACCGGCTTTGATAACCTCACTAGCTCTGTCGCCCTGGCGGCAGATGGGAGCGGCGACGTGTACGCCGTTGGTTCTTTTACTTCCTATAACGGCGCGAGCAATATCAATTATATCGCTAGACTCAATAGCGACGGATCGCTGGATACGGGTTTTAATATTGGGGCAGGTGCTTCGGCCGGATTCAATAACATAGCTTACGTGGTGGCTCCGGCCACGGACGCGAGCGGTGATGTGTACGTGGGTGGTGCCTTTTCTTCGTATAATGGCAGTACGAATATCAACCAGATCGTGCGGCTTAACAGCGACGGCTCAATCGATGCAGCTTTCAATATCGGCGCGGGAGCAACCGCTGGGTTTAATGGCGGGGTTAGGACCCTTGCCGTGGCGACGGACGCTAGTGGCGATGTGTATGTGGGTGGACAGTTTACCTCTTACAATAGCAACGCTAACCGGAACAGAATCATTCGGCTCAATAGCGATGGTTCTGTCGACGCCGGCTTCAATATTGGTGCTGGTGCATCGGCAGGTTTTGATAGTTTTGTTTACTCCGTCGCACCAGCCATTGATGGAAGCGGTGACGTGTACGTAGGGGGGATTTTTACCTCGTACAATAGTACCGCAAATGTGAACCGCATCACGCGTTTAAACAGTGACGGTTCCATCGACGCCGGTTTTAACATCGGTGCGGGAGCTTCGGCGGGGCTGAACATCACAGTGCAGTCTATTGCTGCAGCAGTGGACGGTAGTTTTGATGTCTACGTCGGGGGGGATTTTACTTCATATAACGGCAGCACCAATATTCGGCGGATCACTAGACTCAATAGCGATGGCACGATTGATTCTGCGTTTAATATCGGATCGGGTAGTACGGCCGGATTTGATAGCACAGTCAGCGTGGTTTCTGCGGCCACAGACGGCAGTTTTGACGTATATGTCGGTGGATTGTTTACCTCGTTCAATGGCAACTCCAACGTTTTTTATGTTGCCAGGCTCAATTCTGACGGATCGATCGATTCGGGCTTTAGCTCTCTTTCTGGGGGAGGCTCGGGTTTCAGTAGCTTCGTTTACTCGGTTGCCGCTGCGCTCGACGGGAGCGGGGACGTTTACGCTGGAGGCAATTTTTCTGTCTTCAATGGAGGCACTGCGACGGGCACGATCGCTCGATTGAATAGCGACGGCACTTTGGATACGGGGTTCAATACGGGCTCGGGCGTGTCGGCCGGTTTTGATACGATTGTGAGGACCGTGGCTGTATCGTTGGAAGCTAATGGCGACGTGTATGTGGGAGGGGATTTTTCTACTTATAATGGGAATACCAACACCAACCGAATCTCGCGGCTAAACAGTGATGGTTCGCTCGACGCAGGTTTCAACATCGGTTCGGGAGCTTCGGCTGGTTTTGATAATAACGTGCTTTCGATCGCTCCTGCCGTCGATGCCAGTGGCGATGTTTATGTGGCTGGGCGCTTTACCGTATACAACACCACGACTAATATTAATCGCATCGTTCGGCTCAATTCGGATGGCACAATAGATGCGGGGTTCAATACCGGGGTGGGAGCAACCGCAGGTTTCAACGGGGATGCTAACGTGGTTGTGGCGGCTACCGATGGCAGTGGAGACATCTACGTGGGCGGCCTTTTCACTTCTTACAATGCTACCGCCAATATCAATTATATTACGCGGCTTAATAGCAATGGGTCTATCGACGCGGGTTTTAATATTGGTGCCGGTGCTTCGGCGGGCTTTAACAGCACGGTTTGGTCTTTGGCAGTCGCTTCGGATGCTAGCGGGGATATCTATATTGGGGGTAACTTCGTATCCTACAACAGCAACTTTAATATTAATCGGATCGTCCGCCTCAATAATGACGGCTCGATAGACGCGGCCTTCAACATCGGCTCGGGCGCTTCGGCGGGATTCAATAACTTGCCTACAGGTATTGTCGTAGCAGGCGACGGGAGTGGTGATGTGTACGTCGGCGGCAATTTTGCTTCCTATAATGGGACAAGCAATGTGAACCGGATTACTCGACTGAACAGTGATGGCTCGATCGATCTTGCGTTCAATACGGGTTCAGGGGTTTCAGCAGGTTTCAGTGACAACGTTCGCTCTCTCGCCGTCTCGCTGGATGGTAGCTTCGATGTCTACGTCGGAGGCGATTTTTCTTCTTACTCATCCACGACTTTAGGATACATCGCGCGACTGAGCCCCGTCGGTGCCGTTGACTAAGCGTGTCCGCTGTTCGATTTTTGAAACCCATACAAGCTACCCATCCCGAGGATTTGGGTCAGTTCATCTAACGCAGTACGGGATTCAAGCAGGAGCTGAGGATCGGCAAGGTCGCTTGGTTTTAGTTCGTCTCGGTAATGCGTCTTCACCCAGGTTTCGAGTCGGCGGGTCAAGGCGTCGTCCAAAAACACGCCGGGAAGGGCTGCGGCTCGTTCGGCTTCGCTCAATACGACTCGCAGGCGTAAGCAAGCAGGCCCACCGCCGTTCTGCATACTCTCTCTCAGCCGCGGAGTGTGTACTTCAGAGATCCTTCCGCCGCTGCGAGACTCAAGGCTTTGAAGAAACGCTTTTACGGATCCAATCTCTTCGCATTCGCTCGGCGCGATTAAAGCCATTTTCCCGTGCCCTAGAGAAACCAGCTGGGAGTTGAAAAGGTACGATCGAATCACGTCAGAAAGCGGGACTTCCGCCTCCGGCACTTTTAAGAACACGAGCGGTTCTTTCGAAAGCGCTGCCCATTTTATTTTCATTTCTTCGACGACTTCCGCTTCGTTTTCAAAGCAGCTTTCATGGTAAAAAAAGAGATTTTCATTGCCGACTGAAACCACGTCGTTGTGAAACACCCCGGCGTCGATTGCGTGAGCGCTTTGCTTTGCAAACACGGTCTGTCCAGACGGTAGCCCATGGAGACGAGCGATGCTTTCCGAAGCTTCCTTGGATTGTCTAGCAGCAAAGACTCGAGGGGTTTCCGCTAGTCGCATGCCCTGCTGCTTTCCAAACACAAAAAGGTGGAGTCCCCGTTCCTTTTGCCCAGGACATAGCCTTGTGTGGTTTGCGGCGCCTTCATCGCCCATCGAATCGCTTGCCGGGAGGGGAGCATGGTGCACGAAATGGTCCGAGCGAGGGAAAATGGTTCGCAGGATTTCGCTCGTGAAAGAAGGTTCAATGCTGCGGTGGAGTTTTGACGCTAGGTTCGCAGGCGTAAAGTGGACTTTTCCATCCGCGGAATCGACGCTCGGAGACATCGTACAGCTATTGGCAGTCCACATAGCCGATGCGCTGCTGGCGCATGCCAGCAGAAATGGGGCCTCCTTCAGCGCTCGACGAAGGACGGCTTCGTCTGTTCCTGAAAATCCGAGTGAACGCAAAAAAGAGACGCTTGGCCTTTCGTGAGGCGGGAAAACCCCCAGATGGATACCCAAACGGCGGAGCAGCGCCATCTTCGTGAGCCCTTGCAGCGCGGCTTCTTTGGGGTGTGAAACTTGATTGCCATGCTGCATGGAGGCGAGGTTCCCCTGCGAAAGCGCCGCGTAATTGTGTGTGGGGCCAACGAGACCATCGAAACTATATTCTAAAGTATTCACTCCTCTTTGGTACTACGGAACCGTGGAAAACGCCAAAGCCTTGACGCTGGTTGAGTGCTTCTGACGTTCCAGCAATCGACCCAACGCCTGGGCAATTGGCACCGCACTTGCAAAAAGCTGCCTTAAGCACACCTCTACCTTTTTCTTTCCTGGGGGATTTGATGGCATCCGAAGCGGTAAAAAATGAAGTTTCACAGCCAGCCAAAGCGCCGCCTAAAAGCGATAAGCTAGGCCTCCTGGTCCTGGGAGTGGTCCTCATGAACACTCTCGCAGCCGCGGGTATGGGCTACTTAGTCCTCCAGATGATGGCACGAATTTCCGTTTCCGAAGAAACCTCTAAGAAGCTAGAAGCCAAAATCGAGGAGCAAAAAAAGCCCGCGCCGTCGCTCGCCGGCAAAGAGTTTGTGCCAGAAGAGCTAGGGGTTCTGTACCCCTTAGACGCGTTTTTAGTGAATATCGCAAGCGATCGAGGGCCCCGGTTCCTGCAGATGAAGTTGGAATTTGAACTCGACGCCCCGGCACTGGAAGACGAGCTTGCCCTTAAGCGCCCCGCGATCCGTGATGGGATCATCGTACTTCTCACCAGCCGAAACTATTCAGAGCTAAAAGATCCCAAAGGGATGAAGAAGCTTCGGCAGGATATATTGCGCACCACGAACAACTTACTTAAGTCAGGTCAAGCCAAAGAAGTTTACTTCACTCAGTTTACTTTCAACTAAGGGAGACGCCGGATGTCCGAAGTTCTTTCGCAATCCGAAATTGACGCGCTGCTGTTTGCGGTGTCCTCAGGCTCAGTGCCTACCGCTGCGCCCGTAGCCCCCCCGGAGGGGAAAGAGGACTGGATTGCGTATGATCTGACCTCGCAAGAAAAAATTTACCACGGAAAGATGGTAGGCCTTACCGGGATCCACGAGCGGTTTGCGCGCCTGCTTCGTGTCACGCTATCAAGCTATTTTAAGAAAAATATTTCTATTTCAGTCACTAATACGGACTACTTAAAGTTTGGAGACTACCTTAGCAACATCGTCCTTCCTACCTCCCTGAACCTGCTGATCCTCCCCAAGCTCCAAGGCCATATGTTGTTTATGGTCACTTCGAAGCTACTCTACGCTCTTGTGGACGCGTACTACGGGGGCATCGAGCGGCCTTTCTCAAAGCTTGGAACGCGGGAAGAGTTCACTACCATCGAAAACAGCATGATCCGAAAGATTTGCGGTCTTGCCGTAGACGATCTTAAGGAAGCCTGGAGACTGAATTACCCCTTAGACATCGAATACACTCGGATGGAGAGTAATCCGGCCTTTGTTGGGTCTATTCACTCCTCAGACCTCGTGGCGGTCGTGACATTCGATGTTGAATTCGAAAATCTTTCCGGACCCTTCATTTTGCTCATCCAGCTCAGATCGCTCGATCCCATCCAGCACCACCTGAACGTGAATGTCACAACGGACTTTGACCGAGAAGTGAGTCAGTGGCGCGAACATTGGCTACGAGAAGTGGCCCAGACCGCTCTTAACGTGCGGGTTGAACTGGGAACCGCGGAGCGTTCGCTCTCCGAAATCAAACGCTGGAAGGCAGGGGATGTGCTTCCTTTGACTCAAGATAGCAGCTCTCCCGTGAAAGTTTTCATCGAAGAAGTTGAAAAGTTAAAAGGCCTGATGGGGGTATACCGAGGAAATACTGCGGTACGCCTTTCGGACGACAGCAAAAACGAATGAGAGGAATCTATGGATAGCCCAAAGCCACAAGAGAAACCCGCCGATGATACAGTGTCCGGCAGTGAAACCGCCGGCCTCAAGCTCCATGTGAGCCCTCCCGCAGATCCTAGCAGCGTGGATTTCATTTTAGACATCCCGCTGCGTGTCAGTGTCGAGCTGGGAAGAACTAAAATTTTAGTCCAGGATCTCCTAAAACTTCATAAGGGCTCGGTGCTCGAGCTCAATAAGATTGCAGGGGAGCCTTTGGAAATTCTGGTGAATGACCGGGTAGTAGCAAAAGGTGAAGTAATCGTTATCAACGAAAAGTTTGGGATACGGCTCATCGATATCGTTAGCCATTCCCAGCGGATTCGGGAGCTGGGGGAATAATGGTGCGAGCTGCAGGGATTTTCATCGCGTTCATAAGTTATCCGTTGCTTGGCGCTGAGATTGTAGCTGTCAAAACAGCTGGGGAAACTTCTGCGGAAATCAGTTTTGTTTCCGACGAAGCACTCCCTGCGGTGCCGCGCCTTAGCTTTGATGACAACCAGATAGACTTAACTTTCAGCAATCTAAAAATCTCTCCGGCCCTTCAGCCCGAAACAAGCTCCCCACACGCGCTCGTCCAGAAACTCAGCCTCTCTCCTTTGGACGGAGGGGGAACCCGCGCAAGGATCGTCGTGAACGGCAGCATCGCCAAGCTACGGGACCGGGTTCGCCTTCAAAAGAATGAAAAGGGAGTGACTCTCTCGCTTGCCTATCCAGTGGGGAGCGAAGCGACCCTTAAGCTCCTTCAGGAAGAGCAAGCCGCAATCGATCCCAAAAAAGGCGAATCGCTCCAACAGAAAGCCGGCTTTGGCTGGTTCCGTTGGGTGCTCTCGGTCTTTCTATTGGGCGGCGCAGGGATTGCCACTTGGGCCTTCGTGCGCTTTGCCAAAAAGAATGTGGGTTGGAGAGGCAGCCGAAAACACCTGATTGAAACGGTGGCGGCAACGGGGCTTGGCGATGGCAAAGCTTCGGTTGCTATTTTGCGCGTGGGTTCAGAGTTTGTGATGGTGGGTATCACTAGCCACCAAGTGAGCTTTCTATCCAATTTACCCAAGCTGCAAGCTCAGTACGAAATCGAAAGTAGCCTAGAAAGAAATAGTTTCAATGAGGCCATTTCAGAAGAGCTTCGCAGAACCCGATCGGAGTTATCCGTATGATGGTGTTTGGGAAAGTTCTGCAGCTCTTGACCACGCAAGCGCTCGCGGCATCGAATACCATCCCCGGCCTTCAGCTTTCCCTGGGGTCAGCGAATGGGCCTGAGCAAACGGCGGTCGTGCTGAAAATCATTGCGATGCTCACGATCGTCTCGCTCGCTCCTAGCCTGCTGATTATGATGACGTCGTTTATCCGCATTGTGATCGTCTTGTCGTTCCTTCGGCAAGCTATCGGAACCCAAGTGCTCCCCCCCAACCAACTCATCGTTGGTCTTGCGCTCTTTTTGACGGCTTTCATTATGGCGCCCGTTTGGACGGGAATCCATAAGGAGGCCCTCGCGCCATACTTAGAGAATAAGCTCAGTCAAACCGACGCGCTCACTTACGTCGAAGCGAAAGTGCGCAGTTTCATGTTTAAGCAGACTCGAGACAAAGACTTAGGCCTATTCGTGAATCTCGCTCACCTAGAAAACCCTCAGAAGCGCGCCGATGTCCCGACCTACCTTCTCGTTCCGGCGTTCATGATCTCCGAGCTCAAGACGGCGTTTCAGATCGGCTTTATGATCTACTTGCCGTTTTTAGTCATTGATATGGTGGTCGCATCCGTCCTGATGGCGATGGGGATGATGATGCTGCCGCCTGTGGTTATTTCCTTACCCTTCAAGCTGATCCTATTTGTCTTGGTAGATGGCTGGCAGCTCATTGTTGGCTCGCTCGTCAAAAGCTTTGGTTAAAACTTAAGAGGCCACTATGAACGCAGAACACGTCCTGGATCTTTCAAGGATGGCAATCAAAACTCTAGTGCTTTTGTCAGCTCCCATGCTCGCCTGTGGACTCATTGTCGGGGTGATGACGAACGTCTTCCAGGCGGTCACGCAGATAACTGAAAATACCCTCGCGGTAATCCCTAAAATCCTGGCGATGCTTCTCGCGTTTGTCATATTCGGGCCCTGGATGCTCGATGTGATTGTGGACTTTACGGAACAGATCTTCGCAAGCATCCCAGGGATCATTCGATGACGGCTCTCTATCCCACGAACCCGATGGCTTACTTGGGAATTCTCTTGGTGTTCTTTCGCTTACTCGGTCTGTTTTTGTTTGTTCCAGGGTTCTCGCACAGTGCCATTCCAACACCCGTCAAAGTCCTTTTGGCCCTGACAGTATCGCTTGCTATCCACCCGATCGTTAAAAAGTACATCACTGTCAATGAAGCCTCCCTAGCGCTCTACTTCTCGGACGTCATTCGGGAAACCGCTGTGGGCCTCATGATGGGCTTCGTCGCCTACGCTACTTTCGAAGCAATCAACCTAGGCGCCCAGTTTGTCGGCTACCAGATGGGGCTTGGGACCCTGTCAATGTTGGACCCCGACGATAACGCGCAGGTTTCTGCCATGGTCCCTTTCCAGGCCTGGATCGCGCTGATGGTGTTTTTTGCAAGCGATATGCACCATTCGGTGCTTCATATTTTCAGCGAAAGCTTTAAAGTGACTGCGGGAATGAGCGCAGACCATTTTTCGAGCGCCGCTCTGCTCAAGTTTTTCATCGGAATCACTGGAAAGCTCTTTGGCCTCGCCGTCCAGCTCGCGGCTCCGATCACTTTACTTGTTTTGGGCTGCAATATTGTGATCGGCATGCTTTCAAGAATGATGCCCCAAATGAATATCCTCCTTTTTAGTTTTCCTATCACGCTGATGCTGGGGTTTGCGGGGCTGTACCTTGTCGCACCTGAGTTTTTAGACACGATTGAATCGATGTTGGGTGAGATTTCCTCTGAAATGATGCAGCTCATCCGCATTCTCTAAGAAAATAAACGACTATGGCTGGCGCCTTTGACGAGTCACAAGAAGATCGCACGGAAACTGCAACGCAGTTCCGCCGTGACGAAATGCGCAAGCAGGGCGTCGTTGCGCAGAGTAAAGAAGTCCTGTCGGTGCTTCTCTTTTTTGCGGGCGGGTTTGCTCTGTATTTTGTGATGGGCAACCTTGTTTTCAATTTCAACGAGCTAGCGCTGCGGTTTTTCAGTTTCGGCCCGGTCGAGACGCTCACGAAACAAGGCGTTCACGAAATGCTTACCCGAGGGCTCACGACCTGGGGCATGGTGATTGCGCCTCTCTTTGCGGGGGTAATGTTGACTGGATTCCTTGGGGGGGTGGCCCAAGTTGGCTTCATGATTTCCACGGAGACATTGACCCCTAACTGGGACCGAATCAATCCGATCAAAGGCCTCTCGAGGTTATTTTCCTTGGATGGCGTTACCGAGGCAGTGAAAGCGATTGTGAAGATGGGAATCGTTTTCGTTGTCACTTGGTTCTTTTTGAAAGAGCGGGCGTTCTCCGTCGGCAACTACTTTCAGAAGTCGGTCCCTGAGTTGTCTGTTTTGATGCTAGGGGATTTGTCGCGGCTTTTCTTTATATTGGCGTTTTCACTGGCGTGTTTTGCTGCGTTAGATTTTTTTTACCAGCGCTATAAAATCGAAAAGCAGCTCCGTATGAGCAAGCGGGAAATCAAGGAAGAGTATAAGCTTCGGGAAGGGGATCCCATGATCAAAGCGCGCATTCGAAATGCGCAGCGGCGGATCTCCCGACGGCGCATGATGGAGGCTGTCCCCAAAGCCGACGTCGTCATTACGAACCCCACCCACTTTAGTATCGCAATACAGTATGACCCAAAACAGATGCGAGCACCGAAAGTAGTCGCAAAAGGAGTAGATTTTCTAGCGCTAAAAATCCGAGAGCTTGCAAAGTCTTCGGGCGTGCCGATTGTGGAAAACAAGCCTTTAGCGAGAGCGCTCTACAAGCAAATTCCCATTGGAAAGGCGATCACCGAAGACCTCTATACGGCGGTCGCGCAGGTGCTCAGCTACGTGTATCGATTAAAAGGCGTCACCAAAATGGCGAGCTAAGCGCTCGCTTTCAAAGGATCTAGGAAATGGCTGAAAGCGCAACAACAGTCGGTCTCAATCGAATCCTAAAAAACAGCGATCTGTTTTTAGCCGTCGGTTTGCTAGGTACTTTAGTGGTGATGATTCTTCCGATGCCGACGTGGCTTCTCGACCTTCTTTTGGTAGGTAGCTTAACTATCAGTATCGCAATCCTGTTGGTTTCGGTCTACGCCACTAAACCCCTCGAGTTTTCTGTTTTTCCAACCGTTCTCTTGTTCGCCACACTTTTTCGCCTTGCCTTGAACGTGGCCTCCACCCGTTTGGTGCTGATGCACGGCCATGAGGGTACCGCGGCGGCCGGCCACGTGATTGAAACCTTTGGAAGCTTCGTTATCGGGGGAAGCTACATTGTTGGAGTCGTCGTATTCTTACTTCTCATCATCATCAACTTTATTGTGATCACAAAGGGCTCCGGCCGAGTGGCGGAAGTTGCCGCTCGATTTATTTTAGATGCCATACCCGGTAAGCAAATGAGCATTGATGCGGACTTAAGTGCGGGTGCGATCGATCGCGACGAAGCGCAAGCCCGTCGGCGCAAAGTCGAAGAAGAAGCCGATTTTTACGGGGCCATGGATGGTGCTAGCAAATTCGTCCGCGGTGACGCCATTGCGGGGATCCTCATCACGGTGGTGAATATTGTCGGCGGTCTAGCCATAGGAACTCTCCAAAAGGGCCTTGGGCTCGCGGAAGCTGCCGAAGTATATACGTTGATGACCATTGGGGACGGTCTCGTGACCCAGATCCCTTCGCTCATCGTTTCGACAGCGGCCGGTATTATTGTCACTCGGTCTGCGAGCGGAAACGAGCTTTCCAAAGAAGTCGCAAAGCAAATTTTCTTTCAGCCTCGGGCAATGGGATTTACTGCCGTCATTTTGTTTCTCTTGGGCGTGCTGCCAGGCATCCCTGGTTTCCCGTTTTTCACGATGGCCTTGATCCTGGGTGCAGTGGCAGTGGCTAGTTCCCAGAAAGAACAAGACGATAAAAAGCTAGCGGTTGAAAAGGAAAAGAAGGCGTCGGAACTTGCCGCGAGCGACACGCAGGCCCCACCGGAAGTAGACACGCTCGAGCTCCAGCTGGGGTACGGCCTAGTAGGGCTCGTTGAAGGAGAGAATAAAGGGGATCTCGTGGAGCGAGTCTTCCAACTCCGAAAGGAATTTGCGGGCGAGTTAGGCATTGTTGTCCCTAAAGTGAGAATCAAAGATAACTTGGAAGTTCAGCCGTCGGAGTACTCAGTCCTTATCAAAGGCGTTAAAGTGGGCGGTGGGGAACTCATGTCGGGGTACCTCTTGGCCATGGATCCGGGCGGGGCAGATACGGAATTTGCCGGGATTGCAACGCTGGAGCCTGTGTTTGGTCTTCCAGCGCTTTGGATCCAGGAAAAGCAGAAAGAGCGGGCCCAAATTGCGGGTTACACGGTGGTCGACACCTCGACTATTATTGCAACGCACCTAGCCGAAATTGTCCGCAAGCACGCGCACGAGCTCCTGAGCCGTCAGTCGCTTTTCACCTTGATTGATGGGGTTGAGAAATCGAACCCGAAAGTGGTCGAGGAGATCAACAAAAACCTAAGCCTTGGGATAGTTCTCAAAGTTTGCCAGAATTTATTAAAAGAGCAGGTGCCCATCCGAGACTTGCTGACCGTGCTGGAAACGCTCGCTAACCATGCGCCCTCCCAGAAGGACCCGGAAGCGTTGACTGAACACGTGAGGGCTGCCCTTGCGCGCACCATCACCCAACGACTTGCTGGGCCACTACAGGAGCTCGAGGTTCTCACCATGGAGCCTGCATTGGAAGACCAGCTTCTCCGGGGCTATACCCGCAGTGAGTCCGGGGCGACTCTCACGATGGAGCCGGGAATGTACGAGCGATTGGTAAAAGGGATTCAAGGGGCTCTCGAACGGACGGTGTTTAACTCGGGCACTCCGGTGCTTCTGTGCCACCCGCTCATTCGCTCCCAACTAAAAAAGCAAATTGAACGGTTCGTTCCGAGTCTCACAGTGGTGTCGGCAAATGAGATTGCGTCCTTTGCCAAAGTGAAACTAGTGGGAGCGGTAGCCGCATAAAGGGGTTTTTATGAACGTCCGAAAGTTTGAAGGCAGTTCGTTTGAAGAAGCGCTGGGGAGGGTGAAAGCGGAGCTCGGACCGGAGGCGCTCATCTTATCCACCGAGGAGAAACGCCGAGGCTGGATGCAAAAGCCTACGGTTGAGATTACTGCTGCCTTTACCCAACCGAAAAAAGATTATGAAAACTCCGAGCTCGAGTCCATTTTTCCCCACCGCCGTGCGGCCGCTGTGGCAACGGAAAGAGAAGCGCGAGTGGAGTCTCCAAAGGCTGTCAGCACGCCAATAAGCGCCGAGAAAGTGCAAACGGCGCAAGAGGAAGCCACCCGCTTTGAAAAGTCTTTTCTCGGCTTGGGGCTTTCGCAAGAAGTAGCAAGGGACTTTGCCCGGCAGATCACATTTGACTACTCCAAGAAAGACCGCGGCGATTTAGGCTTTCTGGATAAAGTGAAGGCTAAACTCCTAACCGGGGGAATCAAAACGCTGGGAGCCGGGATCTTTAGCACCCGACGGGCGTGGTCGGCGCTGGGCATGCCGGGAGCAGGAAAAACAAGCCTCCTCGTGAAGCTTGGGCTCATCCTTCGCTCCTGTGGGCACAACCCGCACCTATCCAGTTGCGATGCCCGCAAACTCGTGGCCCGCCGCGAAATGATGGCTTACGCGAAGCTCGCAGGCTTGCCTTATTCTCGCTACGAGGAACTCCGGCGCCTCAGCAACCAAGTCGTGCTCCTCGACACGCCTTCGGTTTCGCTGTCCGACAAAGCTGCCGAACGTGAAGTAGAAAGTCTTTGCCAAGATCTGAATACGCTCATCGTTTTAGATTCCACTGCCCGCGTGTCGGAGCAAATCCGCACTGTGGAAAGGTGGAGTCGCCTTGCGCCCGTAGCGCTGGCATTCACAAAGCTCGATATGGCGGCCGATGCCGGGGCAATTTATGATGTGCTTCGGGCGACGAAGCTCCCGCTTTTGGGCGTTAGTCTTTCAGGGAGTTTCCAAGATCCTTTCCACTTCCTGGATCCCGCAGCATTGGCGCGGCTCATTTTAAGAAAGCCGAGCGAAGAGCATCGGCGAAATGAAATCATTCAAGCAGCGGCACTTGGAAATTAATGGGGGGTTCGTTATGGCCAAAGTAATATCCTTTTCAAGCGGTAAAGGCGGCGTGGGCAAAACGAGCCTAGTGGCAAGCCTCGGGAGCCTTTACGCAGCGAGAGGCAAGAAAGTGCTTTTGATTGACGCAGATTGGAGCCTGGGAAAACTAGGCATCACTCTGGGCGTGAAGCCAAAAGTCACCGTGGATCGAGTGATATCGGGCCAGGTGCTTTTAACAGACGCGATTGAAAAAGTGCGGGAGAACCTGTTTTTGCTCTCCGCACCGAGCGGTAAAACCGGTTTCGAGGAACTCGACGAAGCAACCAGAAATAACCTCTTTTACCAGCTCGACCAGCTTGAGGGCGTCTACGATCTCATTCTGCTGGACCATTCCTCGGGCATCCATTGGGGCGTGCTGCAATTCGCTGCCGCAGCGCACCAGCACGTGATTGTCACCACAGGAGAGCCCACAAGTTATACGGATGCCTATGCTATAATGAAGATGCTTTCAAAACGGTTTAGCGTGCGGCGGTTTGGTTTACTGGTGACTATGAGCGAGAACCACTTAGAGACGGAGAAAGTCATTGGGCGCTTCGCCGATGTGGTCGAAAGCGGCTTAGGTGTGAAGCTTTCTCTGATTGATATTATTCCGTGGGAGCAGAAAATGAGTGAGTCCATTCGTTTTCAGCAGCCTTTTGTAGAGCGCTACCCAGGGCACGACTTAACGCGCCGACTCAAGCGTGTGTGCGGCGAGTTAGAAAAAATGCCGCTGCGTGTTTCAGGTGGCCTTCAGTTTTTCTCTCATTCTCGAAATCCCTTACCTGTGGGGCAACTATGACAACTCCGATTCGCAAATACAAAGAAGGTCAAAAAAAAATTGATCGGAGAACCAAAGAGAAGCTCATCAAAGAGTATGCTCCGCTGATAAAGTTTATTGCTCAAAAGATCGCGGTAAGGCTCCCTTCCAATATTGAGTTTGATGATCTGGTGTCGAGCGGCGTGATAGGCCTGATGGACGCAATCGATAAGTACGATCCGACCCGAGATAACAAGTTTAAGACCTACGCTGAGTTCCGGATCCGCGGTGCGATTCTCGATGAGCTTCGCGCTCAAGACTGGGTCCCGCGCTCTGTCCGAGAAAAGGCAAAGCAACTGGAAAGAGCGCACATTCGCTTGGAGCAACGCCTCCGCCGCGCTCCCAATGAAAATGAATTGACGGAGGAGCTGAAGATTTCAAAAGACGAGTACTACGACCTCCTCAACCAAGTGAAGTCCGTTTCGATTCTCAGTCTTGACGAAGCGGGAAGCTTCAACAGCAGCGACCGAAAAAGTATCCTAAGCCTTTTGGAAAGCTGCAAAATCCCAAGCCCTTTGGCTGAGCTCAATCTCAAAGGCTTAAAAGAAGTGGTGACGAAAGCCATTGAAGGGTTGCCCGAGAAGCAAAGGTTGGTCTTGAGCCTGTACTATTACGAGGACTTGAACCTAAAAGAAATTGGCGACGTACTGGAAGTGACCGAAAGCCGTGTTTCGCAGCTCCACACCCAAGCGATCTTGTGGCTCCGACGCAAACTTCGCTCTTATTTCGATGAAATTGGGGACGACACCCCGTAAACTTGAACCATGCAATCAGAGGCTTCAGAGTTTCTCGAGTACATCGTGGTTGAGCGTGGCTTGTCGCAAAACACCCGTTCGGCTTATGAGTCGGATCTTTCCAAGTTTCTCGAGTTCGCAAAGCTCAAGCGCCTCACCTTGCAAAACCTCACCATGGCCCACCTTCGCGAATACCTTGGTAAGTTGAAGTCCGATGATTTAGGCCCGCGGTCGCTATCGAGGAAACTTTCGGCGCTGAAACAGTTTTTTCAGTTTTGTCTCCGAGAAGGCAAAATTAAGAGCAACCCCGCAGAGCTTTTGACAGTCCTAGTGAAAACCAAAAGGCTTCCTAAACACCTATCGGTTGATGAAAGTTTTAAGCTCATTGAAGTTTCCAAAGGGGCATCCGAAAGCAGTGTCCGGGATCAGGCCATGATGGAACTTTGGTATGCTACTGGGTGCAGAGTGAGCGAGCTTGCAAGGATTGCTTGCGAAGACCTGGACTGGAAAAGTGGTTTGGTATGTTTGAAAGGGAAGGGCAATCGGCAAAGGTGGGTTCCCCTCAATAGCGATGCGCTCGAAGCAGCCCGTGCTTACCAGAAAGTGCGCCATGAGTGGGTTCGAAGGGCTGGGTTGCCGGATCTTTCGGTGTTTTTTCTCACCTCGCGTTTTCGCCCCTTTACTCGGCAAGCGCTGTGGAAGTGGTTGGCAGAGCTCGCGAAGAAAGCGGGGATACGCCGGAAAGTCTGGCCCCACATGATCCGCCACAGTTTTGCCACCCATGTGCTGCAGGGCGGAGCGGATTTACGGACCGTTCAGGAGCTGCTTGGCCACCAATCGATTGCAACGACCCAAGTCTACACGCACTTGGACATAGAAAACTTAAAGACAATGCAGCGAAAATTTCACCCTAGGGACTGATCTCGGGGATACACCGCGGAGCCTTTCATGAAAATACTCAGTTTCCTCGCACTGTTTCTGTTGACCAGCTGTCTGTTAACTCAAAAAGACCCGGCGCCTCAAATCACGAGGCCCTACCTCTTAGGCGTGGTTTCTGCCGAAGAGATGGCTTCCGGCAATCAAGGCGAGATTGCGGTGTTTAGCGCTGAATTCGCGATTAAAAGCGACGCTAAGCCTGCGGCGACCGACGCCCCACGAACGTTGGACACGCTAGCCAACCGCCAGAGCGCAGTCCATGAACTCCTGGGCGTCAGCAGCCGAGTCCCTGCTTGTAAGAAAGTGCGAGTAGAGAAAAAGCCGGCTACGCCCCAGCCGCTACCCCCTAACCTGGAGAGGGTTAGTTTGGGGACTCTCGGGTTTGGTCCAGCGCTCCAACAGACGCTCCTTTTAATCCAGCCCGGAAAAGACAAGCGCTACAGCGTCGCCCTCGACAGCCGAATCCCGGCCGGAGCGTACCAGGTAGTCAGCAACGGCACGGACGACACCGATCCGCTCTCCGAAATCCTGTCGATGCCGGAAGAAGTGCGTTCTTTGCGCATGAATGGGGAAGAGTTTAGGGCCCGGAGCTTTTCGTGGGATCTCACGAAGGGGCTCGACGTAAAGTGGCGAGAGCCCGGGATCGTGAATGACCAAAACGGGATCTTGATTGAGGCTTTTGTCGAGGACGCCAAATACATCTACGATCTGTCGTGCGCTGCGAGAGAAGAGGACATTCCGTCCCTGAGCGGCGATAAACGGTGGAACCTCGACCCCGCTTGGTTCTCTGAGTTTCCTTCCAAAGGGAACGCGAGCTTCTACTTTATCCGCGCGCACTACCGAATTACAGAGTCTCGCCGCACCAAGTTCCAGATGCAGGGCAGCCGAACGTTTTTCAGCCGGTTTGATATTACGCGCTGAGAAGCGCAATGAAATACCTTCACACCGCGGTGTAATCCCTCCAGCTTCCGAAGTGTAATTTTTGAGGAAGGCAGAAGAATGTTCCGCAATTTCGCGTTATCGCTTCTGTTGCTATTTGGCGCGCATACCGTGTTCATTGGCGGAGCCCAAGCCGTGGACGAGGAGTGGCTGAAACACTGCCAGGCTATTCTTACCAGGCTGTCGAGTCCGCAGATGGCGGCCGCTCGTCACCGCTACCTTCAGACTGTGCAGAGCCTCTTAGGTGGTCTCGAAGTGCCGCTTCCGACCAAAGATTCCTATACTGCTATCGATGGAACTCCCTTTTTCATGAGCCCTCTGGCCGCTATCAGCTCTCGCCCCGATTTAGCCTCGTTTAAATCGCCAAAACTCGTGGCCATTGAAATGGAGGGGCAATTTTACCCAATCATCCTGTTGTTGCCGGAGCCCGAAAACCAGGGCGTCCTATACACCTCTTTGGTCGCCGATGGGCATTCTGAATTTGGTATCACGCTGCAACAGCACCAGGAGGCTTTTGTTTCGGCCTTTTCGGGGTTAGCCAGATTTTCTAGCGTGGGGGGTGGCTTGGCATACGTGAAACGATCGTTCGACCAACCCGAGCTGCAAACTCTCCCCGTGTTTCCATCCGTGTTTCCTCCGGACAGTGTTTACTCTCAGAAATTGCTCGAGGAAGCACTTCCCATAATAAAGCCAAAACAGAAAGTTCTCGTAGTGGGGAGTGGGGCCGGCAAGGCGGCTATTTTGGCAGCCAAAAAAACGACGACGGGTGCGGACGCGGTGGACATCAAGCCCCTAGCGGTAGCCAATACCCAGGCCAGCACTCTCTTTGCGGAAACCCCGCCCGAGGTGAGAGCTTGGCAGAGCGATTTATTTTCCCAGGTGCCTGGAAAGTATGATGTGATTCTTTTCGTCGCACCCTTAGCGGTAACCAAAGAATCAGCTCTGAAAGCGGGGAAATCTGTCGAAGATTTCCACGACAGCTTGGAGCAGATGCGACAGAACCCCAATATTAATTTGCGCGATCCCAATGGAGATCTCCTCCGGCGCATGTTCAATGAGCTCCCTCAGCATCTGCACCCAGGTGGCAAACTCATTCTCATGAGCCACAAAGACATTTCTAGCCTCCTGCCAAAAAGTTTGAACAGCAAACTCCTTCGCTCCTTCCAGGAAAATCAGACAGAATTCGGAATTCACGAAATCACAGTTCGTCAAACAAAACGTCGATAAATGCGCCTCCATCAGCGGCGCCCGTGTTTGTGCTCCTGCGAACGGGAAGTTTCGGACTGAGGGCTTAGGCCGAATGTCGATGGCACGCCGATTCTGCGTGCTGTTTATCAGGCAGGTGGCGCTCGCATCGCAGAAAGTGTGTTTTTATTTCTACCGGTTTTGTGGCTGCGATGACGGCCCTCGACAGTCGGCCTAGGCCCTTAAGTCCGAAAAATCCCTTTACC
Source organism: Pseudomonadota bacterium (assembly GCA_031425635.1). Classification (GTDB taxonomy): domain Bacteria; phylum Bdellovibrionota; class FAC87; order UBA2466; family UBA2466; genus JAIEOG01. The sequence goes on from JANPJT010000306.1 coordinate 19,318, forward strand.
CCTGCAATTGAGGCTTTTTGGGG
>JANPJT010000307.1:0-2499 GCA_031425635.1 Pseudomonadota bacterium
TCGCCAGGAACGGGCTTTATGGGTCGACCCCTTTTGTGGAGGGGGACTTAAGGGCCGGAGACAAACTCGACGTGATTTGCACCGTGCTTGCTACGGGGGGCGTGTCTTTTGTCGTTAAAGAAGCCATCAAGGCCAGTGAAAAACTCTTGAATTCTCAAGACCGCAAAGACTCCATTGCCAGAGCCGTTACCGAAGCGGATGAAGAATGCTTGTTCCAAGCCCACAAAATGCTTGAAGGTAAATAGGCCCTCTTGGACTTAGCCATTCTTTTAGCCCACACTTTTTGCACTTTTTTTTTAACAGGACTTATTTGGTTTGTGCAGCGAGTGCACTACCCGCTCTTCGAATGGGGGGAACGCGGCACTTTCCGACAGCTGCACGCATTCCATGAAAAACGTACCACGCACATTGTGGTGGCTCCCATGTGCGTCGAAGCCCTGGCGAGCGTCGCAGCTTTTCAATCTAGGTATTTTGAAACGTCCGAAGCCGTCTTTGGCTTTACCCTAGTGGTCATCCTGTGGGTTTCTACTTTTACTCTGCAAGTCCCCGCGCACGATCGGCTGGGGAATGGGTTCGATAAGAAAGCGCAGGCCAGGCTGGTTGCGACAAATTGGATCCGCACCGTTTCCTGGAGCCTGCGCTCACTGATTCTATTGCTAGTGCTAGCAAGACACCTCGGTTAGAAGATTGTCCCGCTTAGCCAAACGTTGATGCTAGCCGTTCGCGTCCAGTCAGGAGGCGTATCGGTGCCTAGCTGCTGCCTTCGTAAACCATCGTCCAGCGGCGTCGACGTCAACAAGTAAGTGTAGACACTGAACGCCGGACTAAACTGGTAGGTGACTCCGAATTCAAACGGCATGAAGTTACGTCGCATAGATTCCCAACCGATGTTCTTCGAGAACTCCAAAGTAGTTCCCAGCCGGAAACCCAAGTTGTCACTTGCCGCGTAATTCACCGAAGGGTTGATGTAAATCGTGTACTCAGGCTTATTGTTGGTCCCCCCGTTGGTCACGTCCTGAAGCGCTAGGGCGTCGCGGTTCGAATAAAACCACACCCGCGGGGCCAAGAGCGCAAAAGCCGACCACTTACTGCCGGCGGGAGCGTATTCGAAGATCCCAAACATCCCGGGGTTAAAAATGAGCGCGCGTTGAGTGGGGATTTGCCCCGCAATCGCACTCACTGGCACATCGCTATTGATTGCTCCAGCTAAATACCAGTTTTCGCCTTTGAGAAGTTTGCCTGATATGCCGAACCGCTGCCCCTGGTGCCTAAATTGGAAACCGTTGGTAACGACTACTTGATTTCGAAATTGGACATCGAAAGCGAATCGTTCGCTAAATTTCCATTTCACGGAAATTAAGTTGAAAAAATTTAACCCCGAATCAGCCGCTTCGCCGTTGAAGCTGGGTGGAATACCCAGTGGTGTAGCAAAGCCCGGTCCAGCAAAGAAACTATTGTAGTTCATGCCGAAGTTGCGTGCGAGCCAGCTCTTTTTGGGCGTTTGATCACCCTCTACAGTCGCCGGCGACCCGTCGTCACCGTAAACCGTTCCCATCGAAATAAACAATAACGCAGTTAGTCTAATTAAGTGTTTCATATTTCCCCCCCCACTTATGTCGTACAGCAAAAGCTATACCAAGGGAAAGGGGTTTCGCTAGGCTGGTAAGGCGCCTTCGAAGGGGTGGCCAAAATGGCACCAGTGTATTTTTGTCTCCTAGAAAACGGTAGCGAAAAGGACTTGAAGGCGAGTTCCTGGCACTACCGTAAAGAGCAAAGTCCGCTTGACGGAAGCAAATACCCAACTGTGTACGTCCGATTGAGAGGGTAACAGCTAAGCCACCTTCATGCCGAGGCAAAGGACACCGGTTGGAACGGAAATGAGCAGCCCCGTCCCCACTCATCGAGTCACTGATTCCATCGATTTCCGAAAAGTACGATTCCAAAGGACGAAAACGTCACCCACCCAACGCATGCACCCTTCGGTGGTGGTTCGAGCAAAGCAGGATCAAGTTCTCCAAACTAGAAGCCCCGCCGTCTTCAAAATGGACAACGTGGTGAAAGTGCAAGAACTGTCGGCTCTCGCACCGGTCTCCTTCGGGAAGCAAGTGCCGACAACGCCCAGAGTCCCGAAGCTGGACGGCGTGTTTCACTTTGGAGGGGATGAATTGTTCAGGCTCCTGCCTTGAACCGGTGCGGGCAGCAGTTGTCGCTAACTTCAAAGAAACATTGGGTGGCTCCGGAACCTTTTCGCTAGACCTGCCTTGAGGTGAAAATGGGTCTTTCTTTAGCTCTCGACCCTTCGCTCGCTTCGCCTTTTCAATGGGATCTCTTTTCTCGAGATATACCTCCGTCATGGCCTCAATCATTTCAGAAAGCGAAACGTTCTTACCTTTCTCCTGCGAAAGCACCTGCCTAGCCCGTTCAATCTTCTTTTCAAGCTCAAAGGAGACAGCACACCGAAGCTCCACTTGGCTCACAGTCACCGGCCGAACCCTCTCC
>JANPJT010000308.1:0-6539 GCA_031425635.1 Pseudomonadota bacterium
TGAAATCGCTAAACGCATCGAAGAGGGAGAAGCCGAAGTCCTCGATGTGATCCTGAACTCCTCGATGGGGATTAAAGAGTTTCTCGCCATTGGCGACAAAATTGAAAAAGGAAAGCTGCGCGCCCGGGACGTTGTGCGGGGTGGCGAGAGCGACACTGAAGCAACTGATGAAGAAGGCGCGGTTGTGGGCGCTGCAGCGCCCAGCGAGGCCGCGGAGGGAGCGGAGCCTGGAGAAGAAGAAGCTGAAGAGGTTGTGCAAAGCGCCTCCCCAGGTGGCGTCCCAGGACCGGGAGTGCCCGGGCAACAAACAGGATTAAATGAAGCCGAGTGCCGAGAACGTATTCTCGAGGGCATGAAGCTAGTCCATAGCTTTGAAAAAGTTTTGCATGGCGTCGAACAAAAGCTCCTGAAGGCCGGACAAAATGCGGTTGAGCGCAAGAAGCTCAGAGAAAAGCTCGCAGATAACCGCAGAAAAATTGTAGAAACTTTCCAAGAAATTAATTTCAACCGAAAGACGATCAATAAGATCGTTGCTAAGTTTAAGCAGCAGGTGGGGCGCATTGAGGACGCGGAACGCGAGATCGATATGCTGCTTCGCCGAGTCCACGTGGACGGCCTTGGAAAACTCCGAAAGCACATCAAAGAGACCAAAAAGAACAAAAAGTTCGAAGAGCAGATGAAGACCCGCTACGGGGTGGATTACACCGGGTTGATGGAAATCGACTACACCATCGGTGAAATCAACAAACGCATTGGGACAGTCGAAATCGAAACGAACCTCCGGGCCCGGGAGCTCAAGGACATGTACGAAGCCATTCTCGCAGGAGAAGGCAAGTCCGAAGCCGCTAAGGCCGAACTCGTAGAAGCCAACTTGCGTCTCGTTGTCTCCATCGCAAAAAAGTACACTAACCGCGGCCTTCAGTTCTTAGATTTGATCCAAGAAGGCAACATTGGGTTGATGAAAGCTGTCGACAAATTTGAGTACCGACGAGGTTACAAGTTTTCCACCTACGCCACTTGGTGGATCCGGCAAGCTATCACACGGGCCATTGCGGATCAGGCAAGAACCATCCGCATCCCCGTGCATATGATCGAAACGATCAATAAGCTCATTCGTACTTCTCGGTACTTGGTCCAGGAGCTTGGCCGCGAACCCACTCCGGAAGAAATCGCCGAGAAAATGGAAATGCCGGTCGATAAAGTCCGAAAGGTTCTGAAGATCGCCAAAGAGCCCATCTCTTTAGAAACACCTATTGGAGAAGATGAAGACTCGCACCTTGGTGACTTTATTGAGGACAAGGCAATGATTTCGCCTTCGGACGCGGTAACCAACGTAAACTTATCTGAACAAACCAGAAAAGTTTTGGCGACTCTAACGCCGCGAGAAGAAAAAGTGCTTCGGATGCGGTTTGGGATCGGCGAAAGCTCGGATCACACTTTGGAAGAAGTGGGCCAGGACTTCAACGTCACCCGCGAGCGAATCCGGCAAATTGAAGCGAAAGCCCTGCGTAAACTGCGTCACCCGAGCCGTAGCAAGCGCTTGAAAGCTTTCATCGAAAACTAGGCGCAGCCCAGCTGCTCGCCTCGGGAAGCACGGGCCCATAGCTCAGTTGGTTAGAGCAGTCGGCTCATAACCGATAGGTCCCAGGTTCAAGTCCTGGTGGGCCCACTTTTTTACGGCCGGATTAGGGTCCTGCCACCTTTCTAAAGTAACTCTCCTCTGAAGCCGATAAGAGGAATTGTGAAAACCATTATCTGTTTATCCGCCTTTATCATCGCCCTCAGCAGCTGCAGCGGCTCACCTCGCACCGCAACGAAAGATGGCGTCGAGTATACAGAACACGAGTCCGGCCGCTGGACCGCCTCAAAAGAACGAAAAAGATAGCGCCCCCTCCTGGAACAGGCACAAATCGGGGTTTCTTAAGCGACTTGCTCGACAAAGGGAGAGGGATACACTACTGAATAGGGATAAATGAAATCCCCACTTGATTCCCAGTACCGGTGTCTTGCAGAGCTAAAAGAAATTGAAGAATCCGCCTTCTTAGTCGAAAGGGGCTTCGGGGGCTTACCGGCAGAGATAAACGAGCTCGATTCAGCCGTTGCGGCCAAGCGCTCGGAATTAGACCAGGCAAAAGCCCGTTCCGCCGAAGCCGAAAAAAAGCTCCGTGCAACAGAGCGCGAACTGAAGGAAAAAGAAGACGCCTTGTTCAAAGCGGAGGGGAAGATGATGGAGGTTAAAACCAACGTCGAGTACCAAGCCGCTACCAAAGAGAACCTTACCCAGAAAAAAAATAAAACCGAGTTGGAAGACAAGATCCTGGCTCTCATCACCGGCCTTGAGGAACAAAAGAAGGCGCTCGGACTCATCGAAACCGAGTTCAAAACTTACGAGTCTGGAATGGCCGAAAAACGAGCCGCTCTCAAAGTCGAAGAAAATAAATTGGCCGACCAACTCCGCGTGCTAGTCGAAAAGCGCCAGCGCCTACTGTCCACTTTGGAACCAGCGACCATTTACAATTACCAAAAGCTTCTGACGGCAAAGAAAGTTCCCGTCGCCTTTGCAGAAGATGGAAAGTGTGGGGCTTGCCACATGGTAGTCCGCGCTCAAATTTACAACGAGATCCTTGGACAAAAGGCAGTCCATCGATGCGCAAGCTGCACGCGCCTCTTGATAGTTCCGGTGAGGGCGCTCGCGAATTCGGATGCCTCGGAACTCAGCGCAAAGTAGTTTTTGATGCCCACCCCTCGGAACCTGACTCTTTTCTGCGATGGCGCCAGTAGAGGAAACCCCGGGCCAAGCTCCTTTGGGTACGTCATACTCGAAAAAGACGCCCCGATTGCAGAAAGGGGAGGGCGCCTGCCCAATGGAACGAACAATACTGCGGAATACGAAGGGCTCATTCACGGGCTCGTCCACTGCAAAGAACTGGGCGCAAGCCGGGTTTTGGTGAAAAGCGACTCGCAACTCCTCGTCCGGCAAATGCTCGGGCAGTACAAAGTCAAAACCCCCCACATTTTGGCCTTAGTAAACCGAGCCAAACAGTTAATGGGCGCTTTTGAAAAAGTCGGCTTCGAACACATCCCTCGCGAGCAGAACACCCAAGCGGATAAACTCGCCAACCAAGCCCTGGACCAAGCACCGAGTTGAGGGGGCCCCGTTTACCAGCGCACTTCAAAACAAGTAGCTAGCCTCTGCGCGCTGGGCCTTTCATTGCTTTTGCTCTGGCTTCCGTTGCACCCCCTGAACGGTCAGCTCATCGACTCCTATTTCCGAGTCGCCTGGTGGCAGGCCCCTGACCCTCGATTTTTCCTCATTTCCCTAGGCGAAACCGAGTACGACGTAGCTGGGGAACCCTCTCTCAATACTCTGTCTCAGCTCCTCGCGCACCTCAACCGGGAGCGGCCAAAGGCTATTGGAATTTTAGCAGATATTGACGCGCGCCAGTACGCTCCCAGCGAACTCGATCGCTTGGTTTCGGTAGTAGACGCTTCGATACCCGTTTTGGTTGGGTACACCGAAGAAAGTAGTTTAGGGAGAGCTGCGCCCAAAGCCTTTGGGGATCGAATCACTTTTTCTGCCGGCATCGCGTCTCGCGACGCCTATAGTTTCGGCGCCGACTCCGTCACTCGGAGGGTAATGGTAGAAATTGATCGCTTTCCGACGTTTTACGCTCGCTTAGCAACCTATTTGCGGGGGAGCACCCCGGAGCGAGTGGAGACTCAAGGGACCTCCAAGCACGCTTACATTCGGTGGCAGGGCCCTCCCGGAACTTACCCCATCCACTCAGTCAACGATGTGCTCAACCGAAGGGATTTCGACGGAAAGCTCGCCGGTAAAACGATCTTGATTGGGTACGATCGCGCGGATCGGCTCGCCCAAGACTTCGTCCTTACTCCGTATTCTCGAAACCTGGGATCTACCACGCTACTGGAAGCGGCAGCCCACGGACTTGCGACGCTCACTCAAGATGATGGTCTCCTAAGGCCTCCTTTTTGGCTTGTGGGCTTACTTACTGTGGTTGTAGCCCTCTGCACAGTGAACGCCGTCTATTCAATGTCCCCCACCAAAGGGATTTTATTTACTTTCAGTTGTTTGCTTTTGCTGTGGTTGGGAGGCTTAGTTGCTTTTTTGTTTGGGGGCTGGTCCCCTGAACTGGCCCACCCAGCAGTGGTTGTTTTTTCAACCTACTATCTCGCAGTGCCTTTTCGCTTGGCGTTTGAATACCGCGAAAGGTGGCGTTTTCAACAATCCAACGAAATGCTCTCGCAATTAGAACACATGAAAAGTTGCTTCCTCGCCCTTGTTTCCCATGATTTGAAAACGCCGATTGCGCGGATCCAAGGGTACGCCGAACTCCTCCAACGCGACGAGGCATTGGCTACTGAAAAGAGTCAAAGAGGCGTTGCCGCTATCCTCAGTTCAACTCAACAAATGAGCGACTACGTTGAGTCAATTTTAGAGCTCACGCGGATCGAATCAGGGCAAGTACCGCTGAAAAAAGAGAGCCGGGACCTCAACTCCGCTTTAGGAGAAAGCATTGAGGAGAAGCGCATTCTTGCAGCCGAGAAAAATATTGAGATCCAATCCCAGCTGGAACCTCTTTTTTCAACTGAGTTCGATTACCGATTAATGCGACGCGTTTTTTCGAACCTCATTGAGAACGCCATAAAATACTCTCCGCCCGCGACGGGCATCTTCATCCGGTCAAGAGAAGAAAATGCGCATGTAGTTGTTACCATAGAAGATCATGGCGCAGGGATTTCCCCGGACGACCAGAAACGAGTGTTTTCAAAGTTCTTTCGCTCGGAAAACCCAGCCCTTAAAAGCACCAAGGGGACAGGCCTTGGTCTTTATCTTGTAAAATATTTCGTTGAGCTGCATAAAGGGGAAGTGTCGCTCACAAGTGAGCTCGGAAGGGGTAGCACCTTTCGAGTTTCGCTACCCATTTGAGAGGCGGGTGAATGCCAAATAAGCCCTATCAGGTCCTAGTGGTGGAAGACGATGAGGCGCTTAGGGCCACCATTCGCGAAGCGTTAAACCTCAGCCACTTTATTGTGCGAGAAGCGGTGGACGGTCTTGAAGCGCTGGAACGCATCCAAAAGGACCGCCCCGATCTAGTCCTACTCGACGTCAACATGCCCAAACTCTCGGGCCTTGAATGCCTTAAAAAAATTAAGGAGTTCGATCCCTCTATTGTCGTTATTGTAATGACCGCCTACACCACTATTGAAGACGCCGTAACCGCTATCAAAGACGGCGCATACAACTACCTGGCTAAGCCTGTAAAACACCAAACGATCGTGGAAATGGTTGAGCGAGCGCTTGCCGCGTCCCAAATGATCGCGAACATGGCTTTTTCAGCCCCTAGAGTGCAAAGCGAGAATGGCGACTTTATCGGCAGTTCTAGCGAAATGCGCCGCATTTTCAACGTCATCTACAAACTCGCGAAAGTGGAAACCTCCGTTTTGATTCGAGGAGAAAGCGGCACCGGCAAGGAGTTGGTAGCTCGCGCAATCCATTACAATTCGGCTCGGAAAGACGAGCGCTTGGTTGCCATCAATTGCAGCTCGATCCCGGAAAACCTTTTCGAAAGCGAACTTTTCGGGCACGAGAAGGGAGCCTTTACAGGAGCGGATCAAAGGCAAATTGGCCGTTTTCAATACGCCGCCGGGGGAACGATTTTTCTGGACGAGATTGGCGATCTTTCTTTGGCCATGCAGGTGAAACTCCTGCGCGTCGTTCAGGAGCGAAAATTCACTCCCGTCGGGTCGAACCGTGAGATTGCGATGAACGCGCGGATCATTGCCGCGACCAACCGCAACCTGGAAGAGATGATGCAAAAAGGGCTCTTCAGAGAGGACCTTTTTTACCGCCTTAATGTCATTCCCGTTCTGCTCCCGCCACTACGGGAACGCAAAGACGATATCGAAAAACTTGCTTGGCACTTCATTTCTAAATTTCGCAAGCTGCACAGCAAAGACGTAAAAGGCATTTTGCCTGCTACCCTTGAGCTCATTCTTTCGCACCACTGGCCGGGGAATATTCGAGAGTTGGAAAATGTCATTGAGCACGCGGTGGTGATAGAGAGCCAAGATCATTTGAGCCCTTCGTCTTTGCCAGGGTACCTCCAAGGCGAGGATTACTTTGGGACAAAGTTTGCGAGCCCCCTTTCGGTTTTTGAGTCCGAGGAATCAGAAGTCCTCAATTATAAAAATCACAAAGAGCAGTTTGAAAAAGAGTTTATTGTGCGCGCGCTGAAGACATTCAAAGGGCGCATCAACCAAACTGCCCTCCACGCTCAAATCCCTAAAAAGACGCTTCTCAGAAAGCTGCAAAAATACAATATTCGAGCAGAGGACTACCGTCCTTAGGGGCTGTACCCTTATGTGGATAACTCAGATCGCGTGGGGATTTTTGTGCCTAGATTCGCCGGGCCGACGACAGCGTACTCTTTGTACGCGGAGAAGGCGTGGCGAATCTAGGCACAAAAAGCACCCGTGAAATGAGTTATCCACATAAAGGTACGGCCCCTAGGGGC
>JANPJT010000309.1:0-31826 GCA_031425635.1 Pseudomonadota bacterium
CTTGGTTGTTGATGCTTGTCCGGTGCGTTTGGTTCAGCTCTCGGAAAACGGCCTCTTCCAAAACCCGCTCTGGCCGTTCAACTAACAACGCTCGTAAAATCGCCGCTCCCTTTGCTTCGGTTTCGGAACCCCCCATCACGAAGTGGAAGAGCGCGGGGCTGTCCAGAAACTCACTCTGGGTCACTTGCTCCCAGCTCAGAGCGAGAGGGTTATCTACTGCTAAAAGCGACCGTTCAAAGCCGCTTGTCTTCTCCGTGGCCGAGAGCAGAGTGTTTAAAGCGTCGTGCAATTTTTTCGAAGTGCCTGTCGGCCATTCACCTTTCGAAACAGCCGCCTGCAACTGGACCAGCCCTTCGTATTTTCGAAGCGAGGAAAGTTCCAGGCTCAGATCTCGATGGTGTTTGAAAGCTTGCAGAAGAAAGGATTCCGCTTCGGTAACGGAAAAACCCGAATAAAGGGTGCCATTGTAGTCGTAGAAACTCCGCACCACTTTCTCTAACTCACCTAGGGGAACCACTTCCTCGGAAGAAGCTAGCTTAGAGATAATCTTGCTTCGAATGAGCAGAGTCCCCCGGTCCAGCGCTTCAATGGAGCTAGCTGAGCGCACACCCTCCGCAGCCTCTCGAATGACTTGGAGTCTTAAATCCACGAGCCCTTTGGCTATTTCGGCATTCGTTTTATTGCCGGAAATAAAATCGCTCAATAGCTGCGGTATTCCCCCGGATCCATCGTCGGCTTTGGCCAAGAACTCCGCCCAAGCGCTTTCAAACCCAAAGTCCGGCCCCGCAGAGCGGAACTCGAACGCGCCTTGAAGGGAGTCTAAGCGAGCTGTTACGGCCTTGGTTTGGGCCTCAAACTCCGTAGGGAGTCCCCGCTGCAAATCTTCAAACTGGCCCTTCAGCAAGCCCACTCGTTCTTGGACCTCGCTCAGCGTCGGACGGCTTCTAAAGCCTAAAGCACGCTCAAACTGTTCGAACTCTCTTAGCCGGCTTTTGCCGACGATGCTGGAGAACATCGCATCGGCAAGCGGCAAGTCGGATTTCGTGAGTTCAAGAGTCTTTAAGTATATTTCACTGTACCAGCGGGCTAATTCTGGCTGAAACACCAACTGCTTAGACGCCGCTCGTTCTACCGCTCGCGTATAAGAAATGGCGTAACGGAAAGCTTCCGCTAGCTCTGTCGTTAGCAATTCTTGTTTCGAAGCGAGAACCAGCGCGGCTTCTAGCTCTCCTGCGCTAAACTCCCGAGCAAGGAGCGTCCCTACCATTTTTGACAATGCCTCGGGGGTTCGGGCCGCGGCCCCTGTTTGTTTATTCGCTAAGTGTAGCTGGAGCACTGCGAACCAGTTTTTTGCCGATGCGTTTTTAGGTGATAGGGTGCGAACCACATTGAGAATCGCCTCAAAGCCATCTTCTTTTGCAATGAGGTCGAACACTTTACGCACTTGATTGAGCCGCGCTAGACCACGTGCTTTTGAGTCGCTCTCGGTTTTTGTTTTGATGAACCGCTCGATGCGGTTCAGGCGATCGATTCCCACTTTCCGACTGAGCGGACGAGCTCCCAGGGTTCCAGTGATCGCGTTGGTTTTTCTGAGCACGTCCGCAAGCCCGTTTGCTCCTAGCGGAGACTTTCCAAAAAGCGCTTCATAAGCGAGTCGAGCACTTCGGATGCCAGTATCGGGGCCAGAAAAGTCTAAAATTTCCCGGAAGAACGCGACTGCGCGCTCAAATTCAACCCCTTGGCCGTGGCTTTCATAAGCTGCCAAATACGAGACGAGCGCTCGGTAGGCTTCCTCTCGAGCCGGCGGCATGAGGTTGCCTGTGCCCAAGTTCGTTTCTTTCAGCCGTAAAATAGCTTCTTCGATATCCGTCGAACGGAAACGCCTTCCGAAAATTTTCCCCGCTCCCCCCGTGCTGTTCTCAGCCAGAATGGCGGCAATTTTCGGCTCTCGTCTTTCGATCATGGTTTTGATGAAAGCGAAGTCACTTTCCAAAAGTGGCTTGAAACCTGGGGGATCTAAGCGCCTCTCGAGCAGGCGCAGCTCCAAGTAATCTAAAACGCCCGCTTCAGTGCGAATATCTTCCGGAATGATGATCCCTCGCACGGAAACACGCGCGCTCTTTTCCATTTCCCCGCCGAGCGCAGCCGCGGTCTCATCGGCAGCGGTTTCGAGCAGGCCTTCCCCTACCAGCGGGTTTTCTTCACTGCTTGAAGCAATGGCAGGCTCTCGGTAACCTTCGGTCAGAGCGTGCCGGATCAACGCACGATCCGAAGCCACTGTGGTTCGGTCGGCAAGTAATTTAAGAAGCACTTCATCCCCGCGCCAGCCGCCAAGATCGATCACTAAACCTAGCTCATTCACTGCCCGTATTAACTTTTCACGGGCGCTTTGTTCCCCTTCGAGCGTGCCGACTTTGCCTTGGAGGCTTGCGTCCAGCTCCAGCGAGAAAAGAGAACGGTACTTGTGTGTTGGATCGCCTGCCGCTCGGAAAAGCTCCAAAGGCGTGCAGCCTGCCTGTTCAGCTGCTTCGCGGAAGGCGCCGTACCCTACTTCGGAATTCCGCCATTTAAGCAACCACTTGGTTGCCAGCAATCGATTCGCAGCGCGCTGGTGCCCAATGCTCGATTGCAAACCACCCAATAGCCGAGTGACTTCGCTTGTATAGAATGGAAAGCCCAAAAGGTAAGTCCATAGAGGGGTATTGAGGAAAAGGGCGTCGCTCCCGTTCCCCAGCCAAGCTTCCAATTCCGCCGGCTTGAAATGCGCGCTCGGCCCGGAGAGCTTGGATCGTATCGCTTTGATTTCCTGGAAACGGACAAGTGCCGCGTCCTGGGCTTTTTGCATTTCCGCGAAGCTTTTTTCAAGGCCGACTTTCGGGTTCCACTTGCCTGTGATTTGGCGCTGCGCTTCTTTTTCCGCTACCAGCCCGCGGAGTTCCCCTAACGACTTGGTTAGGTCAATCTCGGCCTGAGGGATCCGAAGTTCCGACGCTCGTTTCCTGAGAGCTTCCTCTGAAAGCGCCTGCACGCTTTGCCGTTCACCGGCAGGGACAGGGATTCTCAACCGGGCGCCAGTGATGGGATTCAAATAATTTTGGGACGCAATGCTTTTCAGCTCGGCATCAAGGCCCTGGCGGAGCACTGATGCAGCTTTCTCAGAGGGAAAAATGGCTTGGGCCATGTCGGGGAAATCCGCGGTTGCTTTCCCTTGCTGCCCTTTGGTTCTCGCAATCGTTCTTTTTGTTTGGGCTTCTTGGATCCGAAGCGCCGCTTCAGACTCGGGCATTTTTAGGATCGCTTTTACCGGTAATCCCAGTGCAGAAGCCTGCTTCGCAAGCTCACGGTCCACATACCCTTCAGTTAGGCCACCCGCAAAACGAAACCGAGTTTGCCAAGCGTAGCGCACCCCTCCGGAAGCCGCCCGCAGAAGCGGAGAAAGCATCGAATAGGTGACTCCTGTCATCCAAAGCGTCCAAAGCCCGTTTAGGTAGGGCGTTGAAGTACGGCTTTCTACGCTGTCGGCAATCGCCTTTTTCTCTAGTTCGCCAACATCCTTGTCGCGTCTCAAGGGAGAATACCCTCGGAACTGGGTCTCCGAAATCTTTCGGATCATGCCAAGGTTTGTTTCGCCAAGGAGGTTCTCTAGCCCGAAAACGTCGTCCAAAACTTCCCACCCAAAGTAGCCCGCAATAAAGGCAGAAACAGCCAAGGTGCTTGCTCTAGCAGCGCTGCCGCGCATCACGACTTTGCCTAGAGCCCCGACTCCGGGAAGGGGTTTGGAGAACAAGAAAGCAAACAGCCCAATGCCGACCGTCCAATTGACTCCCGCACCGACTGTATCGAGCGTTTTCCGGTAGGCGGAGGCTTTTCGGACGATGGCGTCTACTCGGCGCCGTGTTTCGTTGCCTTCTCCATTTTTTACAAGGCCGCTGTCGAAATAGAGGTACTTATGTAAACCTGTGCTGAACGCTATGCCGGTTTCTTTCAGCAGCGTTTCGACATCCGACAAGTCCTCTTTAGTCTTAACTTTTTTGAGGCGTGCCACTGTCGAAGGGTCACAAAGTTTCGTGAGGTAATCGCGGTCGTTCTTTAGGACGACGCCGAGGGCTTCTTGGACTTCTTGTATCTGCAGCGACTCAACGTAGGCTTGATCAATCGCAACCAGTACCGCACCCGTGCGCTTCTTTTGATCGCCTGCCTGGCTGCCATAAATTTTCGCGCCGACCGTTGCTAAAGCGACTTCCAGCGCCGCTTCGCGAGTGGTACCGATTTTTGTATCCAAAGCAGCTTGAGTGAGCGTGGAAAGTTCTTCGGCCGAAAGGTTTGGATCTACTTGAGCCAAAAACGATTTCAGCTTTTCAGCGATAGAGCTCGAAAAGGAAGAACCCATTTCGCCTAGCGAGTGTTTGAAATCGACATACTTTTCTCGCGTAGCCCCCAGGTTCCGTATTTCGGCATCGGAGGGAAGTGGGAAAACCCCTGCCTCCTTCAGCTTTTGCGTCACTTGACGAACGCGCCGCTCATCCATGCCCAGGCCCCCGCCAAAGGTGGGGTTGCTTTCGTACCGACGGCCGCGGTATTTCATTTTTTTGATCTGCTCGGAGTCCGTCAAGTGGGTGAGCCTCGCTTCCCCTTCTTTCACATCCCGCTCGCCGTGCATTTGCATTTGGATCGACAGCAAGTTTTGGTAGAGGGGCCGCGAAAAAGCTCTGTCGGAATGCATCCGAGTGAGCGCGTCGATTTCGGGCGATTTGAGTTTCTCCACGTAGCCCGCGAAGCTCGCTGAGACGCCGTCCTCACCGGTTTCTAAAGCTAGCAACGCGCGTTCAGAACTCGACACTACGGGGAGGGGGCTATAGTTGACTCGCCTTCGCCCTAAAAGATCCCTGCCAACCCAATCTGCAGTAACTCCGGTGCTTAAGAAGCGGTTATCGGCAACCCCTACCAGCAAATTACGTTTGCTTTCTGCCATCATGGCATAGTGTTCCGGCTGCGCACGCCGTAGCAAAAGAGTCTCCCAGCCTGAAAAGGCTTTTCTGTCAAGTTCCAAAAGATCCACAAGCTCTCTTAGAAAGTGCGCTCGCAATGGCTCAGTAAACGTGTGGACGCCTGCTCCGTTGTCCAAATTTGTCGCGGTTTTGCTTATCTTCTCGTCGAGAAGAACGAGGAAAAAGGGGTAAGATTTTTCCGAAGGCTTGTAGCGGCTATTCGCGTCAGCGACTTTCATTAACCCTTTGATTTGGGAAACCGTTTTGCTTTCCAAAGCCGCTTTCAGCGAAGCGTGCTGCTCCCACAAATGCGTTTCAAGCCCAGGTTTCTGCGCCTTCAGCTCTTGAAATATTTTCTCAGCTGCGGGGCTATTGAGCAGGCGGTTGCTCCACTCGCCAAAAGCGACCGTCTCGTCGCTAGGGATTCCGGCAATCCAAGTAGGTTCGTAAGCGACGAACGTCGCTTCAAAAGGGCTTTTGCCGGTGAGTGAGCTAGAGAGGTAGGCCCGTTTCCAAGCGTCGACAGTAGCGCCTTCCAAAGTTTTTTGAGCAAGGGCCGCAGGGTGGAAGCGTTGAGCCACTAATTCGACGGCTGACTCAAGCGGGGTTGGCTGAGTCGGCGTTTCGGGCGGCTGGTAAAGGCCTTCAAACGCGAGTTCTTTGCGGTCGTTCATTTCGTTGAGGAAAGAACGTTCGAGATCCAGCAAAAGTTCTAGAGCTCGCCGCCTGTCGGCGGTAAGAAACGCCTTGTACGCTTCTATGCTCTCCTCTCGCGATGGAGCGGCTTCTTTTCCAGCAACGACCCACCGGCCCGCTTTGATCCGGAAAGCCGTGTGGTCAAGGAGCGAGCGAACCGTTCGGAGGGCTAGCGCGTCGGGTCCCGACGCAAGGACGTCTTTAGGCGCGGTTACAAAAGTCGGTTTCACACCCTGCAGAGCGCCTAGGAGAATCGAATGGCTCATGAGCCACTCCACGCGGCTCGGCGGCGGCTTCACCGGAGTGTCAAACGCGGCGAGCAACTCTGGCTGAACCGCACCCGAAAGCAAAACCATCGAATTCAAGTTTTCTTGGATGCTCGCAAAAATGCCAATGCGCGCTTGTGAGGAAAGGCTATTGAGCCAATCCACTTTCTCGCTGACGCTTCCAAATTCGGGCAGAGTTAGCTCGTTTGCGCTCAGAACAAACGGAGAAATCAGTTTGCGCAGTACTGCGGAGTTTACTCCCGGAAGAGAAAACACGCGGAGTAAGCTCTCCATGGCAAACCGAGAGTCTCGGCCTCCTCCCACGAAGCCAAAGATTCCCTCAGCAGTCTGGGTTATTTCAATCGTGAGGCTAGTCGTCGGAGGGAAGTTAGGCCAAACGACTTCCGTCGGGCTCACTGCCCAAGGGCCTAGTTGCGATCCTGGGTGATAGAGCACATCGGAAACCAAACGCACGAGCGCTTCGTAGTCCGACCGAGTCTTCCCTTCGAGCTCGGCAGCGGGTTTCTCGGCCGGGGGGGTCAGTGACGGTAGCAAGGCTTTGGCCTGCGCAAGGACCGACTCTAAATAAAGCACTCCCTTCGGAAACCCTTCTCCCATCGGCTTGGGGTCGACGAGGTCTTGCTTCATCAGTTCGGGGTCACGGGCGATTCCCCCCATCCAGGTTTTCCAGCCCTCTTCCGACCCTTTGATGCGGGTCCAAAGGGATTTGAGTTCCGTGAGTGCTGCAACAACGTCTTTCCCGTTGTCGAACTGCAGAAGCGCTTGAAAGCCAGAGTCTCCGCTTTCCACGGCGTGTTCAATGACGCGCCACTGTTCAGCGTCCACCATCGACAGTCGGGCAAGCCCATTCACAAAATAAGGAGCTCGGAAATTTTCGCTTGCCTGCCCTTTGTTGAGCTCCAGCCACTCGGGAAACCCTTCGCTCTTGCCCGTGGCACCCACCCAAACCCGTTCCAAGCGTTTGACCAGCTCGGCGAACATTTCGGGGGGTACTTTTTTGCTGGCCCCCAGAGTGTTGCGGTCGAAAGAAAGGGTTTGCGCAAAAAATCGGTCGAAACTTTCCCGAGCAGCCGGGGTGCTGTTCATGGCCGAGAAATAGGCAACGATTTCTTCAATGAAACGTTTTGCCACGGATGTCTGGATCGGGAGCGGGGCTTCCAGTTTTTTAGCAATCGCGTTGAGGTCTTTGATTGTTTGAGACATGGACAAAGCCATCGCCTCGCCTCTTGCATCTTTTAAAGTGTGCAAAAACTGCCGATTGAGAAAAGAAAGCCAAAGGTTTGATGAAGAGCCTTGGAGCGCGTTTTTTCGAACGGCTTCCGGGACGTAAGTTTGCAAAAGATTTCCCAGAACCACTCCACGGTGGATCTGCTTCTTTAACTTCGGGATCACTTTCTCTTCGATGTCGGCAAGTTCGGATTCGATGGAGCGGTGGGGATCTTTCCCTGTCTTTTTCTGGTCCTTTTGTTCCCACAGCAAGTCCCTTAATTCCACTCGCCGTTCTTCCGCCTTAGCCAGAAGCTCAATCTGGTTTGCCTCGCCCACCAAAAGTTCGGTGAACCAGCCATCCAACTGATCTCGCACATACGAAAAGCTAGGCAGCACCGCATGCGCTACTTCTTTGACCAGTTCTTCCCGCAGGTTCTGAGTGTTTAAATCGCGCGACCCATCTAATAAGTACATGGTCTCGACATAAAGGACTCTGAGCACCACACTTTGCGCTGCAGCCATTCGGGCGGGATCTTTACTCACAATCGCCGCTTCGATTTCCGCTAAGTCGGCCTTGATTCGAGTGTTCCAAGCGTTCACCAAGTCCAATTCTTGAATCAAACTGGTCAAAGTGGCTGGCAGACTTTCTAACGCAAGCGCGTTACTTTTTTGTTCATGAGCTAATTTCGAAAGCGACAGAAGGAATGCATCAACTCGAGGGCGAACCTCTTCGTACCGAGGCTGCACGACGGGCTTGCCTTCTTTATCGGCCGTTTGTAGTTCGCCGACCCAAAGGGATAGAAGTTTATTGCGAGTGGTTTTTACGTTCGCTCCGATTTTGGCCGCATCGGAGAGATCAAGCAACGGTTTGCCGTCGCCGTACGATTCCAAGAACTGTTTCATTAAATCAGCAGTGCTTCGGCGCACTCGGTTTTCGAAGTAGGAAGAAAGTGCGTCCGATGAGTAGAGCACAGTGCTTTCCTTAAACCAGGAAAGGCAGGCGTCTGGGTTGCTCTGGCAAAACGCGGCCCAGGCATCAAACGGACCGTGTTTAGCGAGATTCTTTTCGTGCTTTGCTCGGACTTCATTTTGGAGCTTGCCCGCTTCGGTCATCTTCAAAAAGCGCTCATAAGCACTTAACACGAGAGCCACCGCTTTTTCGGGGCTGGATCCTACTGGCCATGCTTCTTGCTGGGCAAGGCGCTTAATCCGCTCGGCAATCTGAGCGTCCACTGAAGCCGCATTTTCTGGTGTCCTCAGCTCTAGAAGACTTCGCAAGTGGTAGTTATAAATTTTCGTCGATTGGAGCAGGCGATTATCGTAAAACTCTTTACGCCCTAATTCTGACGCAAGCCACTTGGTGATCTCAGCAAATCCCGACCTGCGGGATTCTCTAGCGCGGCTAGTGTCCCAGTTCTCATCTGCTTCGAGCACCGTGTTCCATTGTTCAATGACAGTTGCTGCAATCGACTTGACTCCAGCGCCGGCGCCAAAAAAACGACCGGCGATGGCGTCCGAGTGCACGCGGTGAGCATCACTGACTTCTTCGTCAGGCAGAAGCGACAGCAAGCTCTCGGCGCGGACTGCAGCGTTCTTTCCCTTTATTTGCCGAGCCCTTTCAGCGTATTCTTTCAAGACCCAAGTCGCTTCTTTTTCGTTGAGCTTCAATTCGGCTTTGGACAGGGCTTTCGTGATTCGGCTGGTCAATCGGTCTACATGCTGAGCGCCTATCGCTTTCAGCGCCCGTTTCAAAGCGAGGTAGTCGCCGGGTTCACCCGGGCGGATGGTAGAGATAAAAATTTCGTACCATTCCTTATTCCCTTGAACTTGAAAAGCGGCCGGGGCTTCTGAGGCATTTTTGATCTTACTAGACTGGTAGTCGTAATTTTCCGGGTTGATCAGCGGCATGCCAGGGAAGAAATTTGCTGGGCCCTGGTACGTGTGTGCTCCCATGACCTGCTCGACTTGGTTTGAAATGAAAGCGTCGCGCGATCGAGGCCCTGCTTCTTGAACGTAGCTAGCGAGCGCTTGGTCTGAGGTTTCTTCGGGGGAGTATTTCTCTTGGAACGCAGCGGACGACAGAAAATCCTTTGATAGCGTGCTTGCTAGTGTGTCCAGTTCAAGAGCAACCGGAGCATCCGCTGAGCGGGATTTTAAGAGCCGGTCCCATTGCGAGCGGAACTGGGATTCCCAAAGCTGCATGGCTCGTGCGTGCGTTGCCTCATCGGTCGAAAACAAAGCTGAGCCAAAGCCCTGAAGCGCAGTAGTCAAAGCCGATGCATAAGCTTCGCGGAACATTTGGCCAATCAAAGAGTCGCGTTTTGTAAACTCTGACGGTGTCAGTTTTTCGAACTCCCAGGGGATGAGCGTCCCCCACACCGAAATCAGGCGAGCAAGGTCCGCTGCAAAGTTTTTGCCAGAGAAACTCGAGCGCTCCCCTGCGTCCAGGAGCCTTTCTTTAAAAGGGAAAGCTTCTACCATCTGGAGCGTTTCAGTTTTTGGGCCCGGCGCTGTGGCGTAGACGGCTTCCACCCACGCTTTCAAAAGAGAGTCGGCTTTGGCAAAAAACTGAGGGTGCTCGGGAACCCCCACGCTTTGCTTGCCTAAGCGAATGTTCTCCGAAAAATCTTCGGAGGCGGCTTGGAGGCGCAAGAGCCACCATTCGCGGAATTCGACGGTCGAATAGGTTTCGAAAATCTTCACGTGGTCCGCTAGGTCCGGCGAAGTGCGGCAACTATCGGGCAGGAGATCCGCAAGGTTTTCTGGCCGAGCGGTTTTGGGCAGGAGCGCAGCAACTGTCGCAACTTCCATAAGAAGCGTTTCGATCGCAAGCAAGCGTTCGGCATTGAGTAAGGCGCCGTGCGAGTCAGCTGTGTCTGCTCCCCCTGGCCGAGCTTGCATTAATCCGGAATGGATCGCGTCCCGCATTCTTAACGAAGCGTCGCGCGCTTGGCCGCTGCAATAACAAAGAGAACCTTCGGGGAACTTCCCGACTGGCTCGGTGCCACAAGAGGCCTTCATCTTTTGGCAGTCGACGAACCGTGGAAGGACTTCGGAGATCTGAGTTGCTTTCAGCATTTCTCCGGCTGCGAGGAGCTGCTGGGTGCGGTTCTGCGCAACACGCACGTCGTTCGCTCCTACCCGCTGGGCCGGGCCGGGCGGGAGAATGAGGTCCGGAAGTTTTGCGTCAACGCCAGCCTGTTTTGCGATGGAGTTTCGAAAGTCCTTCAATAAAGAGAGCCAACCAATCCAGCGGCGCGCTTCCGCGTCCGTCAGCGGGAGCGCGTCCGAGCGCTTCCTCCCTAACTCTACAAAGAAGGGCTGCAAGAACTGCATTCCATTGGATTCGACGCGGTCGCCTTCTCCGCGGGCTTCCAGAGCTGCCTCCCAGTTTGCCGGATTCGATTCCCGCCCAACAGACGGGCCGGAACTAGCGGGAACTTGAGGGATGCAAGGGTCTGCTTTCTCGGAGAGAACATCGGTCGGGAGCCCCTCGAGGCCTTCTTCGGGTTCAAATCCGGAGAGGTCTACTAAGGTGGTCCCCCGCTTTTCGAAGAACTCAACAAGCAGCGATTGGAACCGGCCGAGCGCCCCGTCTAGGCTCGCAAGCGCTTGGTCCGAACCCTCGGAAACTCGGGTGCTAGGTTCGCCGCATAGGGCGTAAGGCTCTAAAACCATTCGGTATTCTACGGTTTTGAACTGTTTTAAAGACGAAGCAAAAGGCTTTCCCAGCTTTCGGACAGCAAGCTCCGCATCCCGACCAGCTTCATGGGCGGCCAAGCGCAATTTGTCTCTTTCGGTTGCCGCGGTGGCGGGTGAAGCCGGTTTTGCCGAAGGCGCGGCCTGAATATCTGCCCAAACCTGGGGAGGGACCGCTAAAATGAAAGCGAGGTACACGGAGACGAAGCTCCGGACTGAAGTGCCAACCACTCTTGAACCCCCCCAAAAAGGAATGACGCACTGTACTCTTTTTGATGCGTTTAGTCAATCGGTGCGGCCGCTCCGGCAAGCGTCTTGAGGTCCACTCGGCAAGAAACGGAGGCTCGGAGGCCCCTGGTAGGGCTCGGCGTCCAGCCTAGCAAACGAAGTTTGAAAAAAAAGTTGATTCGCGCTATCGATGTGTGCGATATGCCCCCAAAGAGGGTTAGCTTGTAGCAGAAGTCTGCTGCGAAGCGTTGGGAGCTTCAAAGCTCAGTTTTTGGAAAGGATTCAAACCGTGCGTGTTTTATTCAGTGCAGTTTTTTTGTTGGGGGTAGCTCAAGTCGGGTCCGCGGGGCCTTTGACTGGTGAAGCGATCGTAACCGGCTTGCGCGCACTTGCCGAGTCGGGAGGCACCATCACTTCCGGTGCTGGTCTCTCGAAAGCGCTAGGCAACCCAGCGGCATCCGCTCTGTTCCCTACCGTCAGCCAACTTTTCGCAAGCGCGAAGGGTCAGTCTCTGAAGGGTTTGGATTGGGACGCTTTAGCAGCCCAGGCCAAAACGATGTCCCCTCAGGCTGCGGCGTCCCGCATTAGCAGCGTCTTGAAAAGCGGTCAGGCAATCAATCAGCAAACCATGATGGCAGCGTTCTCGGTTCCTGCAGCCCGGACGGCAGCAGTAGCGGAGTTCAATGCAGCCAATGGCGCGGCGAATTTCAATTCGATCGTTTGCCCAACGGGCGCCACTCAGTGCACGAAACTGGTCAGCGCGATCGAGTCAGCACGCAAGGGCCAAAACAATGAAATGCCGATTTCCGAAGCAGAACAATCCGCCGCATTGATGGGTGGGATTTTTGCTTTGATCGACGCGAACAAAGCCAATTGCGGTTCGGATGAACAGTGCGTAGTGAGCCTGAAAGACGGTTTTGCTGGCGTCATCGGGGCGTTCGGTAGCCGCACAAACCGTGAATTCGCTAAAGTCGTGATTGAGTCGGGGAAAACAGAGAAATCTGATTTCACTCCATTCCGAGGTAAAAATGGCCAAATCGCAAGAGGCGTGCGGAACGCTGGTGCTTTGGGTGCCCAAATGGGTTCAGCCTTGGAACAGTGCTTTGTCGCTGGTGGTTGATTTAGACCGCGACTGACTCTCGATTGGATCCTCTGGTTTCGAAGTCCTTACAGAAGAAAGCCTCACGCCGAAACCGCGTGGGGCTTTTTTCGTTTGAAGATGGGTGCCCTATGAAATGTCTCAAAGTTTTTGCCGTCCTGGTCCCTCTGCTCTTCACTGGTTGTGCATCGCCCGGGTCGAAAGTGGGCGCAGGCTCAGAGATGCAGTTCACCTTACTGTACCAAGGGGGCCGCTCGGGAGTCACTGAGCCTTGCGGGTGCCAGACGTCTCCTTACGGCGGGACGGACAGGGAATACAACGCAGTGATGGCCACGCGGAAAGAGTCGGACCGCGTGCTGTATGTGGACGCAGGGAACGGGTTGGGGCCGGATAGGCTCAAGGCGCCGATCGGCGTTTACCAGAAAAAAGCGCTGGCTTTAGTGGAAATGCTGAACCGGGCTGGGCTTCAAGTATTTTCCCCTGGGCCGCAGGACCTGGCGCTGGGAGTGCCTTTCTTAAAGCAAGCACAGGCGAAGGCCAAGTTTGCTTTTGTGAACTCGAGCTTGAAGTCGCCGGAAGGCAAATGGCTTTTTGAGCCTTTCTCTATCCAAGATATCAAAGGCTTCAAAGTGGCAGTGCTGGGCATTAGCCCGGCAGGTAAAACGGCTACTTGGGTGGCCGAGGAGCCCAGTAAAGCCCTCGCTTCTGCACTCGCTCTCGTTGAAAACAAGGCCGACTGGGTTCTCGTGCTTTCGCAAATCCCAGGGAGGGAACTCGAAGCTTTATCCGAAAAAACCCCCTTCGTTCAGGTTTTTGTCGGCACGGATCCCAAGCTCACGCTGGAAGACCCCTACTTGGTGGGTCGAGGGAAAAACCTGGTGCTAGACCCCCACGTGTTTGGCTATAAGCTGGGACGTCTTATCGCCACCGTGAAGCGCCCTTTCGCTGGTTTTTTCTCCCCGTACGAAATCCATTCCTCCAAAATTGAACTCGAAGCATTGGAGAAACAAGTCTCGGAAAACAAGCAAGCTGCTCGCGCGAAAGAGCAGATCCAAAGGATCCGAAGCCGTAAGCTTCTTGAGCCACCGGTAGGCGGGACCGAGATCGCTCACACGCTCATCGGGTTAAGCGAAGGAACGTACGGCTCGCGCAACGAAGTCACCGAACTACTCGAGCAATTCAAGGCTGAAACCAAGAAAGAAGCTCTGAGCAAGTAGGAGACTATTTCTGACAGGCCGTTGCGAACTCTAACGCATTTCTACTAAGCGGCGTTCCAGTTCTCGAAGCTGGCGCTTCCTAGGAAACACATACGGGTCGTCTTTCGGGCCTTCTGCGAGAGAAGCTTGTAGCTGGGAACGCATCCCTTCTAGCTCCTCGATTAGTTTTTCCTTGGGAAGGTTGGCCTGTTGGATGAGTTTAACCGTGGATGCCTCCCATTGCTTACGAAAGCTGGAATCGGCTCGGATGACTGCCAGCAAGGTTTCCGAGCTCATTTCTCCATTCAGTACTCGCAACATCAAAGGCTCATACCTCTCGGGTTCGGCCGCTAAGTGATCCCAAAACAGTTCTTCTGCCGCGGGCCCCAACCCCAGCAGGCGTTCTGCAGAGTGCTTTAAAAGGTAACCTACCGACGTCAAAGAGGCCGCCGACAAAGTGTTCCCCACCAGTCCCAAACCGTTTGAGTAGCCCAAAAGGCTGGCGGGGTTTTCGGCTAGCACATTCAAACTCCACTGCCCTACGGCTTTCGATTTTGCGAGCGTGCTAATCAACGGGTGGGCTCTATCGAAGGCAACACCCGCCCACCGTTCTGCCAGCGTCGGGTGGACCCATTTGCGGACGAACCCAGCCCTGTCGAAAGGGCGCATGAGCTGGTCGTAGGCTTTTCCATCGAGTTTGAAAACCGCGCGCGTGAGCCGGCCCGGAAACCGGGAGCTGTACCGCCAAAGGTTCGTGCGGGGGATGTTTCGCAATCCCAGGTCGGCCCGCATTCCTGCAATATACGTATTACGTGCGGCCGAAAGGGACCTAGGGATTCGAGTGAACGCCGATAGGTTCTTTAACCCGAACGACCCGGCAGCAACTGCCGTCAAACCCGCCCGAATGGCGAAACCGGTTTGGCTGCCCGAATAGGCTCTCGCTAAAGCGTCGATAGCGGCAGTGCTTCGGCTTGAGGCTTCTAAGTTTACTTGGCTCCCACCCGCTAGCTCATGGGCCTTGGCCCTCGCAAGCTCGATCCCTTCTTGCCTCAACCGAGAGTAGTCCACTGCCAACGCAACAGCTACGACGCCGGCCCCTACCGCTACGCCTGCAGGCCCCAGCCCCATCGCGGCGGCCCCGCCCACTTCGGATACCGCGAGTGTTCCGGTCACCATGTTTTCCCAAAAATGCTTAGAGGCAAAAGCATCACACACCGACCGCTTGTTTTCTGGGAAAAGCGAAAGTGTTTGATCCACTAGCGGTAAAACAGGTAGCAGAAAATCAACCACTGCTTCTTCCGACCGAAGCGCTTGGATTTCGTTGATGTGCTTCGTGGCTTCCCCCACATAAGCGTTCATCACTAAGTCAAAGTCAGCAGGCTGTTCTGAAAGCCAACTCCAGCTTTGCTCCGTTTTGCCGGTCCTCGGGTTGGTCGTTTCAACTTTCAGCGGCGGGAAAAGGTGGAAGAGCACCGATCGCATGGAGCCCAAAGCGCTCTGACGGCGATCGCTGATGTTCAAAGTATGCTCGTAAACTTTTTGTAGGCTGGAAACCCGAGACGCCCAAAGCCGGTACTGCTCCTCGGGAATGTACTGCCGGTACTTTTGCCACCGAACGATTTCGTCCGATTCGAGTCCTGCTACCGGTTCATCACCCCCAATGACCCCTTTGTGCATCACGAGTTCCTCTAGGAACATTTCGGGCGTGATTTGCGTGGCGCTGAAAATGGCCTGGAGCCGCGCTCGGTGCTGATTGTCCGTTTCTTGGGGATTCTTCTTGGGGGCGTGCCTCTGTAAATACCCTTGCTTGATGCGAGGGAAGAGATCGCGCATCAAGCTGGTTGCTAGACCCGCCTCCAATCGCTCGGGGCAAGCTTCTGGCGGCAAGCCAAAGAGAGCGCAAAGTTCCGAGGGAGGGGCGCTGCGGATTGCGTTGTACCGATTTTCCGTTTCGCTGCCTGTGGTCAATAGGGCGTACTCCTTTTCCCATTTGCGCAGTTCTTTAGCAGCGATCAAGAGCTCTTGGCGGTAACGCTCTCGGAAAATAACTCTCAGGTAATTCAAGTCATTGTGTTTTTCGGCAGGAAGAAGGTCTGCATTGGACACCGCAAACCCTTGAAGCATCGTAGAAAAAGCGGCTCTAGATTCCTGAATGACTGTAGACCAATCTGGAACCTGTTTATGGTTAAAAAAGTGTCGGTCGAAGCTTTGGATTTCCTCGTTCACGCCCAGAGAGGAAAGCGAGTCACCTTCTCCCAGGCTGCCCTGAAAAAGCCTTAGCAGAACTAAGTTGGGTAGGTACCGTGATAGAGCGGTCCATTTAAGCGACCCTGCCAAAAGCTGAACAGGGTGAGCGGTACGAGGCAGGTTTACGGCATTGCCCACCTTGGCTTCATGCTGCCAGACGAGCCTTTGAAACGCGTGGCTTGAATTCGATTCGCCGGTCCACCGAGCCGCCCTTGGATCGAGGGGGGTGAGCCCTTGCGTCCACACGACATAAGGCGAGGTGGCGCGGCTGCCTTCGGTAAAGGGCCGGCAATCCGAGGTGGCCGTCAAGCGCTCAATTTTCTTAGCCCCCGAGGCAAGCACCGCTTCAAACTTTTTTGCGAGTTCGCTGGCTTCAAAGAGCGTCGGGTTAAACTCGGAATCTAGGCCGAGCAGCGGGTTCACGCCCGACTGAATAAACAACGCAGCTAACGTGTCATGGAGTTCCAGGCCATTCCCCAAGCTACGTTCTAACGCGGTGGTATTGGCAAGAAGCGCCGGGCGAACTTTCTGCCAGAGTAAACTCGACTCCTCGTTCAACTGCATCAGATCGGCAATCCGCTTGTCGGACTCCTCAAAAACCTCTGCCCAAGTGGCTGTTCGGTTACGGATCGCAGCTTCTTTGCTGCCAATGAGCTCCATTAGCGCAGGGAGTAGGCCGTAACCGGCGAGTTTTTTATGGTGCTCGGTATACGCTTTGAGCGCGGAAGGAAAAGTTTGCAGGTCGCAGGGAACGCCTTCCAGTGCGGAACTCGTGACTAAACCGCGCGCTAAGTAAGCGCACTCTTGAAACTCAGGCTGAGTAAACAAAGACATCGCGAGGCGGGTCGACTCATCCGAAGCGGAAAGGTTCGGAAAAGCTTGGGGAGAATAATTCTGAACCTCGGAATAGCTGCTGATCAATTGACTGAGGATGCGGCGCAGGCGGTCTAACTGGCTCGTGTGGATGCGCGAGCCTGGCCGGAAGAACTCAGAAGCAAAACGATCCAGAGAAGCAACCAGGCGTTTTTTTTGGGCTTCGATTTGGAAGCTCTGTAAAGACATTGCGGGGAAAGTGGGGAAAAGAGCGCGGAGCCGGCCAAGCTCCTCTTCCTGCAGGGCACGTGTTTGGAGGTAAAAGGATAGGGAAACCCGCGGGCTAGGCCACTGCCTCTCCCGAAGCGGAACCGCTCCAGTTTCTTCTTCAAGGAAGCCACTAAAAGCGGCGTTTTGAGCCAGTTGTAGCTGGACGGAAGCCATGAGGGAGCCGGCTGCTACTTGTTCGAGGAGCTCGAGCACCTGATCGAGGCCCGTGCCGCCTTCCAGCGCCGACGCACGGATGACCGGGGCTAACCAGGGGCCTAGGCCGGTTAAACCGAGCAGAGAACCGGAGCCTGATGAACGGTCGTTCACTTCGGAAGTGCCTTTCAGCTTTGCCAATGCTCCCGCAAATTCGTTGCGTACTTCTTGGAGTCGTTTTCCGGACTGGGTGTCGAAATGTTCCAAGCTTCGGGCCAGTTCGGCCTCTACTTCGGTGGCCGCGGCGTCGGCGCTTTCGGCCAGCTTTTCGTTTCTTTCGAAGAGGTTAGTAAGCTGGGAAGTGAGTTCCGGCGTTGCGCCAGCTTGGCGGTAGCGCGCCACTAAAGCGGCGCTTTCTTGGATTAAATCGCTCGACTCTTTTAAAACTTTTTGGACGCTGTGGACGCCAGGCGAAGCACTGAGCGTGCTTGCCATAAAAGACACCACTGCGGCAATTCGGACGCTTTTCCTCAACCCCAAGAGGACCCCCATTATGAGCGTAATGCGGCGCATTATAATGATTCCGTGCCCGAAAGACAAGCTCCTCCCGGACGATGGCCGGAATACCATCCAGAGAAAAACTTGCGGTACTTTTTTTAGTCAGGATTTCATTAGGATAGCTGTCTACGGCGGGATTCCGCAGTGGTGCTGATCAACGTTTCAACAACCATCAGCTGTTTGGTTAGGGAAGGCCGCTGCCCGATGATCGATTGTTTGCGCCCCCGTGTCTCGAATTCACCGCGGATTCTAGTGGTTGAATTTGCTTAACGGCCCCTAACCTTCGATACTTTTATAGGACATTCGGTTGACGCCCTTCGCTACCGAACCGGCCAAAATGGGCGGGCGGGACCGCTGGGGCTCTTGCTACGGAGGCTCTAAAAGCCGATGATATGAAGAGTCAGTTGTCCAGAATTTTGAATCGAGCAAATACTGCAAAGTGATCGGTTAAGTGCACTTTCTGCTTTTCCACGGGCACTACTTTTTCGGTAAAGACAAGGTCACAGCTTTCCACGACCACGCGAGGAGTAGCCGGGCTCGTATGCGTGATCTCGCCCACCCAGATAAAATCGGTGCGTTGCAACGGCTCGTCTTTGATCGCCGCCGGGCCATCTGAAATATTCGTATTTGCGCGTTTATCCCAGGTGTAACCAGGGTCCTTCGGATGTAGCGCTTTAAAAGCATCCATAAGGTGGGTAGCTTCGTGAAACTCAACGTACGGAGCGCGGTTTTCTTCCCACTGTTTTACCTCAGTCGACAAAGAATCTTCGAACTCTGGGGACACGTTAAAGTCCGCTCCAAATAGAGTGAGAGCCTTCGAGGGCGCCTGTTTCTCCAATTCCGCTGCAGCCTCTTTTATTTGGATTTGCCGAATTCCGTTTGCACCGACCGTCGCACTTAAGTGCGTGTTAGCAAAAAGCGCGGACTGGCCATTAGCCAACGTCCCTGAAACTGTGAGCAACGCTTTCTTATAGCCGCCAATATATTCCAATCGCGTCGTACGCGAGTAGTCAGTAAGCTTGGTTGCCAAAAGCTTGGAGCCAGGTGCAAGAGCTGCAGTTCGAACGTAAATTTGCATTCCGTATTTCGACGCTTGGGCAGAATATTGACGGTCCGGAATTGCCACCTCGAAACCTTCTCGTTTTGCCATTTTATTGGCAGCGGTAAAATCCTCTTTAAACCAAAGCTCCTGAATGAAAATGACATCCACGTTTTCGGCTCGAATGAACTTAGTTAGGACTTCGATGAAGTGTTTCTGCCGCTGTTGGTAATGAGGGACGTAAGCGATGGACCCATTGAGCAGACCAAGATTGATGTTCAGAACGGAGAGTGATTGGGCTTTCGTGTCTGACGAACTCGCGACAATGGTTTGCGCAAGCTGGTTTAGCCTTTCAACTTCGCGGTAGGTACTATCGATGCGTTGCGAGAGACCTTCCGCCATAACCGAACTGCTCAGAAGTAAAAGTACCAACATGCACATAAATGATTTCATAGGGGCCGCTTATAGCATTTTGGGTCTACCGAAACCACTCCCAAAAACCCATAAACCTTAAAAGTTGAGGTTGTTTAAAACGTGAATGAATAGGCAGGACAAACGCTCGATTCTGCAACGAATCCGATCCAATAGAGGCAACATTATCCGACTGCAGGGCTGCGCCCCCACCCGTGTATAAATGGCTGAGGGTCGCCTCGAGCTCACTCTTGTTTACCTTCTTTATAGTGCGGCTGCGTTTACCTACGGTATCACCCGGCGGAAGTGCCCAGCTAGTTTTCGGCCGAAATAGTGCCAGGTACATACTGCCTACCTAATCGGCCGGAAAGTAGCTGGGCACGTACGCTTAAATTTATGGCTAGGAATTGGGTGTTAGGGAATGAGCGCTAAATGGTTCCTAACCATAACCGGAAGATCCCAATGTTTCGTTTGAGGATTTGGAAACGGCGTTGAAGCAGTAGCTGAACCGGTCGCTTCTTTTACGTATTCTGGGCGGATACAGAAACGTTCAGGCTCCCAAAATCTGGTTTGCGATTTGCAGCTCAGTGGAGGATTGGGGGCCCTTATGAGAATTCTTTTACTCACGATAGCGTTGAGTGTAAGCGTGGGTGCCCATGCAGAAGGGGAGGAACTCTCCGGATTCAGGCTATCGACACGGTTGAAAGTCACAACCGCCAAGTCCAATCATGAACATTATTACCAGCGTCTAGGTGTGCCGGAAAACGCCAGCCAGGATCTCATTTCGCAAAAGTTCATTGAACTCCAAGGCGTTTTCAAGGACAGCCCCGAGGAGCTTGCGAAAGTGCAAGCTGCTTTTGCAGTGATCGGCCGACCGGACATCCGCGGCGCCTACGACCGCCAAAAACAGAGGCATAGCGACGGCGAACATGAGCAAGAGAGAATGTCTGCATTTGGGGTTCTGCTGCGGAGCAATCCCCTAGCTGAGAATTTCTACGACCGAGTCGGCGCTCCGGTGGCAGCAGACAGGGATGCTCTTATGCGCCAATTCGATGTGGCGCTCGTTCACTACGCTCGCAACGGCGAAGTGGTGAAGTCCTTGCTTGAAGCGCTCGGCACTCTTCGAAGCAGTAAGCGCCGATCCCAGTACGATGTATCGAACGAACGTATCCAGAACGCGAAGGGATTACTCTCTTCGAGTCCGTCCAGTGATTCTGTCCCGCGCTTTTTAAATAAGGCGCTGCTTGCTGTGCAAGCGACGTCGAATGATTCTGTTGCAGCTGATTTTTTCAAACAGCTCTATGAGCGGACCGAAATCGCGTTGAAGCAAAACCCGACTCAATCCCAAATTGACGATCTTGTGCATACCGCGGGTTCCTTGCGGGCAGCTCTCAGCGACGCCGCTACTAAAAAATTCACCGGCCGATTTGATCAGTACATGCTAGACCTTGCGTCGACGCTGTACCTTCAGGTTGCAAAGACGCCAGCGCAACGGGATCATCTTCGAGGGCTGTTCGCAAGCTCGCCAAACGCGGATGCGCTAATCGATGTTTGGAGATCGGTAGGACCGGAAGCACCGCTTGCGCTGATTGACCCTGCGCCGACTCCTGCGGCAGTGGAAGATCCTTTGGATAAAGAAATCGCTAAAGTCCAAGCCCAGCTGAAAGCCACCTATTTCCAAGGTGCGTATCGTCGGGTTGGACTTTTGGAAGAACCGTCGCACCCTGGTCGTTATCGTCCCTGGAAGCTTTTGGGCGCTGGTGCACTCGCGCTCTGGGGCAGTGTGGCCTTGTTGCCGAGTGCGATGCGAAGTCAGGTTTTGGAAGTGGGAATGCACGACGGACTCGGGGCGATGGCGTTACTCAGCTCCGCCGTCGTGGGTGGCATTTACGGTTTCCAAGTTTTGCAAGAAACCCCCAACCTCCTCCGCCGTGCTTGGCTCGGTTACCGTTTCGGAAAGTTAGAGAGGGGCCGCGCGGGCACCGCCGGTGGCGACGAGTGTGAGTGGCATTTCAAAAGCCTGGGCAAATCGTAATAGGACAGTAGAAAAAAAAGGCCTAATCCCGCGTTAGGATCGGTGCCCATCCACTTTGCGGCCGAAAAGGTAGACGGTACCCCACAATGACCACTACTTCGGCGGGAAAATAGTGTGACACCATTTTTTCGCCGGGTGTCGAGTCGCTGCGACCATCGGGGGGTTGTGGTTTCCTTATTTGCACCTGGCTCTAGTTCGGCCGAAAAGTGGATGGGCACCTGCGCCAGATACGGCGGTTTTCTTTTTCCAGTGCTCAAACGATTAGCAGGCGATGCGCCACCACAACCAGCTCGGCCGTATTCTTAACGCCAAGTTTCCGAAGCATATTGTTTCGGTGGACTTCGACCGTCCTGTGGCTAATTTTCAACTGGTTGGCCACTTCTTTCGCGCTCAACCCGACCGCAACCAACCGTAGAACTTCGAGCTCTCGCGGAGTCAGAGCCGGCGCTTGCTGAAAGGAATTTGTGAGCTCCGCGTGTAAAGCGCTTATCTTCTGTGAGTCGAGATTTGTTCCAATATAAATCTCGCCCTCAAAAACCCGGTGGATTGCGGAAAGAATTTCTGAAGTGTCTGATGACTTAACCAAGTACCCGCTACCTCCCGCATTCAATGCCCTCGCCACAATGGCTTCCTCAGCATGCATCGACAAAAAAATAATCCTAGGCACGCTGGGAAACTCCACTCGAAGTAGTTCAGGCACTGTCAGCCCATTCTCAGTCCCCAGGGAGATATCCAGTAAAATCACCTGCGGTTTCTCCACCCTCATCAGCTCCATGACCCCAGCTATACACTCGGCCTCCCCAGCAATCTCAATTCCGGGATCCGTTTGGAGGAGCTGAAGGAGCCCTTTTCGAACAAGGGGGTGATCATCCACCACTGCGACACGTACTTTGCGGAGTTCAGGCATTCAGTGGTGCCTCCATACTTCTTAAGGGAATGCTCACTTCCACAGTCGTGTCGTTTGAACGCGATCGAATGTCAAAAGTACCCCCTAATGCCTCGGCTCGTTGGCGCATGTGGCCAATGCCTTGCCCCTTATGTCGAAAAGACGCGGGCCCCCCATTGTCTGCTATGCGGGCCGCGGGTACCCATCTACTTTTCGGCCGGAAAGTGGATGGGCACGTGGGCTTGTAAGGGAAAGAGCGAGCCCAGTAGCCAACGCTGCGACACGAGATTGGAAAGTATCCGCCCTCTCACAGAATACAATCACGCGACCCGCGCGACCCACCAGTAACTACTTAGAACCATAACCATTTTCAGGGGTCTACTTTCTTTACCTGGCGCCGAACTTGCAGCTACCCCATCATGGTTTTCTCGCACGCATCGAAGCGGATTGCGCTAGGGCTGCTTTTTGCGGTCACGAGCCAGGCCGCCAACTTCGGACACCCGGATCCCTACTCCGACGATCCGCTCGAAGTCCTTGGAATCGAATCCACCCGCCCCACGGCCCGGGAGATCCTAGAGGCGTACAAGCTAGCGAGCGAAAATATTGTCTTTCAAGAGCCTCAGCACCAAGAAGCCTTCGCGCGTGCGAAAGCCGCACTTGAAAAGCGGTTGGCACGCCGTTCGGCCCGCCCTGTGTCGGAGGTCCTGTTGGAACGCCTGGCGGAAGCAAAAACCCCCACGCAAGTCATCACTATTTGGGGAGAAATGACCGCGTCCAGCGAAGCGCGTGCCAACGTCGAATTAGGGGAAGCGCTTTGGGAAAAATTGCAGAAGACGTCGGTGCAACTCAACAACCCTGCGCAACAGAGCGTTTTCGTTTCCGCCATGGCGAAGCACAACGTTTTGCTCACACCGGGCCAATGGAGAACGCTCCAACGCGACTTCAGCCCCGACATCTCCCGTCGGCTCAGCCGGCTTAAGTCGATTTTGCCGAAGGAGGCGGAATCCAGCGTTCATGCGCGTGTGCTTTATTTCCTCGCATTCGCAGATCCCAAGCCGCCGTACCGCTCCGAGATCGGGAGGCTGAGCCCACACCGTTATGAGCGTTTATTCACCGCAAACCCTCAGTCGCCTAGTGTATCGTCGATGGACCTTTCTCACCGCTTAGGGCTGCCACCTTGGGCAACGGCTGAGCAGGTTGACACGCGTTACCAAGAGATGATCCAAAACCCGCATTTGGCCGATCACATGGGGCTGCGGGAAGCCTGGGCGCTCTTGCGTTCCCAATCGCGGCAAGAGTATGAAACGGGCTTTTTCTTTCATGGTGCCAAACCCGGACTCGGACCAAACCACGCCCAACCGTCCGGCGTGCCTGCGCGCTTGCAAACCCTCGTTGGCCAGGCGACGATCCAAAGCCTCCAGACTCCCGAACAAATTCGACAGGCTTTGAGCTATTACCGTTTAGACGAAACCGAGGACAACACCGCTTACTACCTGAGTAGGGAGGTGCAAGACCGGTTGTCGGAGATGGGATCCACGCTGCAGGATCCGCGGCAGATGAAAGCCTTGGTGATGGATTACCTTAGGTTGGGCGAGCCCCCGACCAAAAGTGCTCTACGGCAGCTCTTGCATTCTCACGCCGACGCCGAAGCTAAAATCGGGCTCCAATGGTTGGAGTCCGAATACGCTTCCCACCGTTTAGCGGAATCGGATCTGAACTGGCTGAGGCTTTTCGTGCTCGGCCGCAGTGTGCTGACACCGGAGTCGCGGGCCTGGCACTCCATCCGATCACCGGATTCCGTGGCCGCGCTTTTTGTAAAGAAATGGATGGAAAAGCCGAATCAACTCCCCGTCGATTTTTTGGAATCGAGAGTGCGAGAGGCCGCCGAAACGCGCTCCTCGCTCGAAAAAATCACGTTGTTCCCGGACGTGCTCACGAAGAAATATAGCCTGATTTCCAAGCTGCACCCGGCTGTTGGGCTGCTCGGTGCGGCCACTTCCGTGGGCCTGTCGTTGCTTAACCCCGATTATTTTATCGCTATTATCCCAACAGGAATGTTGTCTTCGACCGCTGCGTTTATTGCTGTGCGCCGCTGGGTAGAAAAGTGGGAAGCTCGCCACACAAGAAACCAGCGGCACTTGGTCGACGCCAACGAAGCCACGCGAAGTGCCTTGGAAAGTTTAGCGAGCCTGAATGCGGAACGCGGGGTCGATCACATACCTCCGTTGAGTCCGGTGGGCGCTTCCAACTGTGAAGATCTTTACCGGCAACTCCGAAAGACCCGAGCGCAGTAGCGTCGAGAAGGGTGCTGGACACGTTCGGCTTTAGGAAACGAGATCCATCACCCCGGCTCTGCCACGTTTCAAAACTCATCCGGGCTGTGCTAAGAACCCATCCATGAAAGTACCTCAGCGCGTTGGCTATCCTCTGACGGTTCTCATTATGCTTTGGGGGAGCGCAGCTTCGTCCTTCCCCTTTCACGAGTTTTGGGTCGCCTTGCTGGCCAAGTCGGCGTCCAATCGCCTCGGTTTCCCTATCCAGATCGTGAAGTCGCCAAATGGGAGCGGACGCCTTTATTCGATCCCTCGGGGGGGGCAGTGTAAAGGCTATCCTTTTTCATTGATGGAAAAAATGTTCCCCGAGGTGGACCTCAATGCCGATCCGGATCGCGAATACCTCGCCAGCGGCTACGCTCTGGAGACGGCCCGCCTCCGCTGGAATCAGGAGCATCCCGGCGGGCCCATGTTAGCGATTGGATTTTATGAACCCAGTTTGCTTCGGCCTGACGTGCCTGAGCGTCGTTTTGTCGATAGATGGATAGACGAAGGCAAAATTCCGATTTCCAATCCCGCTGCGTTTTTGGGCTTCGAAAACGTTCTCTTTCTCCATGACCAGGGGCACGTGCGCTACTCAGCTGACGTGCCCGTCGAGGCCGCGGCGGCGCATCGGGAAGTGGGCAAAATCATCCGGCAGGCTGCTCGCTGGAGTGACCGACGTAGTCCGGTCGGGATTCGTTTGCGTAGACTAGAATATAGCTATGCCGCCTCCATCGAGTTACTGACGGAGTACTCTATGCCTGGCAGAAAAGACTCCCGTCTCTTGATTTACCTCGAAGATCTCGATTACCGAGTGAGACAATTCGAACAGGATTTTCCCGAGAGTCGGTATCTGGCTGATCTCCACAACGCGCTCCAGATTCTCAGTCGACTCGAGATAACGGCACTTTACCAACGGCAAGAAAGATTGGTGGATGCGTTGGGATCACCCAATCGCCCTTAGTGAGAGTTTGCCCGCTTCTGAAGTGCCCATCCACAATCCGGCCGGAAAAGCATCGGGTGCAAGCGGGGCCTAGAAACATGGTTCTGATTATGGGCGTCTTTCGCTAGATACATCGCGTTTTTGGATCCCGGAAGTCTTATCGAAGTTCAAATTTCGCTTCAGCACCTGCGAACTATTCGGCCGAAAAGTGGATGGGAACTTTCGCGCTCAAAGCTTCCTGAGAGGGCCCCAATAGCAATCCCCGTCCTCGCCAGTCAAATTCCAGTATCCGACCAAATCCCAATTTCGCACAAGATTTATAAAAGAGAGTGCTTTTAACTGCTTCGTGCTGCGAAACTCCTCGGGCCAGGGCATTCTGGTAAGCGACGGCATTGGTGAAAGTGAGCTGCGCGTAAATGAGACTGAAGTCCTGCTTTGAAGTGGAAATCGCGCGAGCGATGAGCAGCGTGCCGAGGTCATCGCCTGTAGCCTCTGGATCGACCCGGTAATACTCGATATTTAATTTGTTGCGCTGAGTAACGGCATGAAATGTCATGTTACTTATAACGTGCCCCGCGTTTTTTCCGCTGGCGTGGTTGAGAGATTGGCCCCCGTCCTCTTCCCATTGCATCCCCTGGGGAGTTCGCTGACTGACGTAAGAAGAAGCCTCTAGCTGCTGTTGCCGAGAAGTTAGCGGTAACGAGCTAGATTCAAATTTTTGATCTGGGTTGGCAAAAGCAGCCAGGCGGCTAAAAAAGGAACCACACC
Organism: Pseudomonadota bacterium; assembly: GCA_031425635.1. Taxonomy (GTDB): domain Bacteria; phylum Bdellovibrionota; class FAC87; order UBA2466; family UBA2466; genus JAIEOG01. Next base: position 25,841 of record JANPJT010000309.1, read on the forward strand.
ATTGGCGCAAAAAGCCGCCCTTGGCTTCCGAAGGAATGATAAAAATTATGGTGACTAAAAAAAAATGGATAATCTTATATGCCATGTGTATACACGATCGAGTTTGACCATAAACAAATATTATACTAAAGGTCCATTGCCTTTAGACACGCGTCGACGAACTTGAGATCGCAGCCTTTTTTGTAGAGCTGAGCTGCTTCGTGGTTTTTTCCGGCCCTCATTTGGATCTCGGCAGCGTTCGCGCAACCGCCCCCTTAGCCCATGTCGCAGGATCGTTGCATCAGCTCCAGACTCAGCTTCGCATCGGTCTTTCCCAGTGCCCCCATCGAAATCAAAAAGCCTTGCTTGTTACAGCTCAAAGCATCTCCCTCTTTGCAGCACATGCTGTACTGTTCCACCGCTTCGGGGAGTTTCTGGTTCGCCTGGAGATCCACCCCGGCTAGGTGGCAGAGCAGCTTTTCCACCTCCTTTTCACCTGCGGAGGTTGCTGCAAAGACGGTGCAGGCACTCTTGGGCTTGGACTTGCGACGGAACGTCGATTTTTGAGTCCAGGTATCAGCACCGATGAGCGTGTCTTGCGCGATTTCGAATTCGAGCAGTGCTTTATCTGCCAGGACGTACAGCCTCTTCTCGCTGATAAAATAGGGGAGTTCGCGATCGCCTAGGCCGGTAAGCATCGTCGCCTTTTCGCCTCCTTTGAACTCTAGCCCATCGTACAAGCCTTCTTTCGACGTCCGCCGGTAAGAGCCACAAAGCCCGGCCGCGCGCGTATTTTCTACAGTGTGCGCTAGGGGGAACTTAAGTGGCGCCCCTTGGGCAACCGACGCAAAGCACAAAAGTGATACGAGGTGGAGCAATCTAATTGTCATTCCGTGATTATCACTTCAATCGAGAAACGAAACAAGTCATCAGCGATGGTATGGGAAATGCAACACCATTTTTCCAACGCCGATCAGGAGAGTGAGACTATGGGAACGCGAGATCAGAAAATTCGTTGAATAGCAGAACAATTGAAAAAAAAAGATCAGTCGAAAAAGCCAAAAGCGGTGGATAAAGCATCCGGTCCAATCGATGTACGCTTGGATACCGAGCAAACTATTTCGCACAACCGGCTGAACGGAAAGCCGAAATCGAAATAGCTACCGAGCGCGCAGCTCCCATGAATGTCTTTTCGTCCCCGGGGTGCTGGCATTGTCGTGACTTGGAGCCTCGACAGTTAAATGCTCTTCGCTCCCAAGCTCATCAACGTTTTCGGCGGAGGAAACAAAATGGGTGTCGATGGAATGAAGAAGGGGATTGCCCAGCACAAATAAATCCTGGAAACGTCACCTTAAGGATGGCCATTAGTGAATTTAACCAAACGCGCACACCTCATCGCCAACTCTAAATCTGGTCAAGGCAAAGGCCAGACGCTCGCTGAACAAGCACGTTCTATTTGCGACGAGCTGGGCTACGAACTCGTTCACTATCCCACCGAAACACCGGCTGACTTTGAAAAACAGAGCAGACTAGCGGTCGAAAGAGCGCTTGTCGACGGAGGGGTCGTCATCGCGGCGGGCGGAGACGGTACCATTCGCGGCGTAGCACAAGCGGCACACGGTAAGGCTGTCCGATTTGGTGCCGTGGCCTGCGGCACTTTCAATTTTTTTGCCCGCGCTCACGGCATTCCTGAAGACCCGATTGAGGCATTTCGGATGGCGCTCACCGGACAGTCCCGTCCCGTACGTTTAGGGCAAGTAAACGGGCACGTGTTTTTGATCAATGCGAGCATGGGTCTTTACGCGAAGGCTATCCGCGAGCGGGAGATCCGTATAACGCGTTTCGGGCGCAACCGTCTCGTTGCGATTTTGTCGACTATCTTGAGCATGTTCAGCAAGCACCTACTGCTCAAAGTGGATCTCGTTGGCAAAACCAAATCAAAAAGCCTGATGACGGCCATGATTTTTATCGGCAACAATGCTTTACAGCTGCGCGATCTCTCAATGGATGTAGCCCGCTGCATGAAGCAAGATTTACTGGCAGTCGTTATGATGAAACCGGTTACTAAACTCGAAACATTGCGCATCTTTTTGCGCGGGATTTTCAAGACCCTAGAGAACGACGAGCGGCTGGAAACTTTTTGCGTGGACGAGCTCACCATCTACACCCGCAAGCCCTCCCACTCCATTGCATTGGATGGCGAGATTATCCAAATGCAGTCCCCACTGAGAGTGCGGTCCGTCCCAGGCGACTTAAATTTGGTTTTGCCGCCGGGACGCAAACCAAATGAGTAAATTGCGGATCGCCCACCTCTCCGACCCTCATTTCGGCACAATCTTGCCAGGGGTACGCGAAGGGTTGCTCGCCACCTTGGCCGAAGTGAAGCCCGATTTGGTCCTGCTCACGGGCGATATCACCCAACGCGCCCGTGCTTCCCAGTTTGCACAGGCCCTCGCTTTCACCGAGGCGCTTTCGCCCGTACCGGCGATTGCCGTGCCCGGCAACCATGACATTCCACTGCTCAATATTTTTGCGCGCATTTTTCACCCCTACCAGGGTTTTAAAACGCTATTCAAGGACCAGCTTGAGAAGGATTTTATTTACGGCGATGTCGTAGTGACGGGACTCAATTCCACAAGCAAGTGGCGCCATGTGCAAGGAGATTTCGATCTCACTCGCCTGGAAGGTCGACTGCAGGAAAGCCAGCACGCCGCCAAAGTGCGGATCGCGGCTTTTCACCACCCTATGGATTGCGCCAAGCCATCCGATGAGGTGAACTTGCTGCGAGGTCGCAACGAGGCCATGGCGCTTTTTGAAAAGTACCGCATCGACTTGGCCATCGGAGGCCACATTCACGACCCCTTCGTGGGGCTTTCGTCGGCTCGCTACCCGCACACAAACCGCACGATGGTAATTGGGGTGGCAGGGACTTGTCTTTCATGGCGCACCCGTCCCGGCGCTCCCAACTCGTTCAACCTCATCGACGTTGATGCGACGGTTACTCCAACCCTCACTTTTACCCGCTACGATCAGCGCGCGAACCTACGCTTTAGCGTAGAGCGATCGGCTCGATTCGCCCGTCGGGACGAGTCTGGCTGGATCGATTTCTAGCGCCCTGACATGCCTTTCGCGATGCCGTCGCACCTACCCCGCCCCGAGTGGCCCCTGCGCTTAGAGCCCAATTTCCTCTTCTAGAATAAATTGCGTGCGAGAGCCGCCAGGAAGCCCGCGAGCGCTTTTTTATCGTTTATTAAAATTGCTTTCGCGGGGCCGCGCGCCAACAACGCACCCATTGCTTCGGAGGTGGTATCCACTCGCGCCGCCCACACCCTGTTACCGTGGGCCGAAATGAGAGAGCTTATCTGGCGATAAAATCGCTCGCTGCCGTCGTTTGTGATGAAGAGTAGGCGGCTCATGCGATCAACGGGAACCTGCCCTGTGCGCGACTGCACTGCCACCAATCCTTTTTTTTCGTCGTTTAATAGCTTTGCGATCGGCTCAAGACCCTGGGAAAGGCAGCCTGTTCGGAGAGTAGACTTAAGCCCCTCCTGCAGCCCTAGGTCAAACGCGACGTAAGAAATCCGTGCGGTACTATTCTCCCAAACTGAGCGCAAATCGCGCTGAAAATAGGCTTCCACAGCGCTTAGTTGTTCAGGGCTCAAGTCGGATTTGGGTAGTCTCAACATGGGCCCATCGAATATCACGCTGGCCAGAACTCACCCAACGTCTTAATTTACGTCCATGTCTTACTGCCAAGTAATTGAACGGCTCGTGGGCCAACGCAAAGAGCTCCATCGCCTTTACCACGATAAACAATACGGCTTCCCCATTCATGATGACGATGAGCTCTTTTGCCGCTTGATCCTCGAGATCAATCAAGCAGGGCTAAGTTGGGAAACGATCCTGAAAAAACAAGCCACCTTCCGGAAAGCCTATAGTGGTTTCAGTATTCGCAAGGTGGCTAGATACACCGAAAGGGACCGCAAACGGCTGCTGGCGGATCCTGGCATCATCCGCAATCGTCTCAAAGTGAATGCCGCCATTGAAAACGCCCAAACCATACTCCGACTACAGAAAGAGCACGGCTCCTTCGAAGAGTGGATCTACCTGCACCACCCTCTTGCCAAAGAAGACTGGGTGAAACTCTTCAGAAAAAACTTCCGTTTCACTGGCGGAGAGATTGTGAACGAGTTTTTAATGAGCATCGGTGTTTTGCCGGGCGCGCACGAAAAATCCTGTCCAGTCTTCGCGAGAGTTTTGAAGGCGAAGCCGCGCTGGGCGATGGCAATGAGCAACTAGAGCAACGTCTTGCCTACTGCGCCCCTCGGGCACCTACCACCATGAGCCTAATACGGCGTATTTTGATGGTTTCGCTCCGGAAAGACGGGCGCCTCCCGGACCAAGGCCGGAATACCCTCCCGCGAAAAAGAATGCGGTGCCTTTTTCGGTTAGGATTCCATTAGGTTGCACCGGACTCAGAATTTTCCGCTTCGTAATTTCACTAAATTTTGCTACGGTGCGGCGCGAAATCCGAAAGATTGTGGGGTCTTTAAGATGAAGCTTCTGTCGTTTCCTAACCGTTTTCTGCGTTGTTTAGTTTGTTTAGGCGTCTTTTCAATCTCTTTGTGGGGTGAAACGCCCGGGCCCCTCAGCACTGAAGTGACAAAGCAAGTGGCTCCTTCGACCCCCAACGCTTCACTCGAAGCGGCACGCGCGAAGATTGTGGCCGACCGAAAAAAGCTCTTTGAAGCCCGCAAGACCCGAGAGGGGATCGCCCCGCATGAGCCCCTAAATAATGAAAATGCGATTGCGGTAGAAAGCCACTCAGGCTTCTTTAAAGACTGGTACCAGCAGTCTCGCTATTTTTACCCGACGGCGGCGATTGTCGCGGTGGAAGGCGCGGGGGTTTACAGCTACTGGCTTTACCTGCGCAAATTAAAAACCTATTGGCTCCCCCGCCTTGAAGCGAGCGAAACTCTGTCTGCGGCGCTGAAACCTCAAATGCTTGCTTTCACTGAAGCCGAAGAGGCTTTCCGATCCGCTCTCCTGAAGAACTGGGCCGATCTGGGGGAAGAAGGGCGAGCGGCTTTAAAGAGCACGCTGGATCCCTCATTTTTAGAAAAATTTAAAGGAGACTTAAGCCGCCTTGAAAGCGCTAAACTGAGCAAAGTCGAGCAAGAGGCGCTGAAAAAAGCCGGTTCGGTGGAAGCTGCTTTCCATAAACTCACTTTAGCGACTCGAGATTTGATCGGCGAGGTTCGAACCAAAATTCCCTCGATCGAGAGTTTGATCAATGAAAAGTTTTTTGCGGAAGGTTCCAAACAAGCCCCGGAAGCTTTGAACCTTCGACAGTACTTCGCTCGCGACCTGCGAGTCATCGAACAGCTGGACGCCACTTTAAACCGCCCGGGTCCGCTCGATTTAGTTTTAAAAGCTAAGAACCTTCAGCTCACTCTGTTTCCAAAACTCGACCAGTTCATTGCGAATGCTTTGGCGGAGCTGGATCCGGTTGATGATAAAGGCAGCAATGCCATTCGAGAAAAAACCAGAAACCTTCGCCTTGCCATGGAGAAATTAAGCTCAGCCAGCCCAGAAGATGCGCTCCGTTTCAAAGCGTTGCAGGCGGAGATAGATTCCCTCCAAGCGGAAGTCACTCGGATTAGCTCTCAAGAAAACCAGAAAAAAGCGGCACTCGATCGCACTAAGGCCCAGTTTGAGAACCTAAAGAAGGCGATGGTCGAGTTTAGTCGGAAAGAGACACACTTGCGGTCATTGCTCGCAAGCCAACTCGAAAGTTCGCCCTGGAGCCAAAGGTCTTTTTCGAACGTCGGCCTCAACCCTGACTTTATTGAAGCGGAAGTGGCTGCTATGAAGGCAGAAAGTGTCGCTTCGGCGGTGGTTGCGAAAGGCACTTTAGAAACGGCTGAAGCCGACTTGGTAAAAGCCAGCACCAAGTTGAGCCTCGCAGTGTCTGCCGCTGCGGATACACCGGCCCTGACGAGCGTGG
>JANPJT010000310.1:0-12213 GCA_031425635.1 Pseudomonadota bacterium
TGGGACGGCACTTCCATGGCGGCACCTCACGTTGCTGGCGCTTTTGCGCTCACATGGGGCGACCACCCAACTTGGTCCTACAAGGAAGTGGTTGACTCGGTGCTACGAGCGACGAAACCAGTGGCTTCTCTTTCTGGAAAAATCGTCACCGGCGGTCGTTTGGACCTTGCCGGTATCCGATAGTAATCTAAAGACGCCAAGATTGACGGCCGGTGAGAAATCACCGGCCGTTTTTCTTGCGGTCGACACCCGCACAGCGACCAGGGTATAAACGAACCCTATGAAACTCCGTTTGGTCTTGCTCCTCCCCCTCCTTTTTGTCCTTTCCGAAGAAACAGCGCACGGCAGAAGAAAACGCTCCTATTCAGGACCAGCGCCTACGCACCCGGTGATTCTTTGGTCGCGCACGTTAGACGAGAGCAAAGACGCAGAGCAGCGCAAAGTAGCTGCCTTTAAACTCAGCCAATACTCACAGCCCATTTTCCAGACCAAGGTCGTCACGACGCTATTGAAATGCGCGAAAGACTCGGACGTTCAGATCAAAGTGCTTTGTACCAAAGCGCTTCGGGGAGCTAAAAGCGCAAGCCAAGCGGAAGCGATCCGCGAAACCCTTCTCGGGCTTTACGGCGGCGAGCCAGGCCTTAGAAACACCGTGGTGCGCACGCTGGTTGCCCGCAAGGAGCAGGCCCCCGAAGTGCAAAAAGTCCTCATGGACGCCATGTTTAAATCGGAAGACTCCGATGAGCTTCTGGTGCTTTTGCGTTACTTCGAAGAGTTCCCTGTGACGGAAAGTGACTTGAGCGAAAAGCTAGTGATTCTTTATGATCAGCGGCGAGACATAAAAATTCGGCGTGCCATTGTAAAAGTGCTGACTGCACGTGCTAGCGGGCAAGACAAAGTGATTGAGCTTCTCGCTGCGTGCGCGCAGGAAAAAGACACCCCCCTAGCGCTGAACTGCCTCGCAGGCCTTCAAACCCAAGCAAAGAAAGATGCAAGAGCTTGGGCAGCAGTGCAAAAAACGTTGCAGAGCAACGACCCAGACGTCCTTTTAGCGTCACTGGATGTCATTAACGCGCTCCCGGATGCGAAGCACCCAACCATTTCTAAGCGGCTTTTGGAGCTAGTAGAAGATGTCGAAGAATCCGATATCGTCGAGCGGGCAGTGCTTGCTTTAGGGGTTTGCGGCGACCAAACGGAGAGCCTCGTCACCAGCTTGCAAAAGGTTTTCAAAAACGCGAAAACAGAAGAACCGACCCGCATTGCGGCGGCGCTCACTCTAGGAAAACAAGCTGCGTCCTTTCCAGACGGCGCTCGTGAGCTGCTTAAGTCTTGTGTCAAAGAAGGAAGCTCTCAGTCGCTCAAAACAGCGTGCCAGCTAGGGCTAAACGAACTCCCAGCAGCGCCGTAGAGGCAGCACGGGCGGTTAGCTAAGGTACTTTTGAAGCACGGTGGGGATGGTGAAAGAGCCGTCTGCAGTTTGGTAGTTTTCCATGATCGCGATGAGCGTTCTACCAATCGCAAGTCCTGAACCATTCAAAGTGTGCACAAACTGTACTTTCCGGTCAGTTTCAGACCGGTAGCGAATACCAGCCCGCCGCGCTTGGTAATCGGTAAAGCAACTGCATGAAGAGATTTCCATGTACGCGCCGGCCGCGGGAGACCAAACTTCGATGTCATACGTTTTCGCCGAACCAAACCCCATGTCGCCGGTACAAAGCACGACCGTGCGGTAGTGGAGCCCCAGCGCCTGCAAAATGCTTTCCGCATCCAGAGTCAACGCTTCCAGCTCGCGAAAGGAGTCTTCCGGCTTAGCGAACTTTACGAGCTCCACTTTGTTAAACTGGTGCTGGCGTTTTAAACCCTTGGTGTCCTTCCCGTAGCTTCCCGCTTCGGAACGAAAACAGGGGCTGTACGCTACGTATTTCAGGGGGAGCTGCTTTTCTTCCAGCACTTCTTCTCGGTGGAAATTGGTGACGGGGACTTCCGCAGTAGGGATGAGAAAAAAGTCGAATTTCTCGATATGGAAGACATCCTCTTCAAATTTCGGCAGCTGACCGGTTCCGACGAGCGCGTTTCGGTTCACCAGGAAGGGGGGCTGGATCTCGGTGTACCCTTTCTTACTGTGCGTATCGAGCATGAACTGGATGAGCGCTCTCTCTAGGCGAGCGGCCAGGCCCGTGAGAAAAACAAACCGTGCTCCGGTGACTTCGGCGGCTTTTGAAAAATGGAGAATGCCCATCGCTTCGCCGATTTCATCGTGCGTTTGGGGTTTGAACGCAAAGGCCGGGGGTTCTCCCCATTTCCGAACCACTTCGTTGTCACTGGCGCTGCTCCCCGTAGGAACCGATGCATCCGGAATGTTCGGTATTTCCATTAGGAGCGAGTGAATCTTGGTTTCGATTTCGGCGACAGTCACATCTTCTTGCTTGATTTGGGCAGAGACGTTTTTCATTTCGCCCATCAAAGCAGAATCGTCTTCCTTGGCTTTCTTCAGGCGAGCAATTTCCATCGATGCCTGGTTGCGTTTCGCTTTCAGCGCTTCGACTGACTGGAGCGCCGCTCTCCGCTTGCCGTCTAGCTCCACGATAGACTTCAGCGCAGCCTTCGCAGCCTGATTGCCTCTTCGATCGAGCGCTGTTTCAATTTCGCCCGCTCGGCTTGCAATCGATTTCAAATCCAACACGTTTACTCCTCGATCATCATTCTCTTAATCAAGCCGCGGATGGCACCTGCGTCTTGGGCTGCCGGAGCTCGCTCAAGGTAATACTCAAACTCGCGCACGCCTTCCTTGTCTCGCTGCATCGAATAGTACACGTAGCCGAGCTCGCGATGCAACTCCGGGTCGTTGGAATCCATTTGCAGAGCAAGCCGAACAGCGCCTTCGGCACTTTCTGGCTGGCTTTTCGCTCGGTAGCACCGAGAAAGCAGCAAATAAGCTCGGATCTTTTCGCCTTTCAGCTCGGGCGCCTGGGACGTCGAAGGCAGGCCCGTCACTCGCCGCAACTCGGTAATCGCTTCGTCGTAACGGGCGTACTCCATATAAAGCTCGGCAAGCTCCAGTACAAACTTGTAGTTCTCCGGGTTATTCGCAACTTCTTGCTTCATCGACTCTACTGCCGCGTCTTTCTGATCTCGCAGGGCATGGATTTTCGCAAGGTACCGGTGCACGCCCGGGTAGTTGGGCGTCACACCCATGAGGAATTTAAGTACTTCCTCGGACTGCGCGTAGCTGCGCATCTGGAAAAGTAAATCCGCCGCCCGATAGAAACCTTCGCTGTTGCGACGATCCAAGAGTGAGGACAGCCGGTATTCCGCGACGGACTTTTCCAGCTCGCCCACCGCTTCAAGAGCTTTTGCCAGCGACATCCGCACTTTGCTTTGCCGATTATCCAAATCAAGCGACTGATGGTAGTAAGTGATGGCCCGGCGGTACTCTTTGTTTTCGGAATAGATTTCTCCCAAAACCCAGTACAGCATGGGGTTTTGTTTTTCCGATTGGATCAAGTTAGTAATAAATTTGACGGCGAAGTTCTTCTCCAGGTTGACCACTTTGATTTTCAGCCATTCAACCAGCGCATCGTAGTTGCGGGGGTCTACGGTATAGGCCTGCGAGAAAAACCGCTGCGCGTCTCTTGCGCCATCTTTCTTATAAACGAGCCTGAGTTTTCCGGCGTAATAAAGGATTTCCGAATCCGACGGATTGATCTTGGCTGCCTTCAAAAATTGATTCAGCGACTCGTTGTAGTCCTGCCGTTTGTAATAGTGCTTTCCTAGGGCGACATAGGGCTTTTCGCTGTCGGGAGCAAGCGCCAACGCTTGGGCAAGCAGCTTGTAGCCTCGATCAAAATTGTATTGCTCTGTCTCTAAAGTGCCGAGCTTTATGTACCCCATGGCCTCCATGGGATCGCGATCAATCGCGCGCTGGTAGTAGCTCATCACTCGCCGAAAATCTTCATACGAGCTAGCGGTTTTTTCCATCACTTCGCCGAGCTGAATGAGAGCGAGGCCATCGTTCGGCGCAAGGAGGTGCGCGGCCTGGAAAAACCGCAGCGCTTCTTCTGTCTTGCCCTGACTTAAAAGCCCGGTCCCCTGCTCCTGGAAGTACTCGCCTTGGTACTCTGACTCGAGAGCTTTCTTTTTGAGAGCCGCTTTGGAGAGGTCGAGTCCCTTCACTTTTTGTTTCAGCGCCTCGGAGGGCTCTGGCGAATAGTGGAAAGCGAGTGAAAAGCTGTTCTTCGCCTCCCCCTTATTTCCGGACAGCTCTTGCATTTCGCCGAGCCGGAAATAGGCCCTCGAAGCGACGTCAGGCGAGCCAAAGCGCGCAAGGCGCCCGCATGTTTCAAAAAGCCCTCGCGCTTGGGTAAAGTCGTTCCGCGCTGCTGCCACTTCCCCCAAGAGCAAGTACGTGCTGGGGTGCAGGGGATTTAATTTCAACGTTTCAAGGCCTTCTTTTTGGGCAACGTCGATGTTACCCATTTCCCATTCCAGCTGCGCTAAAAAGTACCGCGCACGCACGCGCTTAGGATCGTTTTTCGCCGCTTCCAAAAGAACAGCCTTCGCTTCGCTGAATGCGCCTGCTGCGAAATGGAGTTCTCCCACAAGCAGAAGGTTTTCGGAACCCACCGGGTTTGCTTCGGCTGCTTTTAATGCAAAAGAGTTTGCGTCGTCGGGCTTTCCGAGCGCTTGCGAAAGGACAGCCTCGGCCCGATAAAGCTCGCTTGCATAGGGGTCGGTTCGACGCGCGCTTTTGATAGCGCGTTCAATTTCTGGGCGACGCCGCTTAGCTTCTTCGGGCGAGTTCGCCATCCTCGCCGAAGCCATTGCCAACTTTCCCAAAAGTGCGGGGTTATTGGGATCGGCATCGAGCGCTTCCACCAGCACGTCGTAAGCCCCGCCGTAGAACAAATTGGTGTCCTGAATCATGAGCGCTTCCGCTTCATCGCCCAACGTAGTCGCTCGTTCTTCTGCCGTTGCAGAGCTGCCTAGGCTCGGGGCGGGTTTGAAAGCGGAGCTAGAAATCTCTCCTGGCTCGGAGCCCGTACCCCACATCAGGTAGAAGCACCCCACCAAAAGGGCACCCGCTAGAGCCGCGCGCCGGGGGCTAAGGCCTTTAAACCGTAAAGCAGGTTTCGCCGTTTCTGGGACAGGTTCGTCAATCTGCTCGGAGGGCGCTGAGGCTTCTGGGGGGACCTCGGCGCTTACCAACTCCAGCACCTGCGTTTTTCCATGCGGCTCCGCCGCGGGGGCCGCTGGCTTTACCGAGCCGTCATTGAAAAGCGCATCGATTTCTTCCTGGTGCACTGTATTGTCGGACGCTAAGTGCTGAGTGTTGGCTTGGACTGTCTTTTGCGGGAAATCCTGTGGCGGCGGGGGCGCATCCGCGGCTGAATCGGGGACATCGGTAAACGACTCCCCCGCTTGGTACTGATCCGAATAAATCCGTTTTAGGAAGCCGTCATAGAAAACGGGGTGGGAAGCCAATTTTTGCCAATGTTCATAGGGAGCGCTCGCGACTTCTTCATCCCCAGAAAACTTTCCCGAAGCGATTCGCTTGAGAATATCCTTCGCGGAGAACTCCCCCACTATTTCGTATAAACTGTTTCGAATTTTGTACTTAGTGGGAGACAATTTCAACCTGCTGCTTGTTTAGCTTGTTTCGTTCCCTGAACTTTCAAAATATTCCCGCTCAATGAGGCAACCCGTGAAAGGTGGCCAAGCAGATCCAAGTGGACCGAGGACGAGTCTTGACTTTGTTTTACACCGTCGTGGAGCCGCCGCAGGTGCTTTTCGGTCAGATCGAGACATAGCGCTTCAATGCCATCAATTTGCTTCTGAAGCTCCTGCCCGAGTGCGGGGCCTCGGTTATTAAAATACGACGTCGATGTCCGAAGCGTTTCCAAAACTCGGGCGTGAAAGCTGCGGATATCGGCCCACCCCTCGTTGGAAAACTCATAGCCTTTGTTGTGGCATTTATAGATAAGCGCGACAATGTTGTTTGCGATGATGTCCCCGATATTTTCCATGTCGTTGGTGCGGATAATGATCTCGAATTCTCGATCCACTTGTTCGGGTGTCATTTGCCCTTGCGACAGGCTAGTTAGAAACTGTTTGATTCCTTTGTTGAGAAAATCGATTACTTTATCGTTTGACCGAAACTCTTCCACCGCGTGGGCTTCACCCTTTTGGAAAAAAATCAGGCACTGGTTAAGCAGTTTCTCGACCGCTTCCGAAAGGCGCAAAAGCTCGCGGTGCGCTTGAGCAAGCGCAAGCTCCGGAGTTTCCAAAGTGCTGCGATCTAGGTAATGGAAAGTAAACGGTCCCTGATCTTCTTTCAAAGGGACGAGCGCTTTCACTACTCGAACGCCCCAGGGCAATAAGGGCAAAAAGATTATGGCGAGCACGAGGTTAAAAAGCGTGTGGCCAAACGCAATTTCCCGCCTGAGTCCCCACTGCATTGCTTCAAGCCCCGCGGCGATGGGCGCTTGAAAAGGCCAAAATAGCATGACCCCCGCGACGCGAGTCAGCACGCTGCCCATCGCGGCTTGTTTGCCTAAAGTGTCGCTTCCCAAACTCGCGAAATAAGCAGTCGCGGTGGTGCCCAAGTTTGCCCCGAAAATCCATGGCAGAGCGTCCACGACAGGTGCGTTCTGCGCGACTAGCAGTGACATTGAAAACGCGACCGTGGCCGAGCTACTGTGCGTGAAGGCCGCAAAGAAGGCTGCCACTGCGAAGGCAAGCACCGGGTGGTCGTGGAAATATTCGGAAAACGCTTGAAACGCTGGCTCTTGGCGAAGCAGTTCGCCCGCTTCGACGAGCATGTCCAACGAAAAAAACACGAGCCCCACATAGAGAGCGACACGGCCCAGTCGCTTCAGCCAAGCAACACCCGAAAGGGTTTCTAGTAAAAACCCGCCCGCGAGAATGAGGAGCCCGTACTCGGACACTTTAAACGCCAGCAGTTGGAGCATGAGCGTCGACCCTACGCCGGCCCCGAGAGAGACGGCGAACGTCTGGGAAAGCGAAAGCAACCGGGCATTGGCAAGGCTCACGAGCATCGCCGTAACTGCGCCACTACTGCAAAGCAACATCGACAAAACGCCGCCGAGAAGCAGTCCCCGAAAGCGGTCTTTAGTTGAATGGTTCAGCCAACTACGGAAATGGGACCCTGCCAGAAGCTGGATACTGCGCGACAGCTCGCCAATGGAGTAGATGAGTAAAGCAGAACCCCCTATGAGCTGGAGAAATTCTGGCCGCACGAAGCGCTCCAAAAGAAAAGTACTGCTGGTTAAGGGGTTGTGCTGTACAGAACAACCCCTATGAAAGAAGATCTTGAGTAAAGTCAGAAGGGACAAAAGGCAGCAAATCGCTGGCCCCTTCGCCCACTCCGACATACCGAATACCGAGCTTCAAATCGCTGACAATCGACAAAAGAGTTCCGCCTTTGGCAGTCCCGTCTAATTTGGTGACGACGATACCGGTCAAAGAAAGAGCCTCATGAAACTGCTTAGCTTGAACGAGTGCGTTCTGTCCCATGGTCCCGTCCACCACCAACCAAACTTCGTGGGGGGCTTCGGGGACTACTTTTTTGACGACTTTATGCACTCGTTTAAGCTCATCCATCAAATGGGTTTTCGTGTGTAGGCGCCCGGCCGTATCCAAAATCACTAGGTCCATGCCACGCGCCACCCCCGCGGCCACCGCATCGTAAGCAGTCGCCCCTGGGTCCGCGCCTTCCCGGCCCGAAACAAATTGGCAGCCTGCGCGACCGGCCCAGATTTCTAACTGCCCGACCGCCGCCGCTCGAAACGTGTCGCAAGCTCCCACGAGAACCTTTTTCCCTTGCCCGGAAAAGTGCGCTGCGAGCTTTCCGACCGTGGTCGTTTTTCCCACTCCATTCACGCCTACCACACTCACCACCACCGGTTTCGGTGCCTCGGCTAAACTCCAGCCGTTCTGGACGCTTCCTAAAAGGGTTTCAATTTCCTCTCGAAGCAGCTCTCCCAGCCCTAACTCTTTGTTCTTCAAACTTTTTTCTTTCACCGTCCGGAGCAACTGCTGAGACGTCGCGATCGAAATATCGGCCAAGAGGAGCGCTTCTTCCAACGACTCCCACTCCGCTCCTTGAAGGTCTGAACCTCTCCGCTTTATCCAACCGCCCAAACCGGGAAGCCAAGAGCGCTGCGGTTTGGTAGGCGCGCTTGCCTCGGGCGGCGCAAGCGGCCGAGGCGCCCGTCGAACAAAAAACCAAACCAGCACCAGGGCCAGGAGCGTCAAGACACTTAAAGCAATCGCGATTTCCATGGGTCCCAGTTACTACCCAACGCAATGCCAGCTTGCACTCTAAAAAATTTCGGTGTCCAAAGCGGGCGGCGATTCGTTGCTTTCCATGTACCGGTGGATAGTGCGCGGGTGCACCCCTAAGAGTTTCGCAGCCGCCTTCTTATCGCCTCCAGAAATCCGTAACACCTCATCCATCATCCTCCGCTCCACTTCTCGGAGCGAAAGCCCGAGCGGAATAGTGACAGACTTAGGGCCAGGGCCCGCGCCAATTTCCTGCGGCAAATCAGACGCCTCCACAATCCCGCTCGAGTTCAAAACCACCACTCGTTCCATCAAATTTTGGAGCTCGCGCACATTCCCTGGCCATTCGTATTCAGTGAGCGCAAGCATCGCCAAGGGGTGAATCAAAGGCACAGGCCGTTGATTCTTCTTGGCTGACTCCTCAATAAACTGCTGTGCCAGAAGCGGGATATCCGACTTCCGCTCACGGAGGGCTGGGACCCGGATATTGACGACATTGAGCCGATAATAAAGGTCCTCACGAAACGCCCCATTTTTTATCGCGTGCGGCAAGTTGCTATTCGTCGCCGCAATCACTCGGGTGCGTACTTTGAGCGTTTCGTTGCCTCCCAAGCGCTCAAACTCACCGTCTTGGAGAAACCGCAAAAGCTTGGTCTGGAAAGTGAGCGGCGCTATCCCAATTTCATCAAGAAAAAGCGTCCCTCCGTGCGCAAGCTCCACTCTGCCCTTCTTTCGCTTGTTGGCTCCGGTGAAAGCTCCTTGCTCGTACCCAAACAACTCTGCTTCAAGGAGGTTTTCAGGGATGGCAGCGCAGTTGATTTTTACAAAAACCCCATGGTCGGGCCCGGAAATACGGTGGATGTATTCGGCTATGAGACCTTTGCCCGTGCCGCTTTCTCCGTGAATGAGCACGCTCGCGCGGCTTCTTCCTGCTTGGTGGACTGTGGCCATGAGCTCAACCAGAGAGTCGGACTTGCCTAGAATGTCTTTCCCGCCGGTCGCTAAGTGCTGCTCCAGCTCTTCTTTCAACGACAAATTTTCAACGACCAAGCGCCGTTTTTCGAGTGCTCTGTGGACTGTCTGAAGTACAGAAACTCTCTGCAGCGGCTTAGTGATGAAGTCGTAAGCGCCTTTTCGCATCGCCTCCACCGCGAGTTCAACGGTTCCAAAAGCGGTGATGAGAATGACTTCAATGGAGGGGTCTGCTTTTTTAACAGCTTCCAGGAGTTCTATGCCGCTCAAATGCCTCATTCGAAGATCCGTGAGCAGCACATCGTAGGTTCCCGAGGGCAAAGATCGGAGCGCTTCCTCCGGACTTTGGAAAACCGATACCTCAGCCCCGTCGGACTTTAAAATCCGCTCCAGCGACTCAAGGTTTGCCACTTCATCATCTACAATAGCGATCCGATAACCCTGCATTGGCTACGCCCTCCGGCTAAGCGGGAAATTGAAAACAAACGGTTGTGCCTTGCCCAATACTGCTCTCGCAACTGATCGTGCCCTGGGCTTCCTCGACAATCGACTTGGTCACCATCAGGCCTAGGCCCGTGCCATCGGGCTTGGTGGTAAAAAATGGTTGAAACGTCTTTCGTTTGGTCGCGTCGTTCATGCCGCTTCCCGAGTCTGAAATGAGGATACGAAAGACGTTCTGCTGGACATCAGTATGGATACGGATAGTCCCGCCCCGCGGCATCGCTTCCTTTGCGTTCCGGAGGACGTTCAAGAGAGCTTGCTTGAAGCGCGCGTGTTCCGTTTGCACAAAAAGCTCTTCTTGGGAAAGATCGAGAATGACTTTGATCTGAAGCCTTTTGTCTTCTTCGCGCCCGAATTCGACAACTTCGTGGAGCAGGTCATGCACTCGAGTGCGGGGCGCGCTTTTGGTTGGAAACCGAGCCCGCACCAAATGGGTTTCGGTGATTTGGTGCAGCCGCTCTACTTCGCGCGAAATGCTCCCCAGCGTTTTTGACACTTCGGGCCCAGCGCTTTTTAGCTCCATATCTAACCAGTCGATGTTGAGGTTGATGGAGTTGAGGGGGTTTCGGATTTCGTGCACGATTTCGGCAGAAAGCTGCCCCACTGCGGCTAGTCGCTCAGATTGGAGGAGCTCTCTTTGCTGTTCTTTAATTTTTTTGTCCCTGTCGGCAAGGGCAGAAAGCATGCGGTTGTATTGTCTCGCAAGCTGCGCGACTTCGGAACCGTCCCCTGCATGCACTTTTAGGCTCTGGTCAAAATCACCGTCTGCCATTTGCTTCAAACTACTAATTAAAAGGGGGAGAGATCGGAGCGCTCGGTGGGAGAGAAAGAGGGTCAATAGTCCGAGGCCCACTAGCACTGTCGACAAGGCGAGCCCCGTGAGCAAAGTCTCTCGGATATCGGCGCCTGCTTGATCGGCAATCTTCATGCTTTCGTGATCCACTTTCATGGCGAGGGAATCGAGCTGGCTTCTCAACTCGCGGGCAGCGGTGTCAAACTTTTCCTGAGTGACTGCAGCGGATACCTCATCGAAGCTCTTAGCGGCGGTAGCTATCCCCGCCGAAAGCTCAGACGCGAGCTCTTTGCTAGTCCCCGTTGAAAACTTCGCCACTAACGCTTCAGCCGCGCTGAAGTTTCTTCGAATCAAATAAGGGTAAAGATCGCGGACCATCCTCGAAAGAGTGCTCGTCTGAACCCCTTCCGGGGTACCGAAAGTGTAGCGCCGGACATCGTCTGCAAGGCCCTGAACGGCGCTTTGGAGCTGGGCGACGTTGCGCGACAGCGGCAAGAAGAGCCCATTTACGAGAGCCAGTCGCTCCCCCATCCCCTCAGATCTTTGATAATGGTAAAAAGAAATGGCAGCAAACAAACAGAGGATGGCGACAAAACAACCGATGATTTTAGCTCGAATGCTCATGAGGTCTCTGGGAAAGAAGCATTGCGGAGCCCGAAGGCCCCGCAATGTGAAAGAAGGATCTCAGCCCCAGAGCCGCTCGCTTAGCGCGGGCTAGAAGCTGGCACGGAACGAACCACCGTACGTAATCGGGCTACCAGTCGCAATCGTGTACGTTGCAATCGCCGATAAATCGATGGACCGGCCAAGCACAAAACCTACGCGCCCTGCGACTCCGCTCAAGGAACTTGCCGTCTTAACGAGGGTGTAACCACCGCTAAAGTAGACCATCCCACGGTTGAGGTTCAAGTAAGCTTGGAGATTAAAATTACTTGTAGAAGTGAGGTCCGGCAGCTGAAAATCGACTTCAAGCTGCGCCATCGGGCTAAACGAATACCCGAGAGCTCCGCCGACGGAATTCACATTGCTGGTCAAACCGCGAGCAAAGCTCACACCCAACGATACACCCTTTTGGTTCGGGGGATTTAACGTGAGATTTCCACTTACTTGGCCGTTGTCGGTCACGCCGGAGAGCGGTTTGGCGTAGCTTGCGCCGACAGTCAATCGCCCTTTCAATAAGTTGACTCCAAGGCCTGCGCCACCGACGTCAATGCCGCCCGAGGTGAGGCTGGTGCCGGCTCGAGAAACGAAAGCTCCCAAACCGATTTTGCCGTTGCCGTACACAAGGGAAGTGCCTAGCGATTGGTTGGAGGGCGTGGAAGTGTCTCGTGTGTAGATGCCTTCCACTCCGATAGCTCTTGCCGTCGAAAATTGACCGGAATTAGAAAAGTTGTTGTGATCGGGAAAAAGAAAGCCAAAGCCCCCGCGGCGGATGTTAGCTCCCCTTTGCTCGGCAAAAGAGTTCATAGCGAATCCGAAAACGACTAAAAATGCCAAGAGCGATTTATTTCGCAACATATGGTTTTCCTCAAAGGGTAAAGATTTTTGGGTTCGTGGTGAAAAGATGACTACTGTTTAATTATAACCTAAGGATCTAAAAACACCAGCGACTACCTGCAAAGCGTTTTGACTTGTTGCGCTAGCTC
>JANPJT010000311.1:0-19770 GCA_031425635.1 Pseudomonadota bacterium
AAAGGGTGTAACTTAGTCCATAGGTTGCCAATAGAATGAACGCCTGCCCGAACAGCGTTCGCACTTCACCCCGCACCGACGCCCCCAAAAGCGGTACGTCAATGCTGATGGCTGGCCCCACTAGGAATTGGCCTAGGGTCACGGACGTTGGATTAAAGCCACGGTTTTGCGTCAATTGCACTGCGATATGGTTCACCCCCAGTCCCAACTCCAAAGTCACATAACGTTCGGCGATCGGTAACTGGTAGCGAATGTCCCCGTGGAGCATCAAGTAACTATAGAGGTCGACCCCCAACTCAGCCTTAAAACGCCGAGAGAGTTTCCGACCACCGTACAGACCAATATTTACGACGCTGGCGCTAGAGCCTTGGGCCGAAAAGCGCGCGATCCCTAAGTTTGCGCCCAGGAAATAGCTTCCGTCGTGCGCCGTCGCGAGCTCGTTAAAAAGCCGTCTCCCTCGCTCGGCCTTGGTGAGCTCCGGCGGCTTAACGGTCGTTTCTTCCACGGAAATGTCTTCGAAATTAGCAGCTGAAAACTGCTTCAAAAGATCGTCTAAAGCCCGAGTCATCCTCAGCTCTATCCATTCCTCGGTAATTCTGTTCACCGGATTGCCCGACAAAGGATCCGATGTCGCAATATACTTTCCGGAACGGTTCACGTCGAACAGGAACAGAGCCACTCTTTCTCGGTCGACATAAGCAAAAGAAATCAACTCCGCTCCGGATTGCTCGAATGCTTTTTTTAGCTCTGCGTCCTCATAGCCCGCAAGCGCGGCAGTGCTTATCGTTACGTCAAAAACGCCTGTTGCTCGAAATTTTTCCGCAAGTTGCTCTTGCACCTTTTGCGCGGTATCCAAATCGGCTGCGATAGTGGTTTGGAGAATGGCCATCTTCCGAATTTCTGGTTGCGCGCTCTCTCCCCAAGCTAAGGGAGCCATAAACGCGAGCAAGAAAATTCGCTTAAAAAACGTGACGGTTTTTAGGTCCCGCATAAAACCTCCTAGGCAGTCGCTGCGCTTGATTTTGATTTCCGTTTCGAGAAATAGTAGTTGGAAGCTCTGCGGTACGCCCCTGAAAGAGGCACGCAGTTCAGCGCAACTCCAATGGGGGCTCTCGAATACAGCTTCACTGTTTGAATGGCCTCAATGACTTCCCTCGGCTTCGAGACGAATATCCTCGCCACCACCACCACCAAGTCCGCAAGCGGGGCCCACTGGTGCGCTAGGTTTGACGTAAATAGCGGAGGCGTATCGATGAAAACGACATCGTACTGCTTTCGCAACTCTATCAGTGCCTTTGAAAGGGCCGTTTGCACGTTGCCGGTAGTGGCGGGGTTTGCTCTCTGGCCTCTCGGTAAGAAAGCTAGCCCTGGCACATGCGTTTGGACAATCAGTTGCGAAAGGTCGGGCTCCGGGGTGTTGATCAACTCGTGGAGTCCGGGGGTTTTATCTTCTGCAATGCCAAAAAAATGGTTTGGCCTGGTCGTTAGTAAGTCTCCATCGATAAGCAAAGCCCTGCGGGTGGCATCGTGCGCAGTTAACGTGAGCGAGTTCACAACGGTACTTTTGCCTTCCCGGGCGTGCCCTGACGTTACAAGGATGACTGGACAGCGAGTTTCCTTGGTCTCCCTTAAGATCCGGTAGTTCATAATCTTCAAGTATTCGACCGCATAGGAGGGAATGTCTTCGAGCGTTCTTGCGACTTGGCGAACCACCGGGACCTTCCCAATCACAGGGAGGTTCAGGCGGTTGACCTCTTCTTCGCTGTCAATTCGAGGAAACGCAGCCATAAGGACCACGAGGGTTACCGCCAGAACAAAAACACAAACGGATAAGGCGCCGTAGATGTATTTTCCCAGTTGGGGGGAGACTCGGTTGGAGTTCTTACTTGGCTCCCGCAAACGATAAATTTCGGAAATTCCTGCTGAAACTTCAAGTTCGGTTTCTTGCCCCATTTTGACAGATTCTTAATCAGCGTGCGCTTGTGATCCAAGTCTGCCTTCAGGCGCTTGTATTCAAGGCGTTGCTTCACGAACTTCTTTTCAAGCTCGTTGGTTTTCAGGATTTGCTCGGTCAGGTTGTTCCGAGTGGCTAGAAGTACCCGGTAGTCGATCTCAAGCTTGGCAATTCGGCTACGAATATCCGAGGATTCGACCGGGTTTTCCGATATCGAACGTTCTACTGCACCGTTCATTCTAGAAAGCTGTTCTCTTGTCGCATTGATCGACTCGTGCAGGGACTGGATGCGTTCGATCTTATCCGGGTCATTTGAAACTTCCGTTAGCTGGAGCCGGTATTCAAGGTCCATGAGCTTCGCCGTGGTCCCCTCAATCGATGTTGCAAGGCTAGTATGCTCGCCCCTTTTGGCGGAGGGGGCTCGTAACAACAGCTCGCGGGTGGCTCGATTCGTTCGGATAAGATCGTTTGCTTTGGATAGCTCGGTATGCTGCTTTGTCGAGGAACCCGTCTCTTCATCAAAAGCTAGCAGAAAAGTGGTGAATTCTGGGTTCTTCTTCTGAAGGTCTAGTAAATGCAATTCATAGTCAGCAATTTGTGTGGACAGAGTACTCAATTGTTTCCCAATGAAATCCCGTTTGGCGACTGCATCGCGCTGGCCAATTTCAGGGTAGTACGACTCGACGGTGTTCATGTACGCCAGGCAAAGGTCGTGCGCAGCGTCGGGGTGTGTCGCAATGCAGTTTAAACTAAATATATCGCTGTTCCGGTCCCAGCTCAGCGAAACATTCGCGCGCAGGGCGCCGGCCGGAATAGCGACGCCGTCTGGAAAAAATTTCTTTAAATGATCGGGTTGGTTGCTTGTCTCGTAAATATCAATCAAAGCACTTCTCATTCGCTCCATTACTTCTTGGCTAGAGAGCAGTTGAGACATGTTTTGTTTACGTGAATTGGATTGGCGAGCCGAATTGACTAAGTAGCTTTTGTAGACCGCATCTTGGGCGTGGTCGATTAAAATGGCCCCGCTAGATGTGTACTCCGGGACTGCTCGGTAGTAGCTTTGCATCGCGTAGCCGTAAATCAGCAAAACTTCGAGGAGTAGAATGAGGCCATGGGTTCTAAGGTAGCCGATTGCTTTGACAACAACTTGTAGCTCACTACTAGGCTGTTGAACCATAGAGTAGGGTCCTTCCGTGATGGCTTGAAACAGCTTTAATTATAGCATGTTGTTACAGTGGCTTATAATGGGCGATATGAAGCGCAAAAATATACGCAACGCATCAGAGCTGGAGATCACACACACCAAAGGGAGCGGCCCCGGTGGTCAAAATCGAAACAAACGGCAGAGCGGCGTGCGTGTCGTCCACGTGCCGACTGGCCTAGCGGTGGTGGCGACAGAAAGAAGATCTCAGAACCAAAACAAAGAGGCGGCTTTGGACAGGCTCGATCAGAAACTCACTCGCCTCTACTTTAAGCCCAAGCGACGTGTCAAAACGGGGCCTTCCCGCTCCGCTAAAGTCCGACGCGCTCGAGGGAAAGAAGCCGTTTCCGTGAAGAAGAAGCTGAGAAAACCCCCCGGCAATAGCGATTGGTAAGCACCACGATTGTGGATATAATAGGGTGTGAGCCACATTCTTGATTCCATAGCGGGCCCGTACCCTTATTTGTTGATCGCGCAGATTTTGATCGTTTCGGCCCTTTTACTTTCCCTGATTTGGATTTTTATTCAGCGCGCACAACAAGGGGATTTCGAAACAGGCGAGCAGTCTTTGATTGCGACCGCTGCGGAGCCCCCCGCACAGAAAGAAACCCCAATCGCCTCTTTGCCGGTCAGCGAGGTTGCCGCGGCACCGCCGCCTGAAGTCACTGTTCCCCCGCCCCCGCCAGTGAAACAAGAGACCGACGGAGACGCGGAGAAATTATCGACCGAGGCCGAAGGCCTGAAAGACAAAGTCCGCTACCTGGAATCTCGGCTGATGGAATATGAGATTGTGCAGGAAGAGATCAGCAACCTGGGGTCCCTCCGGTCTGAGAACGAAAAGCTCAAAGAAGAGCTCCTCCGCCTGAATGCTTCGCTAGGGGCGCAGCCGCCGGCAGCGGAAGCCATCGAGACGGTGTCTAGTCCGAATGAAGTGCTAGAATCCGTTTCAAAAAACCAAATCGATTCGATTCTAGATAAGCTCGATAAAATCACTCAGAAAGGTTGAGCAGCTGCTCCATTTGCAGCAGGTGCTCTATCCGATAAAGCAAAATCTGTTCTTCCAACCCATCCGCTGAATAGGCCGTCCAGCCAGTATAAAAGTCCTGAAACTTCTCAAGAGATTTAATAATCCGAACTCGGGTCAACGGCCTGTCGTCGTCTGTCAAAAGCTTTGCGAAATTGAAACGCAGAGAGTAGCGAAACTTCTCGGGGAGTTCGATGGGTTCGACTGGCGTGAAAAGCAGGTCGTTGTAGGGCCCATTAATCGTTTCCGACTGGATTTTTCCAGTGTCCTTATTGCTGATTTTGAGCGGGTAATCATTGAGCGCTTTTAACGTGGCCAACCAAACCTCATCGTACGAACCGGAAAAAAGCCTCGTGTAGAACGGCTCGCTTCGGGTGGGTGCAGAAGCACAGCCCCCTGCCATCAAAACCAAAGCCGGAACCAAAAATGTGAGTGCGCGCATACCCCTATTATCAAGGACGAAAGTGCGAAGGACAACAACAGTCTTAAAGTATTGAAATTATAACCATTTTACCATTTTTCGATTTAAATGCCCGAGGCTGCGTTCAAAAGCCTTTGACCCACCCCACGGGAACCCCCTTAAAAACCTAGAAACCAAGAATAAAAAGGTTCCTGCTCCCAAACCAAAAACCGTGCAAAGTTCCATTTATTAGTTATAATTTTACTTATCACTAATAAATAAAGGCAATAGACGCGTGGAAGCTCTTTTAAGACGAAACAACGTAGCGCACTGCATTAATTGGCTGGTTTTTAAAACGGTCTGGATCCTTTCGGGGTGGTTGCAGCGCAATGCAGCCGATCGGTGGGATGAGGTCTTACAGGGCTCGAGTCGGGGGTACCCAGCCGCTAGGCCCCCCACACTGAGCGCCGCGCCTAGCGCATTTAAAACGAAAGAGCTGGAGAGCCAATACAGTAAAGGTTCTTCGGGTGACGCGGTAAGACTTGAAGCGCGGTCCGCTATCTTGCCCCACTGGGCTCGCGAAATTCAGCCTTTTCTTAGCAACCAGTTAAGCCACCACACTCGCCGAGCGTACGAAACGGACTTAAAGCAGTTTTTTCGGTTTCTGGAAGGCCGCATCGACGTCAAAACCCTGCAAGGGCTGCGCTCAGAGCATATTATTTTGTTTCGAAAGTACTTAGAAGAAGGCCGGATCACCGGGAAACCTTTCGAAAAGTCATCGATCAACCGAAAGCTCGCAGTGATTAAGAGTTTCTTTGACTGGCTCCAGGCAAACCATGTGGCGCTGGACAACCCCGCGAGCCGAGTGAAAGGTTTCCCTCAGAACCAGGAGTCTAAACTGCTCGGGCTTTCCGACGAAGAGGCGAGCCGCATGATGGAGATCCCTAATCGAAATAGCCGCTCCGGAGCCATGCACCAGGCGGCTCTTTCCACGCTTCTCTACTTGGGGCTTCGCAAAGGGGAGCTCATCGGACTAAAAATGGGCGATTTAGATTCTGAGCGGGGGGTGCCCGTTCTTCGAGTGCGCGGTAAAGGGCACCGGGTGAGGGTCCTTCCTTTAACGGATCTTCTGCGGGCCCGACTCGATCACTATTTTATGGTTTGCGAGCGAGACAGGATGGATAAAGAAGCACCTCTTTTCACCCCGACGAAGAACCCTCGTTTTGGGGTGACCCATAAAGCTTTGAACCCTAACGCGATCACTTACCTCGTAGTGCGCTACGCGGTGAAAGCGGGAGTGCTAAAGAAAGTCTCTCCCCATTCCTGCCGCGCTACGTGCATATCGAATGCGCTCGATCGAAAGGCGACCCACCGTTCGGTCCAGCATTTGGCGGGGTGGTCTACCCCTTTGATGATCCAGAGGTACGATAAGCGCAGAGAAGACCTTAAAAACTCGGCTGCGTTCACCATTGATTACTCCGCGGCCTAAAGCTTTTTAGAATCGAACGACCGAAGCGTTCTGGCCAACGCTGGTGGTTTGCGGCGGCGAACGCCTGGAATCATTGATCACGCGGTAGTCTCCCGGGTTCACCATAAAGTGCGCCCAGCCGCGCCGGTCGACGCTTTTATCAAACACCGGCCGTCCCGAAAGCGTTTCAAGCCGAATTTTCTCGCCCGGCAACGCTTCCACTCGAATGGCACTGCTTTGCGCGCGGTTTAAGATGAACTGCCACCCGGGCCTGTTTCTCTCGACGGTAGCATCTCTCCAACGACTAAAAGAAGGTTGAAAGCCTTGGTTTAAGGAATTGGCTTCGATGGTGTACGCGAGCGCTCTTACTTCCTCGTACATCCAGTCCGAGGATCCGCCATCGACAGGGTAAAGGAGTTCATAGGAAGTCCCCGCCCGGTAGGTACCGGAACCAGAATCCCTCACTAGCTTAGAGCCGAGTTCCCGCCCCATTTGCTCTACAATCTTCTTTTCCTCAGGGGGCAAGATCTGGTTGGGGCAGCTCAACGGGTAAATCACGATTTCCGAAGCGGTGTGGTACGAAATGTTTACCGTGGGGCGAATTCTCTGGGCGAGTTTCATCAGTGCCTGGGTTTCAGGTTCGGAACCCGCACTGGGGCCTCGGTATTGTTCGCTCGAGGTCGAGCCAGAAGAACCGTTGCATGTGCCCCATGCGTAGGGGTAATTGCGGTTGTTGTCGACACCGTACCCCCCGCGCGCATTTTTTCGCCACTGGGTATCACTATTCCAAACGCGCTGGTTGCCGTCGGGGTTGAGCATCGGCACCACCCAAATTTCGTTTTGCAGCATCCAACGCCGCACTTCCGGATCTTGATCAAAGCGGGTGGTGAGGTAGTCCACGATATCGAGCGCGATCTCCGGTGTCATCACTTCACGGGCGTGGTGCATGGCATCGATCAGAACCACCGTTTTTCCGTTTTCGGGGGTTAGGAAAGCGTCGGTCAAGCGAGCCGCTAAGATAGGGCGCCCTTCAGTGGAGGCTCCAATGGTTTCGACAGTCACGAGCCTAGGGTAGTTGTTTTCTGCGTCGGCCAGCGCCGCCTGGATTTCGCCGAGCTGCTTATAAGAAGCGTCTAAAGTTTCAATGGTTCGAAACGATACGGGGCGGGCACCCGTTAAGCGTTCGACTTCGTTCCTGCCGGCCGAGTCGGTGATGACTTCAAATTCCTGTGCCTCTAAGTCGACTCCAGAAACGTCAAAACCACGGCGAGCGAGTTCCTCAATGAGACTGCGCTTCAGCGGAAGCCTTAGAGTGTAGAGTGCCGGCCCGCTTGCTGATCGAAGGCTGCTCGCAAGGCCCAGCGAAACGAGAACGAAAAGCAGTGTTCGTTTCATCCTGACGCCTCCTCCACAACTTACGATAGCCCCCCGCGCAGCAGCCGGCACGCCGCTCTGGGTCTTGTGGTGGGCTAGGGCTTAGCGGAGGCTTTGAGCCCGCTCCCGGCGAGCAGGATAGCGGTCAGGGTATCAATACCTGTGTTGGTTGCTCGGTAGGTAAACTCGGCGACTGCCATTCTGCTGCGGAGTTTTCCCGCCGGAGAAGCGTTCAAAGCCTGAACTTCCGCTGTCTTATTGAAAGCCCGCCATTTCTCGTAGTCTTTTCGAAACGCTGCTAGCCGAGGGCGCCACTTCCCCGACGCAAAGTACTGAGCAAATGCCGAGTAGGTGAAACGCTCGGCTTTCTGCCCCTCGGGAACAAAGCATTCCGCCCACTGACGCCACATTTTACCGTGCCACGCCACGGTTTCGATTTGAGAGGATTCTCCGCTCCGGGGGTCTACGACGTTTTCAATTGCCACGGGTATCTGATGGGCTTTTGCGAGCTGCACAAGGGCTCGGTTGTATTCCCCACCTGCGAGCGAGCGCAGAGACGGGATAATCCCCAGATCCATCGGCTTATCCCAGACCGCCCATTTGACCGTGAGGTAAACGCCGAACCCCGACAAAAACGCCACCGACGCCGAGCCGGCCGTCAACCAGCCCGATAAAGAGAGCGGGTCGATGAGTCCGAGCGAGGCCATATAAGCCGAAGTAAACACCGTGAGCACAGGCCATTCCAAAGGGATTTGCGCTGCGAAAGTCGTGAGCCGATTGAAGCTTTCGTTTACCCAGCCCGTTTTGCCCGCGATGATCCGGGGCATTCTTAAAAGCACTTCTTCGAAGTCTTTGGGGGGCAGGGTCCCTGTTTGAACGACCGTAGTGCGAGCTGCGGCTTCCGATTGTAAAGCCATCATGACGGAGGCATTGGGGATCAAGTGCCAAGGCGCACTGGAGGGCCAGGGCAGGCCGGGAAAAGCTTTTACAAAATTCACCAGAATGTTCGCAGTCGCGACTAGGACAAACCGGTAAGCGTAATCAAAGAAAACATAAGAATTCGACCGCATTTCTCGCAAAGTAAACGCGGAGAGGGCGGAGTACGTGTTCGCTGCCATATCGCTCATTAAATCGACTCGAGCGGCCGAAGCCGCGAGCTTCTGATCTTCCGTGCGGGGTGTCGTGAGCCAGTGTTTTGCCGCCGACAGTCCTGCAACCATCTGGGACCACGCTCCTGCAAGGTAGGGAACGGTCCATTTTTGGATGGCTAGCGCGGTCAGTCGAAGTTGGATCCTTCGAGCTTCGCTGAAATCACCTGAGGCTTCTGCTTCTTGAAGCGCAGTACGGGCGCTTTCAATCTCATCTAAAACACCCCCCCGCGCTGCTGCAACGGAGGCCATTCCCGGAGAGCTAAGCCCCACCATTTCACTCGTGTAAGAAATCACCAGAGGAACGACTACTTTTGCGACTTGGTCCAAAGCCTTCTGGGTCTGCCAGTAAGCGCACCCTGCCTGTTTACCGCCCCATGAGAATAATCCGCTCGAAGGGCAATCTTGAATCGCGGCTAACCGGGCTTCCGCGTAGGCAAGCTCGCCGCGCAAATGGTCCAAGCTTTCAGCCACCCATTTTTCCGCCACAGCAACCCGTGCGCTGGTAGCAGATTCACGCTCGGCCTTTAAAGCCTCGCGGATTTTCGATCGGAGTGTCTTAATTTCCTGCGCGTAAGAAGACGCAGTGCCGGAAAGTTCACCGGAAGCCAAAATTTCTGGTGGGCAACCCGCTTTGTCGTCGGCTGGACCCGCCGAAAAAACGGGCGGGGCGGCGAGTAAAGCGACCAAAAGGTACGTGAGAGCTTCCCGTGGATGCATCGGTACTCCTAAACTAAAGTGGCGGAGTCATACCCTATCCAGACGCCTCTGGCAAGGGCACGTTCGTGCCTATTTCTGAGTTTACCTTGCGTGCACAGCCGCAAAAGAGGTATGGTTTTTCTTTTAAATCTTATTAGGAGTTTTCACGCATGCGTAGCTTTCAAATCCTCGGCTTTTCGGCACTTTTTCTTCTTTCGGCTTGTGCAGGGCCCTACGTTTTGGAGTCCAGCCCTGACCTCCTCGCGGCCCAAGGCGCCTTGAGAGTCAAGTCCACGAAGAATGGCAACTCAAAGCTAAAGTTGGAAGTGAAGCACTTGGCCCAGCCAGAAAAAGTCTCGGCTTCGGCTAAAACCTTTGTCGTTTGGGCCGTGCCGCAAAACTCGCCAGGGATTGCCGCTCAGAATCTCGGAGCCTTTCAAGTAGACGACGACCTCCAGGGTTCGATTGAAACCATGACCCCCCACCACCAGTTCGAGTTCTTTGTGACAGCAGAACCGAAAGGAGATGTTGGGGTTCCTACCGGGCGCAAGCTCATGTGGACGGCCGTAAAGCCCTAACTGCCTCGGCTCTAGAAGGGCCAGAAATTCAACTTTGTTGGCGGCCTCTATCGCAGTAGCATAGGGGGCCTATGAGATTGTTACGGCTCGTTCTCGTGGGGACTGCAGTCGCTGCTAGCTCCCCGTCTGCTGGTGCTTTGCCTCCGGAGGCGGTTGCTTACCTGTCTCTTTTTCCGGAAAAAGCCCTCACTCTCGACCTAGTCGTGGGACAAGCCGTGAAAGCTTCGGACAGCTACCGTGGTTTGAGGTCGCTGCTAGATGCGGCAGAAGCCCCCGGGTTGGCCGGAAAGGCGGGGCTCGACACTCGGTTGAGTGCGAGAGCCGACTGGTTGGACGACCGAAACGCTCCCCCGAACCCATTTCAGCCCGCCCGGACGCAATCGACGACAGTCGGTTTGGCGCTGGTGACTCCCTTAAGGACTGGAACGGACATCACTTTGGATCTGTCTCACGGGTACCGGAAGCTCGACTTTGCTGCCACTTCCCTTGTGACTCTGGCGCCTTACTTTGAAACCAGGGGCACGGTGGGGCTAACGCAGCATTTGTGGCGCAACTCTTTTGGCTACTCGACAAGGGCCGGAGTCAACGCGGCGAAAGCGGCTTCGGAATCGCTTAAAGCCAATTACGAAATGCAACGAGAGGCTTGGTTCGGTCAACTGTCCGATATCTACTACCAGGCGTGGTTCGCGCAGACTCTAGAAAAGGCCTCTCGCAAAACGCTCGAACGGCAAGATCGGCTTCTGCGAACGGTGGAGCTCAAAGTGAAGCGGGGGACTTCAGAAGAGCCCGACCGCCTTCAAGTCCAAGCGGCGCGCACGCAGTCGGAAATCCAGCTCTATAAAGACAAACAAAGTTTAGGGGACCTTTGGCGGAACCTCGTCACCGTTTTGAAATTGCCCGTCGAATGGATGCAAATCGACCCTTCGGATATCCCGATGAATTTGGATAGCCCCGTACCCAGCGCCCTAACGGCCTGCGAGGGGCCTAAAGAGGCCACTCCTGAGTCAAACGCAACCGTGGCGCAGGCGGAGTCGGCGTTCGTTGCGGCCCAATTCGAAGCGAGTCGCGCAAAAAGTAACTTCAACCCGTCGTTGGACCTCAACCTCAGTTTTGCGGCAAATGGAGTGAACGGACTGGGGTCTACCGCTATCAGCGATTTTTCGAGCCTTGCCTTTCCCCGGTACAATGCGAACCTGGTTTTCACTCTGCCTCTTGGCTTTTATGCGGAGCGAGCGGCTGCTGCGGAAGCGGTGTCTAAAGAACTTCGCGCCGAGGCCGATTTCATCCAGGCCAAGGACCTTGCGAGAAATGGCTGGACCAACGGGTGCCTAGACCTTAAGCGGCTTCACCGTTCGAACGCGTGGCTCGTGACTACTTTGAGGGATCAGCGCAAGCGTGAGGCGCTCGAAGAGGAGCGTTTCCAGCTCGGAAGATCGGGCACGCTCCAAGTGATCCAAGCCGGCGGGGACGCGTCCCAAGCCGAAGTCGCCCTTGCCATGAATGAAATCAGCATGCGCTCCGCCGCGTGGAAAATACTGAAGCTCTCCGGGCGAGTCCGGGAGTACCTTAATCAGCTCGAAAAAACAGAAAAACCATGAATAAGCTCATCGCGTTCTTCGTCGATAAGAGCATTTTTGTTAACTTGCTCACGGTAGCTGTCTTCTTTGTCGGAATCGGAAGCTTGGTGATGACTCGCCGGGAAGTCTTCCCGAACGTCACTTTTGAAGTGATTACGGTCACCACCATTGTTCCTGGGGCTTCTGCAGAGGAAGTCGAAAAACTAGTCACGAATCCCATTGAGCAAGATTTGCAGGAAGTCGACGGGATCAAAAAACTCACTTCGAAGTCCCTAGAGGGCAGAAGCTTGGTCGTCGCCCAATTGGATCCGGATCAAACGACGGAAGCCAAAGGCAAACAAGATATCCAAGACGTGGTGGACCGAGCGACGCTTCCCGCGAGCGCCCAAGAGCCCTTAGTCCAATCGATCAAATCCAGCCAAACCCCGATTATTCAAGTATCTGCAGGAGGGCCCATCCCTGCCTTGGAACTGCGTGCGATTGGCCGGGAGTTAGAAAAGAAAATTGAAAGCATTCCCGGGGTGGCCCGCGTCGTCTTTTCGGGGCTAAGGGACAAGGAAATTCGGGTCGAAGCGGATCCGAAAATGCTGGTGAAATACCGTCTTTCACTCGACGACATTGTTCGGTCTCTGAACGGCCAAAACCGAACCATCTCGGCAGGTACGTTGGAGGTTCCAGCGTCTGAGCCAGAAAGCCAAGAGCGACTAGTGCGCACGGTCGGCGAGTTTACCGGATTGGAAGATGTTAAAAATACCGTTATCCGGGCGAACGAGACAGCTCGATCCATTTCGGTCAAAGACGTTGCCCATGTTTTTTACGACCTCGAACGCACCCAGGTGGAAAGCCGTACCAATGGACAGCCGAGTCTAGACCTCACAGTACTTAAAAAAGAAGGGGCGGACGCAATTACGTTGGTCGCGCAACTCAAAAAAGTGGTTTCAGAAGCCAAGGCGTCACTCGATCCCCGACTGCAAATTGCTTATGTCAACGATTTCTCAAGCCTTATCGAGAGGCGCCTAGGGATTTTATCTGGAAACCTATTGCTCGGGTTGATTCTAGTCATCGTGATCCTCACGGTAACGATGAAGTTCCGAGTCGCTGTCTTGGTTGGTTTGGGGATCCCGTTTTCTTTTTTAGCGACCATGATTGTGTTTTACAACCAAGGGTACAGCTTAAACTTGGTTTCGTTGATTGGGCTCATCATCGTTTCCGGGATGCTGGTTGATGACGCGATCGTAGTCACTGACAATGCAGTGCGCTTGATGGAGGAGGGGGCTGACCCGACGACTGCCGCGGTCAAGGGCACCCAGCAGGTTTGGCCGTCCGTTGCGGCCTCCGTCCTCACCACCGTAGTCGCTTTTTTACCGATGATGTTCATGAGCGGTATTTTTGGGAAGTTTGTAAGGCAAATCCCGCTCGGAGTGATTATCGCGCTTTTATTTAGCTTGTTTGAGGCGTTTTTCATTTTGCCTTCCCACATCGCGGAGTGGGTCAAGTTTTCAAAGAAAGCCCCGCAAGATAAACCGCGCAAACTCAGTCGCTTTGCTAAATCGATGGATGGGATTTGGGAGAAAAAAATTCTTCCCCGGTACTTGGGCGCAGTGCGCGGGATCAACGACCACCGGTATTGGACTGCGTTTGGCGCTGTCGTTTTATTTCTGTCTGCAATCGTCGTGGCCAGGTACGGGATGCGTTTTGTCCTTTTCCCGCCCGACGGGGCCGAGATTTTCTTTGTCCGGTTTGAAGCGCCCAGTGGGACGAGCCTCCAAAAGATGGCGGAACTTTCTAAGCCCGTCGAAAAAATTATCGGCGCTTTGCCGCCCGAGACTTTGAAGGACTTCGTAACGAACGTTGGCCTCCAGCAAAATGAGCCGAACGATCCAGACGCCCGCCGAGGGACCGAGTACGCCCAAGTGGCCGTCTATCTGCAGCCCCCCGAAATCCGCTCCAAGAGCCTAGAGCAAGTGATTAAAGAGCTCCGAGAGCCTCTCAGCAAAGTGCCGGGGATTGCCAAGGTCAGTTTCGATCAAGCAGCAGGAGGGCCGCCTGTCGGAAAGCCAGTGAGCTTAAGCGTGCGTTCTGAAGAATACGCAACGATTCTGCCCGCAGTGAACCACTTGAAAGAAGTGATGCAGTCGCTAGGGGGGATTACCGACATCAGTGAGTCCTACGTTCTGGGCAAAAAAGAATGGGTCGTGAAAGTAAAAGGGCCCGAAGCAGCCAGCGCCGGACTGTCGGTGGCCTCCGTAGGCACGTCGGTGCGTGCCGCGTTTGAAGGCATAGAAGCCACCTCCATCCGTGCTTTGGACGAAGAGATTCAAGTGCGAGTTTCCCTTCCGCGCGAAGCTCGATCCGACGAAAATACCCTGAAAGAATTCTTAATCCCGAACGCCCAGGGCCAGCTGATCCCTTTGAAAAGCATCGCGCGCCTGGAAGAAGCGCAGACTTTGTCGGTCTACGAGCACGAGAAAAACCGGCGCGAGGTCAGGGTCACGGCCGAAGTCGATCTGACTAAAACGAGCGCCGTGGAAGCGAATAACAAGTTGAGAAAACTGTTGCCCGAGATTGGCGCTAAGTTCCCTAAAGTGGAAGTGGCGTTTGGGGGAGAAGATGCCGACACTTCTGAAAGCATGGCGTCGCTTGCGAGGGCTTTTATCGTCGCGGGCCTCGCGATTTTCTTGATCTTGGTTTTTACCTTCCAAAACCTTTTGCAGCCGCTGCTCGTGATGCTGACGATCCCGTTAGGGATTGTGGCCGTGATCTTTACTTTCTTGCTGCACGGCCGACCGCTTAGTTTCATGGGGATGCTGGCGATTATCGCGCTAGCGGGCGTTATCGTGAACAACGCGATCATCCTCGTAGATTTTGTGAACCAAGCGCGGAGCGAAGGGGTCGGGAAAACCGAAAGCATCATGGAATCGGCCCACAAGCGCCTTCGGCCCATTATGTTGACCACGCTGACTACCGTAGTGGGATTGCTTCCCACAGCCTACGGGATCGGAGGGGTGGACGCCTTTGTGATCCCTATCGCGCTGGGCTTGGGCTGGGGCCTCCTGTTTGGTTCGTTGCTCAGTATTTTCGCTTTTCCCGCTGGGATCGCGATTTTGGACGATATCGACTGGCTAGGCCACTGGCTCGTGAAGCGCTTTCGCCCGAAACACTAGAGTTTAGTGAAGGGTACTCATTTCCAAAGCGCAGGTCTCCGCAAGGTTTC
Source organism: Pseudomonadota bacterium (assembly GCA_031425635.1). Taxonomy (GTDB): domain Bacteria; phylum Bdellovibrionota; class FAC87; order UBA2466; family UBA2466; genus JAIEOG01. Next base: position 14,638 of record JANPJT010000311.1, read on the forward strand.
GCAAAGGGCGAGGGCGGCGCCTGTCCTGCGCCAATTCCGATAGTCTTCTCGCCATCCTGAGCCGTAGTGGCACCTGCGAACGCAGCGCAACCGCGCGTAAAACATTGACCATCTCTAGCTGGATGGGGATTTCGACTTGCTCGGAAGCGTCGTCGGTGTTGAGCAAACGGAGCATGAGAAGTGCCGGAGTTGGAAGGGCAGCATCCGCTGTCGGGGGGTAAAACCTTCCGTCGCTCGCGATCTTTCCCATTAACGACACCGACTTTTTCCTGAGTTCCATGGGGAGATCCCGGTCCTGCGCGCAAGATAGAAGCAGTTCCAACGTGGAGAAAAGGTGGCGGCGGTCGGCAATCGCCTCCACCAGCGCAAGGGAGTTGTCGAGTTCGACAAAGGCCTCATGGAAACGTTCCGCTTCAAAAAGCAATTCCATCCGAATTTGGGTTTGGTTCAGAAAGAGCGTTTGCTCCACTGCCGAAAGTCTGTGGATGAACAACGATCGCTCAGCGGGTGTGGGGAGCGCGTTAAATTCGGCCCACCTCCGGGGTAGCCTCCACTCGGCCAGTCGGAGAGCGCAAAACTGCCTTAGGGTAGTCGCCTGCGCTGGTTGAGGGTTTACGATTAGGAGCCAAACCGCAAAAAATAAAAAGGCGACTGGAAGAAACCTTCCAATCGCCTTTTCTCGATCCATTGGTGCCAGAGGCAACGAACAACCCGTTAAAGAATGGGGCCGCCAAAAGTAACCGCAACGTGGGCGGTCGTATCCATTCTGCCAAAAGGCATTACGTCAAAAAGAGGCTGAATGTAGAGACCTTTACCATTTGCCATTGTGTAACGGAATCCGAGTCCAAGGTTGCTATTCAGTGAGCGGTCCAGAGCAAAAACCCCGTTACCGCGTGTGCTTTTCTCTGTGGCTTCAAAGAGTGCGACCATCGAAAACGAGTCACTCACGTCGTAGAAGAGGCGGGGGCTGATGTATAGCCCCGCTGTCGCTTCTAGTTGGTTGTAAAAATTAATGTTGTTCGACATTACCGTCTGTAACCTGAAACGTGAGTTGCCGATTTTGTAAGTAAGTATCGACAGAATCTGAGGACTGACGCCCAACCCGTTTGCTCGGCTCTTCCCAGTCAGGGGCAACACGAACTCCATGCGAGTCCAAAGACTGAGGCCAGCTTTGTCGTAAACGACGCCTTCGAGGCCTAAAGACGGGTTATCGACTTCAAATCGGTCCTGAGCGAAGTTCGGTTGAAGCACGAAAGTTGGTGTCACCTCGAAGCGGAATGGACCGAAGGCGGGAGTACTGAAAGTAAGCTGGGTCGTAACCACAAATGGACCGTCGTCTGCGCCATTCTCTTGAAGAATCCGTCCGTCAAAGCGAGTCAACGCCTGCCCGTAGGAGCCACCCCAGAGGTCGATCCCCAAAAGCTTCGCATCGGCAGCGCTGTTCACTGCCGGCGCTACTGCAGAAATGGAACCTTGCTCTTCCACGGCTGCGAGCAGCGGGGAAAGACACAAAACCGATAAAAACGTGGTGACTCGAAAGACTTGCATTAGGAATACCCTCCAATTTTGAAATCAGGTGACGCACTATGGCATAAAATGGATAAAAATTCAACTATTAACGAACTCTTGCGGCATGCGGAGTTGCCTTTGGCTGGTGGGTTGGTTAGCCTCCGTACTCTTTAATAGGAGCTCTTATCTATGAAATCGCTTAAAACACTGAGTCTTAGTCTCTTTTTACTAGCCGGTCTTTCGAACTCCGCGCAGGCGAAAGGCCCTGCCTTCTCAGCCTCGGTAAACCCCGGGTTGTCTTTTTTAGGAAGCATTGTCGGGCCTTCGGTCGGAAGCTATGTGGGGATTAAACCGGTCCACGACTTGGACCTGCACATCGGCGGGGACTTCAACCTTGCTTTTTATTTTCCGGGCGCTTTTGTCATGCAGCTCGATATCCTCCCAACCGCTTGGTACGAGTTCAACCTGAGTAAATCGAACATCCGGCCCGTGCTTGGTCTGTCGTTCGGACCCACCATCTTGGTAGGTTCAGGGGGAGGCTTCACCGCAACGGGAGTGACCTACGCACTTTATTTCCGGCCCGGGTTCTTGGTGAAAACCGGAAGTGATACGCACATCGGCGGCGACTTGAAGTTTGGGATTGTGGGCGGTGGCTTCACTTTCCGTCCCCAAGCCAACTTTGTATGGGAACTGTAAAAACAGTCCAAATTTCATTTGAAGAAGAGGGGTTTGCGCCTTTTCAAGTGGCACACGGGGTTGAACTCCATGATGCCCTTGATGGGGCGCATTCCCCTGTTTTCTTTGGCTGCAAGACAGGCAACTGCGGCACGTGCCTGGTTGAAATTTGCTCGGCAGACTTTAGTTTGCTCCCTCCGCCGAGTTCCGATGAAAAAGACCTTCTTGAATCGCTAGCGCCGGATAAGCCGAATGTTCGGCTAGCCTGCCAGATTCAGGCGGTCTCAGACCTCCGGCTTCGGTACCTCAACTAAAAAGCGCTCCATTCTTATCGCTAGCAACTGGCAGGTTTGCGGCTAAACTTCTTGTATGGCCACCGCAGCTTTCCTTCGACTGGCGCTTTGCGCTGGATTCCTTTCGCCAATTGCGCTGATTGCTTCGCACGCCCCTGAAGTGGTTCAGGGCGGGGTGCTTTTGGTGCCGCTCGAGAATGCAAAAACCGCTTCGGTGCGGTGGAAAGAACAAGTGGCTCCGGTTTGGCCTTGCAGAAAAGCGCAGTGCGCATTGATCGCTATCCCGGTCGACGCGGAGCTTGGACCCACCTCAGTTGAAGTAACTTCAGAAAACGACGGAGCGACTCAGGTCCGGCCAATCCCCTTTATCGTTCGCAAAGGCAACTTCCAGATCAACCGCCTTAAAGTGGCACCGAATCTCACTGCGCCTTCGCCCGAGGAGCTCGCCCGCATTGCTGAAGAAAAAAAGATCCTGGAGCTTGCGTACCAACCGAACGCGCTGCCGCTGGCCGAAACAGGTTTTCTTCTCCCCACAAAGGGAGCGGTCACTAGCCGGTTTGGAAACCACCGCGAGTATAACGGGGAGACCAAAAGCATCCACTTTGGCACCGATCTTCGGGCAAATGAAAAAACGGTTATCCGAGCCTCGAATTCAGGAAAAGTCGTTTTATCGCGCCCTTTCTTTTTCGCAGGGAACTTAGTCCTTTTGGACCACGGAGCGGGCGTTTTTTCGAGCTATTCTCATTTGAGCCGAGTGTCGGTCGTCGAAGGTGGGGTAGTAAATCGGGGCCAGAAGCTGGGGATGGCGGGGAGCACGGGCAGAGTGACGGGCCCTCACTTGCACTGGGGCATTCGAGTCAATGGCGTGCCCGTGGATCCTGTTGCTTTCGTCGACGTGGTAAACAAGTTAACTTCCGGCGTTTTGAATCCGTAAAGCGGGATGCCTACCGACCTACGCAACGAGTTCCGGCAACATTGTTTCTCGATGTGATCACCACCCCGCCGGCAATGTCCCCACTGTAGTAAAGAGCGTCCGAGCTAAACGGAGGTCTCACAATAGTCGAGGTCCAAAAATCATTTGCCATATTGGGAAGGGCAAAACGGATCCCGTCCAGTTCGGCCTGGTGGTAGTCGTTGGCAGTAGGCAGTCGCCAGGAGATTGCGGGGCTTGAGCCAGTGGCCGCAAGCCGCATTCCGCCTTTCATCGAGTTGTAGGCGGCGGAAGTCGTAAAGCCCGCGTCTTCGGTGCAAGCGCTATCGGGAGTGACTTGGTTTTGGTTCCCTGCGTTGTCGCAAAAGCTTGCTGGATCCACTTGGCCGTAAGGCCCCCCTCCGCTCACCCCGGAAGCACGGCACCAATGGATACTTCCGAGATCATCGCTCCACAGTAAGGTAGTCTGCTCGTCACGCCACACTTCATGGGCGCCGTTGAAAGTGACGAGCTTCCAGTTGCCTTGCCCGTTGTTTCCGTTCGTCGCGCCAATCCAGCTAGCTAAACTTCCGTTCAAAGCTGCGCAATCCGCTACGCGAGATTCGACGGTTGCTTGTGTCGTCCCACAAATGGTGGATGGACGGGCTTGCACTGTGACAATTCCACTGCCGCCGTCGGTATCCTTGATGAAGTCCGGCACTTGGCGGTAGCCTGACTGGAGGGCTGCTTTGGGGAGCGCCAATTCTCCGGCGAGAGTGATTTGTGTCGTCGCCACATCGCGGTGCATGCGGCTTGCGACCAAATCAATGAAGCGGTTGGTTATGGTTACGATAGTCGTTCCGGTTCCCCCACCGGGAGACGTGCACAAAACCAACCCCCGAGCGCACGCTGCTAGCAGCATCAAGGCAATCAAAAAAAGCATTGGTTTCATGGGCGCTACCCCCCCAAAAAAGAAATCTACCACCGAGATTTTATCACGAAAGATGCACCGCCCAAACAACTTGGTCGCAATCGACCGCGAGACCGCGTTCATTTGTTTAGACGTGGTGCTGGATCATCGGCGTCCTGCTAGAATGTTGTTGCGTGCCTCTCCTTTTACTTTTGGTTTATTTTTTTGTGCTCCAATCGTGTGCCAGCACAGGCCCTGGCGCGGGCGGCCCACGGTCGGTAGAAGAAGTGTTGCGGCGCTCCGAAGAAGTCGGAGAGCGCCTCAGCCGTCGTGAGCCCGCTTCCTTTTCCGGGCCTACCTTTCAGCAACCGCTAAGAAGGCTGCGCGTGAGTTCTCGGTTTGGGCGGCGCGGCGGAAAACGCCACGACGGGGTCGATTTATCGGCGGAGCACGGAACTCCCTTTTACGCAGCTGCGGCCGGAGAAGTGGTTTACGCCGGGCGTTCCATTCAAGGGTACGGCGAAGCATTGATTGTGCGGCATGCGGGAGACTACGCGACGCTTTACGCGCATGCGTCTGAGTTGCGGTTTGCCCAAGGGGACGAAGTTGAGCGGGGGGAGTGCCTTGGCTACACGGGCGAATCCGGCGCCACCACCGGCCCTCACTTACACTTTGAAGTGCGAAAATCAGGGACTCCTTTGAATCCTGTGGGGGTGGTATTGCCCGGGTCGAAAAAGAAAATTTCAGATCGCACGGCGCCACCTTAAAGCGAAACAAATGATTCGTTGGGAAGGAGAGATCATGGCAGAGCGGACAGCGCAGGCATTCTCACGACT
>JANPJT010000312.1:0-7022 GCA_031425635.1 Pseudomonadota bacterium
GTCTTGATCCACACTCCTGGGGTAAGCTGCGCCCTCAACGGAATGCGGACAGCCGACTACGTGGTCGACTCGTTGGGAGCTTCTAAACTCCCCCGCTTGTCAGACATTGCTGTGCGAAAAGTATTTAACTCGTTTAGCTGAAGCGTTGAGCCGTGTTTAGCTAAGTCGCTTTGGACCATTCGAACTACCATCTCATCAAACGATACTTCGGGGACCCAACCTAAGACTTTTTTCGCTTTAGAAGGGTCTCCCAAGAGCTGATCGACTTCGGCAGGGCGCAAAAACGCGGGATCCAGCTTCACATAGTCTTGGTAATTCAAACCGACCGAGTCGAATGCAATTTTTGCAAACTCACGGACCGTGTGGGCCGTTCCAGTCGCAATCACAAAATCCTGCGGTGCGTCCTGCTGGAGCATCAGCCACATCGCTCGTACGTAGTCGCCCGCAAAACCCCAATCTCTCGCCGCTTCTAAGTTTCCAAGCGGAAGCGACTCCGCTTTGCCGAGTTTAATACGTGCTACGGCGTCGGTAATCTTTCGAGTGACAAACTCAAGGCCACGCCGCGGAGACTCATGGTTAAAGAGAATCCCGGAAACAGCAAATAGCCCGTAGCTCTCTCGGTAGTTGACTGTGATGTGGTGGCCGTAGGCTTTCGCCACCCCGTACGGGCTTCTCGGGTAAAACGGCGTTTGCTCAGTCTGCGGGATCTCGAGCACTTTGCCGAACATCTCGGAACTCGAAGCTTGGTAAAATTTTGCTTTGGGACAAACCGAACGAACTGCCTCCAGCACTCGAGAAACCCCCACCGCAGTAAATTCCGCAGTGAGCACAGGCTGTTGCCAAGAAGTCGGGACAAAAGACTGGGCTGCAAGGTTGTATACTTCGTCGGGACGGGAGTCGCGTAAAGCTTGCATCAACGAAACCTGATCCAATAGATCGGCTTGAAGCAAACGTACTTTGCCTTTTAGGTGCGCAATCCGCTCAAAATTCTCGGTCGAAGAACGCCGTACCACTCCGAAGACTTCGTAATTCTTTGAAAGAAGAAATTCCGCAAGATAGGAACCATCCTGCCCCGTGATTCCTGTGATAAGAGCCCGCACCTTAACCTCCTAATACTTTCTTGACCAACTCGTTTAGTAGCGCCGGATTCGCCTGGCCCTTCGTTTCCTTCATTGCTTGACCGATGAAAAAAGCAAAAAGCTTAACTTTACCCGCCCGGTAATCCGCCGCCTGAGAGGGGTTCGACTCCACAATCTTTCGAACCACTTCCTCCAGAGCTTTTGGATCGCTTATTTGCACAAGGCCTTTTTCCGCAATAATGCTCTCAGGATCTTTCCCCGTTTGAAACATTTCATCGAAGACCACTTTAGCAATCTTTCCGCTGATTCGACCCGACTCCACTGCTGAAATCAGTGCGGTCAAATGGGCGACTGAAACCGGACTTGCATCGATTTCTTTACCAACCGCATTTAGGCGCCCCAAAAGCTCGTTCGCAATCCAGTTTACAGCGGCTTTCGCATTGCGAGAAAGCGCAGCAACCTCTTCAAAGTAAACTGAAAGCTCCTTAGACGCTGTCAGAACACCGGCATCATAGTCTCCAAGGGAGTATTCTGCTTTGAAACGCGCGCGCTTTGCGGACGGTAGTTCTGGCAACTCCGCGGCCACTTTCTCAACCCACGAAGGGGCAATGTGCAACACAGGGAGATCGGGCTCCGGAAAGTACCGATAGTCGTGGGCTTGCTCTTTCGCCCGCATCGGCTCCGTGATGCCTTTTGCAGAGTTCCAGCTTCGGGTCTCCTGCACTAAGGGTTCGCCCCGCTCTAAGCAATCAATCTGGCGTTGGATCTCAAAATCGATCGCTTTCTCGACATAGCGAAAGGAGTTGATGTTCTTTAACTCTACTTTGGTGCCAAATTTGGTCTGGCCGCGCGGCCTCACGGAGACGTTCGCATCGCAGCGAAAGCTACCCTCGTCCATGTTTCCATCGCAGATACCGGCGAATTTCAAAATAGAGTGAACCGCTCTTAAGTACTGGCCCGCTTCGTGCGAACTACGCATATCGGGCTCGCTGACCATTTCGATGAGCGGAACTCCCGCGCGGTTGAGGTTCACTTCGGTGCCGTAAGGTCCATGGATGGATTTGCCGGCATCTTCTTCAAAGTGGATGCGAGTAAGGCCCACCCATTTTATCTCGCCCGTTTTCAACACAGTCTCAATTTTACCCCCGGTACAGTAGGGCGCTTCGTACTGGCTAATTTGGTAACCCTTCGGCAAATCGGGGTAGAAATAATTTTTGCGAGCGAAAATGCTCTCTGCATGGATAGTGCTTTGAGTAGCAACCGCAGCTCGAATCCCGAGCTCAATCGCAGCTTGGTTAATCACCGGCAAAGCACCTGGCTGCCCAGTGCACACAGGACAAATCAGCGTGTTGATCCCCCCCGAGAAAGAATTTGCGCAAGAGCAAAACATTTTGCTTTTGGTCAAAAGCTGCGCGTGCACTTCCAGGCCAATAACGGGCTCGTATGCCGACTCGAGACTCATACTGTTCCTCCTTTCCACGGGGCAAAAGGAAGCGGTCCCCGGGATTTTTCGTAGGCCGCCGCAATGTGGAGAATCTGGGCTTCATCGAAATGTTTTCCAATGAGCTGGAGCCCCACCGGAAGTTTTTTGGAATCGAGGCCTGACGGCACCGAAAGCGCGGGGAGTCCGGCCAAATTGATGGGCAGCGTAAAAATATCGGAGAGGTACATCGTTAACGGATCTTCGATTTTTTCCCCTAGCCGAAACGCAGTGGACGGAGCCGTGGGAACCGCTATGCACTGGCATTTTGCAAAAGCTTCTTCGAAATCCTTTTGGATGAGGCGCCGGACCTGGTTCGCTTTGACATAATAAGCGTCGTAATAGCCTGCACTGAGCGCGTAGGTGCCCAGCATGATCCTGAGCTTCACTTCCCGGCCGAAGCCCTCGCCCCTGCTTTTAGAATACAGTTCTTCGAGGCCTTTTGCCTCGGGAGTGCGCCGGCCGTAATGGACTCCGTCGTAGCGCGCAAGGTTGCTGCTCGCTTCCGAAGCCGCAATCAAGTAGTAAACCGAAAGTGCGTATTTCGCGTGAGGCAGTTTGACCTCTTGGACCTTTGCGCCCAGAGCTTTGAGCTGGGATAGGCTGGCTTCGTAGCTAGCTTTTACTTCGCTATCCAAGCCTTCCATCCATTCAGGCGCCACCCCAATCGTTACATTGCGAAGCGACTCGACGCTCGAGTTGGAAAGGGCTTCCGTAAACCGAGGGACCACCCCCCGAGAGCTGGTGGCATCTTTCGCGTCGTACCCGGAGATCACTTCAAGCATTCGGGCGGCGTCCCAAACGGATCGGCCAAAAGGCCCCACCTGGTCCAAAGAGCTTGCAAACGCAATGACGCCGAAACGGCTTACTCGCCCATAGGTCGGCTTGATGCCAACCACACCGCAGAGACTGGCAGGTTGGCGGATGGATCCCCCCGTGTCAGTTCCCAAGGACCCCGGCACGAAGCCCGCAGCGACGCTCGCGGCGGAGCCCCCGCTCGAACCGCCCGAAACACGCTCGAGATCCCAAGGGTTCTTCACAGCGCCAAACGCGCTATTTTCGTTGGAGGACCCCATTGCGAACTCATCGCAATTCGCTTTGGCCAGAACGATTGCGCCCGCAGCTTCCAGCCGCTCTGCACACGTCCCGGTGTAAGGCGAAACGTAGTGTTCTAGAATTTTGGAGCCTGCGGTGGTTTTCCAGCCCTTCACCAAAATATTGTCTTTCAAAGCGACCGGCACCCCGTAAAGCGGCAGCTTTGCCATATCGCTCGCACGCCCTTCGAGTTCTTTTGCTCGAGCTAAGGCGGCTTCCGGCCGGATTTCGAGAAGCGAATTTGAGCCCGGGTTGCCCGCTTCGATGGCGCCTAGGCAAGCTGCCACCACTTCGGAAGGTTTGAACTCTTTGCGCTGGTACCCTTCGAGAAGATCTTGGACGCCGTACTTTCGAAACTGTGTCATTCGTGCTCCACCACGGTGGGAATAGAAAATCCCCCGTCATGAAGGGAAGGCGCGTTCCCTAGAATCCCTTGGGTGTTTAAAAACGCCATGACGGTGTCTCCCCTAAACGCTACCGCGTCTCTGGGAACATGTTTTACGGAGCCTTCCTCTAGATCCAGGGCCTCAAGCTCTTTCACGTATTCAAGCACACGCCCCAGTTGCTTTTGGTACCGCTCGACCTCATGAGAAGAAAGGTCAAGCCTTGCTAGTTTTGCCACTCGAAGGATTTCTTCACGACTGAACATAAGGCGAGGAGCTTACCTTCAAGGGGGGCATGGTGCAAGCGAGTCACCACCACTCCCCGAGCGATACGGGATCGAGTGAAAAGGGAGCGGGGGCACGGATCATCGGGTACTGGGGCTTGCCCCAGCCCTCGGCGTTAGTCCACCAGTGGGCAGCTTTCATCCCGAGGCGGTGTGCTTCCGCCGCGAAAAAATCCAAAACTTCCTGGTCCGTCGAGCTCGTCCAAAAAACATCAAAAGTTTCCGACACTGCGTTTTCTAGTGCGGCAGCCAAAAAAATTTTCCCGCCTGCCACGCCCTCGTAGAATCGGCCTCGCGGTACCCTCACCCCTTTGAGCTCTCCGAAAAACTGGTAAAGGTCAGCCATCCAATCCCACCAAAGCGCATCGGGAAGAAAAACGGCTCCGGTGCGGAGCTGCTGAAGCTTGATGCTGCGTTGCCGCTCAACAAACGAATCAACGCCGAGCGACCCGGACTGAAAGCCTGGCTGGGGGTCAGAAGGCTTCGCTGCAATCCATCGTTCCCAATGGGGGCTCGCTGAAAACCCCAAGCGCTCGTAAAAACCTGGGCCAATCCCGGAAAAAAGAGTCGCCCAGCCCCGCTTATCTCGCCGGAGCACTTCATTGATGAGGCGGCTCGCAAGGCCCTTTCCCCTCGACTCTGGCAAAGTAAGGATCGAAGCAAAGTGGATTGCGCCCTGCTCCTGAACGCCCTGCTCCTGAACGCCCTGCTCGAAGCGCACCAGCAGCTTCACGTCCAAAATGTCCAGCGTTGCAAAAAGCTCTGAGCCTTCGCCAATCGCATAGGTCCTAATCCTCGTTTTTCCAAAGGGATGCGCGTATAAGCGACGGTTTCGCTCTACGAACTCGCGCTCCGTCAGCATTTTCCCCCACTCTACCGCGCGACGGGGAGCGAGGCGCTCTCTTTCCACAGCACCTAAAACACGAACTGATTCCACTTAAAGCACCTTGAGCTGAGTAAACTTCAGCGAGATTTTTTTCAGCCCTCTGCCAGAAAACTCCACAATGAGCTTATCGGCGCCGATGCTTCTGCGTACCACGCCCTCCCCGAATAACGGGTGCTCTACCCGAGAGCCCAGGCGGTACAAAGGCTCGTCGTCTTCCGCAGGGGTTTGAGAAAAGTCATCTCCAAAATCGGCCGGCGGTTCCCATTCAGAAGCGGGAGCTCCCGAGGGGATTAAACCAGGGCGAGGCGAAAAGCCTCGTTTGCGCGCGAAGTAGTCGGCGCGGCGTTCTTCCAAATACTCTTTAGGGATTTCGTCAATGAACCGGCTCATCACTCGAAAGCCAGCATTCCCGAAAATGGTTCGGTTTTTCGCATAGAGAAGGTGGAGTTTTTTACGCGCCCGAGTCATTCCGACATACATTAAACGCCTTTCCTCCTCGACGTCCGAGGGCTGCTCAGGCTCCCAGGGCCGTATGCTCGGAAAAAGCTCTTCCTCCAAGCCAACGATGAACACCAAATCGAACTCGAGCCCCTTCGCCATGTGGATGGTCATCATTTTTAGGGCCGGGGCGTCGGGATCAAACCGATCGATGTCACTGACTAAAGCGATTTGCTCTAGGAATCCCTCGAGGGCGAGCTCTTTTTCTGGGTTCTCAGCGCCTGCCCTGAGCTCATACTCCACCACGCTCTGCCGCAATTCCGCGAGGTTCTCAAGCCGGCTCTGCGACTCCGTAGAGTGTTCGTCGGTCAGCATTTTTCGGTAGCCTGAGTCTTCAATGACCATGGTGACGAGGTCGGACGGGAGCAGGTCTTTTTTTGCCGAGCGGAGCGACTCAATCAGCTGAAAGAAAGCTCGAAAACTTTTTTCTGCCCGGCCAAGATCCAGACGAATGCTAGGATCGTTGCCAAACGCCATCTCTAGCAACGGGTAAAGCGAAACGCTTTGCTCGCGGGCCTTCTCCACTAAGCGTTCTAGCGAAACGGCACCGATACCGCGCGCGGGGACGTTCACTATCCGTCGAAAACTCACGTCGTCGTTTAGGTTGCTAATCAACTTCAAGTAAGCGAGGCAATCTTTGACTTCGAGCCGGTCATAAAACTTGAGCCCTCCGTAAATCTGGTAGTGGATTCCTTTTGCCCGGAGCATGTCCTCTAAAAGCCGAGACTGGGCGTTCGTCCGATAAAACACGGCTATCTGGTTCAAAGTGAAATCTTGGGAAAGGGCCGCCACGACCTCCGTTGCAACCTTCAGCGCTTCGTCATGTTCGTCGTAGCACTCCAAAAGCGAAATCGCCTCGCCCGTCGAGTTGTCCGTCCAAAGCTTTTTATCGCGCCGTTCAGTGTTGTGGGAAATAAGCTGGCTTGCTGCCTCGATGATGTTGCGGCTCGACCGATAGTTTTGCTCAAGTTTGAAAATGACAGCGTTGGGAAAGTCGCGCTCGAAATTTAAAATATTGGAGATATCCGCCCCTCGCCAGCGGTAAATAGACTGATCTTCGTCGCCGACGGCACACAGGTTCGCGTCTTTGCCTGCAAGCAGCTTCATCAACAGGTACTGCGAACGGTTGGTGTCTTGGTATTCGTCAATAAGAACGAAAGGGAAACGAGTTTGGTAGTTTGCCAAAATGCGAGGGAAGTTCTGAAAAATTTTTACCGTCAGCAAAATGAGATCGGCAAAATCTACAGCCGACGACTTCTGCAAGACCTGGGTATAGCGCTCAAAGACTCTTCCGAACGCGTCTTCAAACGCCCCCCC
>JANPJT010000313.1:0-10215 GCA_031425635.1 Pseudomonadota bacterium
TGCTTATTCGGTAAGGGCGCTGACGGGCCACTGGGGCTTTTTGTCCCGGCAGCAGACACAGGCCGACGCGTCTTTGGCTTCTTCACTAAGAATTTCTACAAAACTCTTTTTAACAAAACCACTACGTTATTCTCAGAAAGCTCTCGGCCGGCCAGGGCCAAAAGCTCTTTGAGCTCAGGGTCTAAACGGACTTTCAAAAATTCCTCCTGAGGCCGGGCTTCAGGAAACCGTTGATCTAGAATCCCTTCAATCTCCCGGGTCGACTTGCCCTGCACTTCGGCCAAAACTTCAGGGGCATTGGTTGGAGTTAGATGGGGAGCTACTTGGCTGAGTCCCGTCAAAGAAAGCGCATTTTGTTCTAAGAGAGGCTTCACTTCCGGAATAGCCACCATGCAACGGCTAGCATGGATCCGACGGGCTGCTTCGCCTTCGGAGTAGTTAAGACCACGCACACAAAAATCAAATAAACTCGAATACCCTTCCCGCAACCAAAGCCTTCGTAAATCCACTTCAGCAAGCTGCTCCAAGACCATCAAAGTAGACTTTTTCTCCCGAAGCACTGCCTCAAAGATCCCTTCCAAAAGCGCGCTATCACTCAAACCAGAAAGCATGAACACCTCCATCTGATATACATATATATGTATGTACTAAGAGATCCGAAGGCAACAAAAAAAACCAATTCTATCAACGATAAAAAGAACAAAATGGCCGTTCTACTAACGAGCAGAACTTAAAGAACCATCCCAAGAAGACTGTCAAAGTCCAACACAGCTCTCAAAGCCATACACCAAGAAAAGCCCCTTCTTTTTTTCGAAAACAGACCCGTAGCCGAACGGCGTAGGGTTCCAAGCGGGCGACTAACCTCGGGATGAGCAAAAAACTAGACCGCGCGGAAGGCCCGAGCCACAACCAACATCGCGCGCGATATCCATGAAAAAACCTCGCACTCTGCGAAGGCAAGGCAATCACTTTCGATCAGCAGGCAGCCCAGAACTCCCGAAAGGATCTAGTTATAACCCCAAATACTTATCCAGGATCGGCCGAGGCTTGAAGCGAGCTCCGAGTTTGGACATTAAGATATAGATCCCGCCGGCTTTCCGGTTAAGGGAGATCATTTCTGTGGGCGGTAAGCGGATATTGGGCTGGAAAATAAAATAGCGCGAACCTGCAAGGGACCGCATGGCGAGATCGCTTTTGTTCCAATCGTATTCGGCACCCGTCATGACGGGCTCCATGAGGATTCCACAAAGTTCATACAGCTTCTGGAACTGAGTTGCGTCACTTGCTTCATCGATGAACTCCAGTGCGATCAGCGCTTTCCGAGAAGCCGCTGCATCACCCGCTACGAGCGATCGGACAAGCGTAGCGTAGCGGTTTAAGAAGTCCTCGCTCAAAGGGCGAGCCGCCCCAAAATCGAAACAGATGATCTGGTCTCGGACTCCCTGGGGATCGATGCGCACCCGAAAGTTTCCGAAGTGCGGGTCGGTCTGCAAAAAATGGAATTCGAATACTTCTTTGAGGAATAATTCAAAGAAACTTTCCCCCAGCCGATCGCGCCTGCTTTGAGAAAGCGAGAGAACTTCTTCGCTGTCTAAAGGAACCCCTTCTTCAAAAGTCGTCGCCAGAACTTCGCTCGAAGAATACCGAGCAATGGGGCGGGGCACGACAAAGCGAGGGTCCGAACCAAAAAGCTGGTGGTATTTTTCCGTGAGTTTGAACTCCATCTCGTAGTCGACTTCTTGGTGCAAAAGGACACGGGCTTCTTCAAAGATTCGATCGAGCGCAGGTGTAAAAGGGACCCAGTTGCCTGCTTTGAGCAGCAAGCGCAAGACTTTCAAGTCGCTGTCGATAGCTTTCTTCACTCCGGGGTACTGGGCTTTCAGCGCCAGCTTTTCGCCAGTGGCTTTGACCACTGCGGAATGGACCTGGCCAAGCGAAGCTGCCCCCACTGGCTCACGATCGATTTCAAGTTCGACCCATTTAACAGGCCCTAAAGACCGTCGGTACGTTTTCTCAATCGTCTCCCAGTCGAGCGGGCTTGCTTTCGTTTGGAGCGTTTTAAGAATTTCGGTAAATTCGGGAGGGAGAAACTGCTCGCCGTAGAAAGAGAGCACTTGGCCCACCTTCATCAAGCTGCCTTTTAGCTCGGAAAGCTCTTTCGCAAGGATAAGGCCTTGCGTCTGCAGAAGGGCTCTTACCCTATCGGCTTTTGCTATTTCGTTCAGACCGACCGATCGCACTTTTGCCCAACCAGTCCGCACGACGCCCCCTAACGCGAGGCGAGCGACGGAAAGGGATCGGGGCAAAACCCCTGATTTGAATTTTTTCTTTTTGGGCACGCGGGCGATCTTATCGCATCAAAATGAGGCTTTGGGAACTTGTTGCCTACTGCGGGCCCTTCTTTTTTGGGTTCGGCTTTTTAACTGGCGCCGGCTCGGAAGCTAAGGGAGCACCCGAACTCTGAGGCTGAACCGGGGGAGCAGCCGCAGGCGACGAAGCCACTCCTCGCTTGCCGGTGGTGGCACCAGGGCGGTCAAAGAAGTCCGTGCGTACTTGCTCTTGGAGGTTCACACCATCCGAGACGAAGAGATCGACGACGGGCATGCTTCCAATCATGTGGTAAGTGACCGTCTTGGGAGTTTCTTCGTTCCCAAGCTCATCGATGCTTTTATAACTAATTTTGTGCACTTTCTGCTCAGCGGTGATCGTGAAAGGGCCATTGTAGACGCTAAAAGGCGAGTCGTTCACGCTGACCATCGTTTGCTCAATGCCGACTCCATTGGGCTCGACTTGGAGCGAGACCACGTTGGGAGAAGGCGAGTACGTGATTGCGTCTCGCACTACGAGCGTCTGCGTGGTCGAAACCGTTGTCTGGGGCGCCGACTCGCTGATGACGACTTTGAAAGTGCGAGCGGCTTCCGTATTCCCCGCGCGATCTACTGATCGGTAAGCGACCGTGTTCTCTCCCATTTTGTCGAATTTTACTGGCTCCGAGTAGATAACGAACTCGGGGCTTGGTTCGATGCGGTACTCAATGCGATCGAGTCCAACAGCGTTCTCTTCGGCCGCAAGCTTCAGGCGCAAATCGCGCCGTGCGTAATTTACTCCGCCTTTATTCACCATTTTTCCGGCCACGGTGGCGGAAGTTCTTGGGGCTGTCGATACTGAGTAAAGGGTGACTGTTTTCGCTGGCTCTTTGTTGCCTACGTTGTCTTCAGAGTAGTAGGTGAGCGAGTGAGGCCCTTCTTGAAGGAAGAAAATGGGCTTCAGGTAGCGGGTGGCTGGCTTATCGTCCTGGGCCACAAACACTTCCCTCACTCCCGATTCTTTGTCGCCCGACTCCACGGCAAACGATACGCTGTCGCGGGTGCTCAAATAGCTCACGCCATTGACCGTCGCAGGCTTCAAGGGGCCCCCCGCAATTTTCAACTCGGACGCAGGCGCTGTGCCATCCGCTACGAAGGTCATTTGCTTTGTGGGCTCTGCGTTCCCCACTCGATCGGTGGATCGGAAGAAAAGCACCCTGCGTCCGGGCTTATCGATGAGAATAGGCTTGGAGTATGGGATAAATGCGGTTTCGCTTTCCCAAGAATATTCAATTTTAGCAACCCCGGAGAGGTTGTCTTGCGCTAAGAAGCTCAAAGTGGAATTGAGAGCGGCGAAAATTTCTTGCTTCTCTACACTTCCCACATTGTCTTTCCTGAAAAACTTCCCTTCTTCAAATTTTGTCTGGGTGAGCGGGGGCGTGAGATCGAGGAACAGCTCCACAAATTGCACGGGAGACCAATTGTTTACTGGGTTGATCGCACGGAACTTGATCGTGTGTTTCCCTTCTTCCGTGAGAGCGATGCCGTCTTTGTATGCAACGTACTCCCCACCGTCGACACTCACTTCAATCCGATCAATCACACTGCTTTCTTGCCCTTGGCGAAGCATGAATTTTGCGTTGCCGCCAATGAAGTATTTTTTGCTTTCTGGATCAAAAACCAGCGAAGCATTTTTTGAGCCTTGAACCCCCGAAGCCGCCCCCCCTTGGGAAGGAGCTGTTGCTGCCGGCGCCTCACCCGGTATCGGGCTTGTTTGAACTTCGCCGGCCGCATAAACGGTCTGCTCGCTAATCGCGAGAAACGTTGTTACAATTAGTAGGTAACGAACTATAGGCGTTTTTAGTAGGATGCTCATGCCTGTTAGTTCGGTTGCCTCACCAAAAAACTTTAAAAATTTTCTTCAAAGGGGGTTTCCGTGATGACGCTAATACACGCCTATCAAGAAGGCGGCTGGGGGATGCATCCCATTCTTTTACTAGGAATTGCTTGTACTTACATTGTGGGCGAGCGGGTTTACCAGCTCTACTTCAAAATGAACATGAACAAAGAACATTTCTTTAAGAACCTCACGACTTACCTGCTCAAAGGGGATCTCGAAGGGATGCTTGTCGTTTGTGACCAAAACCAAGCCCCGCTTTCTAAAGTAATCAAGAATTGCTTGATCAAGCTGATTAACCGAGGCACTGACGCAGAGATCCAAGCGGCACTCGATGAAGGCGCGATGATTGAAACGCCCAAAATCGAAAAAGGCGTAGGCTTTCTCGCAGTGTTCGGCAACGTGGCCACTCTAGTCGGACTCCTCGGAACGATTTCGGGTCTAATTGCTTCTTTCGCTGCAGTCGCCGATGCGGACGCTGCGACAAAGGCTTCCAAGCTGACGGCAGGTATCGCAGAAGCGATGCATTGCACTGCGTTTGGTCTGATTGTGGCGGTTCCTGCGGTTCTTGCGTACGCCTTCTTGCACGCTAGAGCGCAGCACGTCATCGAAGACATCAATGAAATCAGCATCCGAACCCTCAACTTCGTTCTCGCAAACCGTGAGCGTTTTGGAGTGGGCGAAGAATCAACTAGCGAGGCAGCGTAAACCATGGGCGGCGTATCAACACCAGGAGGAGATGGAGGACTGAACGTCGAGCTTAACCT
Source organism: Pseudomonadota bacterium (assembly GCA_031425635.1). GTDB lineage: Bacteria > Bdellovibrionota > FAC87 > UBA2466 > UBA2466 > JAIEOG01. The sequence continues at coordinate 4,971 of JANPJT010000313.1, forward strand.
CGTACCGTTCATCGACCTTCTCTCTTCCTTAGTCCTCTTCTTGCTCCTTGGCGCTGTCTGGGTGCAAATCGCGAGCATGCAAGCTGCAGTCGAATCCAAAAAAGGCGTGCGCTCGGTGGCAAGCACAGAACCACCGAAGCGCTTGGAGCTGCGCGTGACTAAGCGCGGCTACGAGCTCGTCTGGCCAGCCAAAGCGGGCAAGCTGCCCACAGGGGTTGCCATGAAGGGCAGCACTTACGATCACGACGGTTTGCTGTCGGTGGTGAGCAGCGCAGTCAAAGACGCTAAAGTGAACGCGGGCGGCGTTTCCGCTACGGATGATGTGAACTACGGCGAAGTGGTTTCGGCTATCGATCTTCTCAAAGAAGGTGGCTTGAAATCGGTCGCAATGAGCACGGAGTAAACCATGCCCCTGAAGAGAGCTCGACTCAAAATCAGCGCCTTATCCACAGGGCGCAAGAATAGGTCTGCTGAAAAAAATAAGAAAGTCGGAGCAGTATCGCTATCGCTTACCTCGATGGTGGATATGTTTGCGATCCTCGTGATCTTCTTGCTCACGAATAACCAGAGCGTGGAAGAGTGGGTAAAGCTCGAGCATGACATCTCCCTGCCCCGCGCAAAAACAGCCGACATGCCAAAAAAAGCCGTCACTATTCAAGTGGCTGCCGACAAGATCTACGCTCAAGATAGCGTGCCCGGCTCTAAAGAGGCGGCTATCACCGATGTCGCGTCGGTGACCAAAGGGCCTTTGATCGTTGAGTCCCTTCGAACCTGGCTGGTAAAACTCGCCAACAAAGAAGGCTATGTAAACGTCGTGGCAGATGAAAAAGTAAACTACGGCGCGGTTCGCCGGATCATTTCTACCGCCCAGATCGCAGGCTTTAAGAACATCAACCTCGCTGTCTTCCCACGTTAAAGTGGAAAAAGCCTGGAGTTTGCGAAACTCGATCGATTTCGCGCTCCGGGATTTTTTTCGCTTCTCGCTCGCCCCGAAACCTCTTGCAGCACCCCCCGGAGAAACCGAGGCAGCACAAGAAGTCTCGGAGTTTCTAAAGCTTTTCCCCTGGCCCGAAACCAAATCCAATCAAACTTTGCGCGTGGTCGATATCGGCTGCCGCACCTTTTTTTTAGCGCCCGTATTGGACCAGCTCTTTCGTGAAAAAGGTTTTTCCCCGGTAGTGCACGGTGTCGAAGTCGATGCCTTTCGTCGCCTCCGCGATTTCCGGACCCGCAAGGAGTGGGGAGAATTCTTTGCAGTTTCGATTCAAAATGGTGCGTTCCATGCCGCGGATTTCCTAGAGTGGAAAGAGCCTGTAGACGCTGCCCTTCTGCTGAACCCGTTCGTGCTGGAACGCTCTGTTCTGGCGTGGGGCCTGCCCCTTTCGTTTCTCAAGCTAGAACACATGATAGAACACTGTGCCAAAATCCTTACGACAAACGGTAGTCTCCTAGTTTGCGCTCCCACCACCGAGGAACTTTTTCAGTGCAAACGCGTGGCGGAGCACTGCGGTTTCACGCAAATGCACGAAGGGTTCTGGACACCGGGACCAAACGCTTTTCAGACTCGGCCCCGGTTTGGAGTACTGTACCGAAAGTAGCCTGAACAACGGAGCCACGCTAGCCCGCGAACTCAGAATAACCTCATGAAAACAATTATTTAGTTGGTACAAAATAGCCCAAAAGTGCGAAGTAGCGTATACTAGAGCATCTACCCTTCCTCGAGCGAGGTATGCAAAAGACACTTACCATTTTTGGCTGCATGGCTCTGTTCACGAGCGGCTGCGGTAACGGCTTAAATGTCGGGGGAAACCCGCGAGCGATAACCTATACCCAAAGCCCTCCTTCGGCTGCCTCGGTCGGCGAGTCGGTGCCGGTTTCTTTTCAGATCCTGCCAGGTTTAGCCAGCCGAATGAAAGCCCTCCGCTACCGAGTGACAAGCCCCACCCTCGGCCTACTCCAGCAAGCGAATCTCGAAACCACCGCGCGTTCGTTTACTTGGAACTTGAGCGGCCTAAGCTCCGCGCCAGATGGCGTGTTCTCCCTCATCATTACCGACAACGATGGAATCGAAACGACTTTGAGTCGGCCGGCCCGCATTGTCTCCTCCATTTCCACGATTGGCGGAGCACGCACGGCTCTTGGGGGAAACCCGGGGACTGCCGCGCAAAGCCGCTTCTCCGGCCCCACGGGAATCGCATCGGATGGGACTTACCTATACGTAGCCGGCGGCAATATGATCCGAAGGGTATCCATTGCCACTGGGGAGTCTGAGCTTTTTGCGGGAAAGTATGGGGAAACCCTTGGTACGAATACTTCGGACGACACCCGCGCAATCAAGCGCGCGTTTTTCCTCGCAGTGCTTGGCACATACCTCTACTACACCGATCGAGTCGGCCACACTTTGCGACGCGTGAACACCAACCCTGCGGCAGCCGATTTTAAAACGATCCAGCTAGTCGCGGGCAGCGATGGAATCAGCGGCACAACAGATGGCATCGGGGCCGCAGCACGCTTTAACGGTCCTACGGGAATAGCTTCCGATGGCACCAACTTGTATTTGACCGACATAAACAACCACTGCGTCCGCCGGGTGGACCCCACCACCCAAAACGTCACCGTCTTCTCAGGCCTTTGCGGCACGAGCGGTTACGCCAACGGAAGCGCTGCGGCCACTCGCTACAGTTCCCCGAGAGGAATCACAGTGAACGGGGTTAACCTTTACGTACTAGACAATAGCTTCGTGATTAGACAAATCGATCTCGGCACTGGAGTGTCGACTGTGCTCTCCGGAAGCGGAGTGCAGGGCCAGGTCGACGGGGCGGCCGGCGCCAGTTCGTTTCTTCCCTCACTTCTCACCACTGATGCCACCGACATCTACGCGTTGGATCCAAGCGCTCACACGATCCGCCGAGTTTCGCTTGCGACTGGAGCCACCTCCCTCGTTGCAGGGTCCCCCTTCCAGTTTGGCTACACGCAGGGCGCTGGGCTTTCGACGGCACGCTTAGCTGGCCCCGGCCAAGGCGCCGTAGTGGGAACAACACTCTATTTTGTGGACGAGGGGTCGTCGTCTTTACGGAGCTTGAACCTAATCACCGGAGTTGTTTCTGCCTTTAGCGGCGGACTAGTGGATACATCCTTGGACACCTCTGCTTCCTTTCCCTGGACCGGAAATGCGACCATCGCTGGTGGTGCGCGATTCCTAGCCACCCAAGATGGAAATCGCTTTTTTTACGGGGAGTTTCGCGGTCACACCTTACGTGAGCTAAACATTGCAAATAATACTCTCACGACAATCGCGGGGAGTCCGGGTCAAAACGGCAACACCCTTGCAACGGGTAGCGCTGCTCGCTTCTGGGATCCGACAGGACTTGCTTGGGTGGGGAGTACGCTTTACGTAGCAGACCAGCGGAACAACTCTATCAAAGCAATGGACACTTCCACTTATTCCGTGAGCCTATTTGCGGGATCGGCAGCAGGCGGCAGTGGAACGTCGGACGGCTCAGGAAGCGCCGCTCGCTTCAATGCGCCCTACGGACTGGCCTCCGACGGAGTGGAGTTATTCATTGCGGATAGAAGCAACCACTGCATTCGACGCTCCTCTCTTAGCGGCAATGTATCCACGCTTGCAGGGCTCTGCGGAACTTTTGGCAGCACGGATGCCTCGGGGAGCTCCGCTCGACTTCGGAGCCCCGCGGGGCTCGCCTTAAGCGCAGACAGCTTGGTGCTCTATGCGGCAGATAGCTCCAACCACACCATCCGCGCGATTACGATTGCGACGGGAGCGGTCACCACACCCTTTGGCACAGTGGGTGTAGCGGGCAGCGCCGACGGGGTTGGCAATGCAGCCACCTTTAATACACCCGTCGGACTATATGCCTCTGCCTCAAAGCTCTACGCGCTCGACGGTACAGGCCTTATCCGCGAATGCGATTTAGCCACCTTGGCGGTGACTACGATATTGGGCCGAAGCGGGGTATCCAATAGCGCTCCATTAGCCGACGCTTCGGCCGCTGGGGCGGTTTGTGGCTCACCGTTTGGAATGAGCGGGTTTGGCACTAACCTCTACCCAACGTGTGCCGGCATGAATGTGCTCCGAGCCTTAGACACTTCGACACAAATCTTCCGAGCTATTGGTGCCAAAGCCAGTTCAAACATATCAAGTGGTGTAGCCAGCTTAAACGACGGCCCCGCACTACTCACTCAGTTGGGCTTTCAAACTCAAGCGGTAAGCGATGGCTCTTTTATCTACTCAGCCGACGCAGGAAACTACGTGATCTTTAGAATGAACGCAGACGGCAGCGGCAGAACCACCCTTGCCGGAAGTTTAGGCGTAGCGGGAACCCAAGATGGCGTGGGCACCAGCGCACGGCTTACCCGAGTCAATGGTATGGCGCTAGTAGGCCAAGAGCTTTTCTTTGGTCAGCCAGACTCGGGAACTATCCGAAAGCTAAACTTAAACACTCTTGCGGTCACCACCATCGCCGGCACCGCCAATGTTTTTGGGACTGCCGATGGGACAGGATCCAGCGCACAGTTCTACGGAAACCTCGACTTCGTTTCGGACGGACGCGCGCTTTACATTGCAGAGGTTTCCAACCATACCGTGCGCAAGCTCTCGCTGCTTTCAAGCAACTACGGCCAAGTAGAAACATGGGCGGGATCGGCGGGGATTTCTGGTTCTGCGGATGGCGCGGGCACTGCTGCGCGATTCAAATCCCCTACAGGGGTCGCCCTTTTAAAAAACCAGCTTTACTTATCGGATGCGGATAACAGCACGCTCCGGCGGATAAGCATAGAAACCGCAGAAGTCACCACCATCGTAGGGGCAGCGGGGGTTCCGGGAAACTCCGGCGGCACCGGCGTTGCGGCCCGCATTACTAACCCCACCAGCCTCACGACCGACGGGGTTCAAACCTTTTTTGTGTCGGACTCAGTGGTTTACCGTTTAGATCCCGACACCCTTTTAGTTTCCCAGTTTTTCGGGCAACCGGATTCAGTCATCGACCCTTCCGATGGCTCGTTGCAAGGGGTGGGATCTCATCCCACTAACTGGCTTAGGTTCTTTAGCGGCCTGGGGTTTTACCAGTTTAGCAATATTGGGGCGAGAAGGATCCAGTAAGCGCATGCAAAAGACACTCACCATTTTTGGCTGCATGGCTCTGTTCACGAGCGGCTGCGGGACAGGCCTCAACGTCGGGGGAAACCCGCGAGCGATAACCTATACCCAAAGCCCTCCTTCGGCTGC
>JANPJT010000314.1:0-10680 GCA_031425635.1 Pseudomonadota bacterium
TTGGGAGATGATGCCGTCCGGGGCGTCTATGCCACTAGCACCCAAGTATTTGCTGCGACCGATGCCGGCCTCTCCATCTCAGCGGACGGGGGCGCAAGCTTTAGTAACCGAACTACCGCCGAGGGATTGGGAAGTGATCTAAGCTACGGCGTCTATGCCACTACCACCCAGGTTTTTGCTGCGACTGGTGGAGGCCTTTCCATCTCGACAGACGGGGGAGCAAGCTTTAGCAACCGTACTACCTCTAGTGGATTGGGAAGTTATATCGTCTTCGGCGTTTATGCCACTAATACGCAAATTTTTGCTGCGACCGATGCCGGCCTCTCCATCTCCGCGGACGGGGGAGTAAGCTTTAGTAACCGAACTACCGCCAATGGGTTGGGAAGTAGTACCGTACAAGGCGTCTATGCTACGAGCTCCCAGATTTTTGCTGCGACTCAAGTCGGCCTTGCTATTTCCCCGGACGGGGGCGCAAGCTTTAGTAACCGCACTACCGCTAATGGGTTGGGTGATAATATCGTCTCGGGCGTCTATGCCACTCCTACCCAGGTTTTTGCTGCGACTAATGGAGGCCTTTCCATCTCGACGGACGGGGGCGCAAGCTTTAGCAACCGTACGACCGCTAATGGCTTGGGTATTATTTTCGTACAAGGCGTCTATGCCACTCCCTCCCAGTTTTTTGCTGCGACCGCTGGCGGCCTTTCTATTTCCGCGGACGGGGGCGCAAGCTTTAGTAACCGTACTACGGCTAATGGATTGGGAAATGACAGTGTCAGGGGTGTCTATGCCACTCCCACCCAGGTTTTTGCTGCGACTCAAGGCGGCCTTTCCATCTCTACGGACGGGGGCGCAAGCTTTAGTAACCGTACTACCGTTAGTGGATTGGGAGCGAATCTCGTCTACGGCGTTTATGCCACTAGCACGCAGGTTTTTGCTGGGACTGCTGGTGGCCTCTCTATTTCCACGGACGGGGGCGCAAGCTTCAGTAACCGAACAATCGCCAGTGGCTTGGGAGGTAATGGTGTGCTTGGCGTCTATGCCACTCCCACCCTGGTTTTTGCAGGGACTAATGGCGGCCTCTCCATCACTCCTTAAAGCCCGAAATCGGTCGCGCTGCCTATGACGATCTGGCTACGCCCATAAGCCTTCGGTCAATTTTTGCCATTTTGTTTGGGGGGCTGACGAACTTTCTCGTTGATTGCGGGAGCGGTAAAGTATTAGCCCCAGGCGACCAATTTTTATAAGGAGACCTTCATGGTGCTTTCAATCCGCTCATAAACACGGTTTACATTACTGACTGCCGTAATCGCAACCCCGCTTGTTTTCTCTCACTTTGAAGATCAGCCTCGGGAGGCGAGTAAAAAGCGCTTAGACAGCCCAAGAGTTCTTTGTGGGGACTCTCCAGAGGATCTCAATGGGGATTTAAACAAGATCGACCCGAGTTCCAATGTAGTAGACAGTCCCTCCGTGTCCCATGCGTTGGCTTTTCGTGCAGCTGGAGTGGTAACCGGATCGGTGAAGACGATCTGTATAGTTCTGTCTCCCAGATAGTTGGATGGGTTGCAAATACATCGAAAAAGCTAAATTCTGCAACGAATCCGATCGACAAAGTTGTAGTGATGCGACCATCGGATAGCTCTCTACCCTACCGGCACCAGCCAAAACGCGGTTATTTCCCTTTAACGCTGGTGCTCGGGTTTGGAGATTAAAGCGATCCGTACTCAGGTACCGGCTTTGGGGTGGTTGGTGGGGAGCTTTTTAAAAAACACGCAGGGCGGTTTTGCCTTTGAGTGTTTGGGAGGCGCTCGTACCGCCGAATGAGTGGGTGGTTTCTAGCCTGCCGCTAGCCGATCCCTTTGGGGAGTTTTTGAGGTTCTTGCCTTCGTCCAAGGGGGCTTGCCGCTAGTGTTTTTTTTTGCGCCGTAAAAAGTTTCTGAATTTTTCGGTAGAGGCTTTGAGCTCCCACTTTTTTCCTCCGAAACCGTTACCGCCGGCGAGCGGCATGTAGAAAACGATAGCGTATCGGCGGTACGAGCGTCTCGCTACCAGTAAAAAGCAAAGCCCGACGGTGTGTTTCTGAAGAAAAGAGTGGAAGATCAAAGCCGGTGGAATGACTCGGTCGCACGGATTTGGGGATAACCTCCCGTTTTTAGCAGAAAGAGCGGGTTGCCTGGCCGCTATTCTGCAACCACCCACTAAAAGGAGAAAGAGCTCAAAACGCACCCTGGGGCCGGCTGGGATTCAGTCTGCGAAAATCCGGCTCTTCTCGTTCAACGACTGACCTTCCGTACTTTGATGCGCACTTTGACTGCGTTTTCCCGTAAAAGGGAAAAGCCTTGGCTCGAATCCACTTCTGCCGCCACTTCTACTTCTTTTATCCCGCTTAGGCCGTCGATATCAATGGGCTCGGTGCCAATACTCCCCACTAGCCCGAGAAGTCCTTTGGGACCCGTCACGGCAATTTTACTAGGGGTAGCCTCCACTGCTGCGATTTCGAAACCGGAAAGGGTCGCCCCCTTCAAGGTGGGGCTGACCGGCAAGTACCGTTCAACGACTTCCTCTAGGCGAATGAGGACACTCGTGGGGTTGATAGAAACCACGCGCACATCTTTTGGGAGGTCGCCCAAAAGCTCCTCATTGATTGAAAAACCGATCGTGGACTCGCGGTTTCGGCGGAAGTCGGGGCGTATCGGGTTTATTTTCTTGTCGAGCATTTTAATTTGCAGCCGAGGCCCCGTCAGCGTGAAATCAATGTGGGTGGGGATCCGGTTCGTGATCATGACTCCGGGCGCGAGCATCGGCTCTAATTTGACGCGCTTATGCACTTCCTCACGCTTCAGGCCAAGGAAAGTCACCCACAGAATCAATGCCAGCAGGAAACTCACGACTTTGAGCGCAAGGCTTTCCCAAAAAGGAACCGACCCGCGTTCGTTCAATAATAAGCGCTTTACTGTGCTCATTCTGTTTCCGCCTTTGTGTCCAGCCGAACATCGAGCCGGCGCAGCCCTAAAAGCTCCAGAAGGTTTTGCCTCAGTGAATTCACATTCAAGTCGCGGAGCATCACGCCGTGGTGGACAATCGAAATTTCGCCTCGTTCCTCGGAAACGACAATCACGACGGCGTCTGTTTCGTGCGTTAGGCCAAGCGCTGCCCGGTGCCGGGTGCCTAGCTCGCGCTGGATGCTAGGGTCTCGCGAAATGGGCAAAAGGCAAGCGGCCGAAGTGATGCGCGAGTTGCGCACGATCATGGCTCCATCATGGATGGGAGAAGTTGGGTGAAAAATACTCTCGATGAGGTCCGCGCTCACTTTGGAATCGAGAAGCGTTCCCGCTTCAATGTAGTTTTTTAGTCCCGTTTCTCGCTCCATCACAATGAGCGCTCCAACATTTTCTTTCGCGAGTTGCGCTGCCGCTTGGCAGATCTCTTCTACGATAGCGACTTCTTCAATCGTGTTGGTGCTGGTAAAGAACGGGTTGCGCCCTACTTGCGTGAGCGCTTTTCGGATCTCGTCTTGGAACACAATGATCAAAATCAGGATAAAATTTTGGAAGAACTCTTTTAAAATGGTGTTCAACGTATGGAACTGGAGCTGGTCGGCCAGGTAATACATGATGAGGATGATCCCAAAGCCCGTGAGCATTTGAACCGCTCGGGTGCCGCGGATAAGGAGCAGCACGCGGTACACCACGTAAGTCACAAAGAGAATATCGACGAGATCCTGAACCCGTAATATTTCTCGTAAGTTATTGAGGTACTCGTTCATCAGTCCGCTTGCTCTCCGCTCACCAACGCTCGACTTCATATCGGCAGAATTTGGCTAAAGCATAAAGATAATGAAGTTTTTGCGGGATGGCTAGACGCGTTATGTGCAGCGTAAGGTTGAACCGTTCCGGCAAAAACTTAAGGCCCTAAGAGTTCTATTTTTTCAACATCAATGGGGTCGCAGGTATCACAAGCCTTGAGATCCGCTGTCTTGGGAAAAAAGCCGTTTTTGCCGCTTAAAGCATCGGTAAATGCACTTTTCAATCTTGCGGGTGTTTCGACCACCAGTTTCAATCGTGGGAAACTCGCGTTGCAGAGGTGGGGGGTGCCGGTAACGCCAAAGTGCACTGTGGCCATGCCAGTGGTTTCATTAAAGTCGATGATGGCAAAGTTTTCGGTAGCGGGATCGAATGTAAATGGCTTGCCCTCGCAGCCTTCAGGAGCACCCAACGAGGCACTGGCCTGCAAGGAGGACAGGTGGCGCGCCAGATCTGAGGCTGATTTCGATGATACCAGTCGCTGGAAACCGGTTTTGGTTTCTGGATCCGTTGCGTAGTCGTCTGGCTGCACCGCACGGGCAAAAGCCGCAATCAGGGAGGCCTCCGTGAACACATCGGTAGCTTTCAGAGGCTGGTTGGCCGCGGTATTTTTGGCTTCGTAGCTGTTGAAAACTTCCGGATGGGCGCCTCCCAAATCGGTGATGTTGCGGCGAAAGGCAAACTCGTACTCCCCTACCCGCGCGATAGTCTTGTGGGTATCTTCTAGCACTTCCTCCCCACCCCCCTCAGAGTTGTCGGCGGTCTCTGTATTTTCTGAGTCCCCTCCGTCGGTTCCGGCGACGGGCTTTTCGGCCGCGTTATCGGGAGGGGCGGGGCGCAGGAAAAGCACCCCCACTATCATTCCAACCACCGCGACGGCGGCTAGCGCAAACCAAACTTGTTTCTTCATGCAGAAATCTTCGCACAACCCGGGCGATCCGGGTAGAGGCCCCAAGGGGCACCAGCGCCCAGGCGGGGATGAGCCTTCGCCGCTATGGGTTTCGGGAAAGGGTTTCTATGGATCGCTCGCAGTTTCGAGAAGCGGCAAGCGGCTCAGCGGATAAGTCATCAAAGAGCGACGGCTCTTTCGACGTTTTCGGCTGCGAGAAATAGTCTCTTAGCTCACCCGCTAAGAGCCGGACGGCTAACCCGACCCCGCCAAACACCATCATTGCCGATAAATGTATCCCAGAGAACCTGAGCCGGTAGTTTCCATCCTCCCAGAGCGCTGGGGGGATTCGGGGTATATCACTCAGAAAACGGTGGCCTTCCGTCGAAGAAATGATAATCGCATAGAGCGCGGCTAGCCCTACCGCAGAGCCGTAAGCGAAAGAACGCCTATAGTTTGGCAACGGGGGATATTCGTCTGTTTGCGAAGAGGCTGGTGGGGCGTAGGGGTTTCCTTGCGGCTCGTTCTTTTCCTCTGCGAATAAAAAACCAGTGAGCAGTAAGCCCACTATGAGTCTTTTGAAACACATCGGTTCCCCTTTGGACTTTAAGCGACTTGCGCTCCCGGCGTACCAAACGGCGACGGGTTTCCGCTGCCTACTTTCCCATTCGCCGTCGCCGGTTCAAAGGGCGCGAGAGGCTTGCCCTCGCAAAGGCGGTCGATCTCTTCGCGGTTCAGCGTCTCGCGCTCCAGCAGAGCGTCCGCCATTTTGTGGAGGATATCGATGCGGGTTTTTAAGATCTTCATGCCGCGTTCGTAGTTCGACATGATGAGGTTCCGCATTTCTCCGTCGACTAGCTCAGCCAATTTTGGAGACACGCTTCCAGACCCCTGGTGGAACTCGCGCCCGAGAAACACATTTTCTTCCTTCTTGCCGATTGCCATCGGGCCAATCACGTCGCTCATCCCCCACTCGCAAACCATTCGGCGCGCAAGGTCAGTCGCACGTTCAATATCGTTTCCAGCGCCCGTAGTCTTTTGGCCCAGCACCAGCTGCTCGGCAAGCGCCCCGCCCATTAAGAACGCGATCATGTTTTCCGCTTTTTCTTTAGACAGCGTGAGCTGGTCTTCGGTGGGAAGCGTTTGAGTGAGCCCCAGCGCCATCCCGCGCGGAATGATGGTTACTTTATGGATAGGATCGAGGCCTTTTAAGAACTTGCCCACAATGGTGTGCCCTGCTTCGTGGTACGCGATCGCCTTCTTTTCTTCGGGGCCAATGATCATCGATTTGCGCTCAGTGCCCATCATGACTTTGTCTTTGGCTTCTTCAAATTCCCGCATGGAAACGTTGTTTCGGTTTTTACGGGCAGCAATCAGCGCTGACTCGTTCACTAAGTTTTGCAAATCGGCACCCGAAAAGCCGGGTGTTCCGCGCGCGATCACTTGCAGATCCACGTCCGGTGTGACAGGGACTTTTCGGACGTGTACTTTTAAAATACCTTCACGACCCCGGACATCGGGCTTTGCGACGACCACACTTCGATCGAAACGTCCCGGGCGAAGGAGCGCGGGATCCAGCACGTCGGGCCTATTGGTTGCCGCAACGAGGATGACGCCTTCTTTGGAGTCAAAGCCGTCCATCTCCACGAGGAGCTGGTTCAAAGTTTGCTCTCGTTCATCGTGCCCGCCACCGAGGCCCGCACCGCGCTGTCTACCGACAGCGTCGATTTCATCGATAAAAATAATGCACGGAGCATGCTTTCGTCCTTGTTCAAAAAGATCGCGCACGCGGCTTGCGCCAACGCCCACAAACATTTCCACAAAGTCCGATCCGCTGATGCTAAAAAATGGGACGCCGGCTTCTCCCGCAACGGCTTTTGCAAGCAGGGTCTTCCCAGTACCCGGAGATCCCATCAGCAATACGCCTTTAGGGATTCGGCCGCCTAGGCGGGTGAATTTTTTTGGATCTTTCAAGAAATCGACAATCTCGACGAGCTCTTGCTTCGCTTCGTCGCAACCTGCAACGTCTTGAAAATTCACTCGGGTATGGCCATCGGTGAGGAGTTTTGCCCTCGAACGGCCAAACTGCATTGCCTTACCGCCCGAAGTCTGCATTTGCTTAAGGAAAAACAGCAGTAGCACAACCAAAATCACCATCGGTCCCCAACCAATGAGGAACTGGAGCCAAAGCGAATTGTTCTGGCCAATGTCATAGCTAGGCGTTAGCCCGTGTTCTGCAAGAAGCTTCAAATAGAATTCAGACGAAGTGTCGCCAATCGATTCGAACGCCGCGCCCGCCTCGTGCCCTTCAGCAAACTTGCCTTCAATCCGGCCCTGATCTCGGAAGGTGACGTTCGCAATTTGGTTCTGTTTCACCAATTCAATGAATTGGTTGAAAGTAATGCGTTTGGTCGTTTTTTGAACCCGCGCTGTTTGGAACAGCATCACGGTCGCGACCACCAGTAAGAGCCAAGCGATTAGAGTCTTTTGGGAAGATTTCATAGCACCTTCTTCTACAGCAGCTATCGGTAGAGGAAGCCAAAGCCTCAAGGGCTCGTGGGATTTTCCAATGATTTCAATGACGCAGCAAAGGCAAACCCAGCGTACTCAATTTCCACAAGCGGGCTTGGTTGAGGAAAGACCCACTTGGCTTGGTTGCCGCCTTTGGGGAACAGCACGGGGATTAAACTTCTTTCCGGTTGAGGGATCCGGGCTTTGAGAAAAAAGTCGGTGAGTTTTCCCGAACCCATTCGGTCTCCGGGCCGATGAAAACGTAAATCCCATTCGCCGTCGGCGAGGTGCAATCGGATTTCCAGCTCAGGCAAGTGCGCTTCGCGCCCAAAGCGATCGATTTTTCTGGGGCGCACTGCGTAACTACCCTGCTCTACTGTTTGAAAGTAAATGTACCCGCAGGACTGCTTCAATCGAAAGCCTGAAAAACTCGTGCTAGGTATCGAAGCATTGCAGGCGGAAACCACGCGCCCTAAATCGGCACGGCTTAGAGTGGGAACGCCCAGCTGGTTCAAACTTGCTCGAACCACGCGAGATTGCCAGAACCCCGGAAGCTTTTGGAAAAGGGCTTTATCGATCCTTAGCCAGAAAGGCGTTAACTTCACCGTATGCGCAAGCAAAGCGCGCGTCTGGTCGCCCAACGTCGACTCAGTTTCTGCCACTTCCTCAGTCATCCCTTTTAAGCGGGCTAAAAACGCTTCATTCCCGCCAAACGACTCACTCAATCGATTGATGACCGGCACTAGCTCATGTCGGACTCGGTTCCGAAAGTAGGAGCTGTCTTGGTTGCTAGAATCCTCCCGGAATTCCAGTTTCTTAAAGTGTGCGTACTCCACAATCTTTTCCCGCGAAATCCCCAGCAGAGGCTTCACCCAACGCCCGTTGACGGGCTCCATTCCCCTCAGCCCTCCCAGCCCAGTCCCTCGGACGAGGCGCATCAGCACCGTCTCTAGCTGATCATCCAAGTGGTGCCCGGTAAGCAAGTAATGCGCTCCTTGTTTTGAAGCAGCTTGTTCCAGAAACAATCGGCGGTCGGTACGCATCGACGCTTCGTCTCTGCCGCGGTTCGGCGGCCGGATACCGATTTCGAAGGGAATTCCTAAGGAACTTGCCAACCGTTGGACAAACTCGGCGTCTTTTTCAGACTCGGTGCCTCTGGTCTGGTGGTTGAAGTGGGCAATGCTTAAATTCTGTTTCGGAACCAGGCGATGGAACGCATTGAGTAGAACGACCGAGTCAACGCCTCCGGAAACGCACGCTAAAAAGCGCTGGCTCGCGAAGTCGGCTCCAAGGGATTGCTCCATCCCTTGTTTCACAGCGGAAATCAAATCCATGTGGGATGGAAACCATATTCCGTAGAGCTTAGCTAATAAAAACTAGGGTCTGTACCGTTACGGTACAGCCCCCTACTCTTCGGTCGGTTCGGCGTCGGCTCCCGGTGTGTCGCCTTCCGGGTTAAAAGATTCCTCTTGGCTTTCTAAATCTTCATCAGAATCGGGCAGCAATAGCCGGTTCGGCTTTCGTTTTCCCGGACGGATTTTCGATGGTACTGCGAGTGGTCTCCCCGGAGGCGAGAGAGGCTCATCGTCCTCCATGCCGTCGGTTGGAGGGGGGATTTCGCCACTGTCCGGCTCGCGCACTTCGGCTTCCCGGGATTCAGCCGGGGCCATTCGCGGAAGCGCCATTTGCCGAGGGAGCGCCATCTGCCCCGAAGCTTTGTCGAACGATCGCCGGGGAACAAAAGATTCTGCCGGAGCGCGTTCCGGCTCGCGTGCCGCAGGAGTTGGTAAAGGCGCCGGGCCGCTCCAGAGCCAGAAAGTCACGCCGAGGCACAGCGCCGAAAGGCCGGCAAAGCCCATCGTGGGACTCAAACTGCGGCCTGCAAAAAGTCTGTCTAGGAGGCTTGGCCGCGAAGTTTGCACGTCCTCGACACTTTTATCGAAAGACTGGGCGGGCGTTGCTCGGGGGATCAGTTCCTCGGGAGATATATTAATGAGCTCCGGAGGGAGTGCCGCGAGTGGCGCTGGAAGGGGTTCGTTCCTGCGCCTCTCGGTGGGCGCAGTGCTGGAAGGCGCTTCTTTGCGGCGATCGAATTCGGGGTACTGCCATAGCAGCTTCCACTCCGTGGGAGCTTTTACTTCAGTGCTCTCAGGCAATTGGTAAGCGATGTCGTTGGTGCGGATGACTTTTTGGTTGAGGAGATCGCGGATCTCTTCCTCATTCAAGGGCCCCTTTGGGCTCTTTCCGATGAGTACAATCCAGCGTTTGGGTAAGGGCGCCATTTCTTTTCCGTCACGATCCGAAAAAGAACCTTCCTGGTTCTAGGTTTGTATCAACTCAAGTACTGCGGAATGCAGCCGCCCGTTTGTTGCAACGGCCTCTTTATCAAAAGGTGTCACATCTGCACCCTTGTAGCCCGAGATTTTTCCGCCGGCCTCCGTCACCAAAAGAAATCCCGCCGCTACATCCCACGACGATAGGCCACGTTCCCAGAAGCCGTCATAACGCCCTGCTGCTACATAGGCTAAGTCCAACGCTGCCGAGCCAGGCCGCCGGACCCCGAGCGCTTTATCCTGGACCCGCTTGAAAATCTCAATCTCCTCAGAGAGTTGTTTACCTGTCGTATAGTAGAACCCCGTTCCCAAAAGCGCGTCCTTCAGGTCTTGGGTTTTTGAGACTTTCAGGCGGCGCCCATTTAAAAACGCCCCTTTGGTCTTTTCGGCATAAAAGCACTCTTTCGTTAGAGGTTGATAAATCAGTCCTGCTCGCGGTTGGCCGTGCACGTGGAGACCAATCGAAACACAAAACCAAGGGAACCCGTGTGCGTAGTTGGTCGTGCCGTCGAGAGGATCGAGGATCCAAAGGAGTTCATCGCCCTTCCCGTGCTGCCCAGTTTCTTCTGTGATTACAGCGCTTTGAGGGAACTCCTTAAAAATCTTTCGAAGTAAGTAACGCTCCGCTGCGGGATCCGCTTCTGTCACTATCCCGGCCCCCTCCTTGCGGCTGATCGTGTGCTTCTTTTGGTAGTACTTCAAAAGAACTTTCCCGGCCCCCACGCCCAGCTCCACCATGAACTTCTTAAGAGACGCCGACGAAAGAGCTCTCATGGGGCTCGGACCTTTCTTTTCGCCGCGTTAGAAATTCGCTCAAAGTTCCTATCAGCCTCCAGCTCGGCCTGCCGGCGAATGGTTTCTTCAATGCCTTTGTTCTCTGTGAGGAGCCGTTCGTATTCTTTGCGTTGCTGCTTATCAAACTCTCTTTGGAAAATGGTTTCTTCCAGCTTGTTCTCTAAGTCGGCGAGCGAAGTCCTCAGAAAGGAGAGGAACGGCCCGTCTTCGTAGGTTACTGTCTTCAGAGGTTCTTTTTTCTCTCGGTAGAAGCAGAGCGTTTTGCGGATTAAAATGTCGACAGGGTTTTGTTCTCTGGATTGCTCACTCGCCGTATTCATCCGCTCTCTCATAGCGAGAACCTTGTAAAGCC
>JANPJT010000315.1:0-14587 GCA_031425635.1 Pseudomonadota bacterium
GGTTCGGAGCCATGCTGCCAGAGTTATCCATGACCCAAAGAAAATCGAACCTGCTGTCAGAGTACTGCTGAATAAACACGTCTGTCTTTTGTAGGTTGGAGTAAAAGACTTCTTCGGTCTTGCAACCTGTAAGACCAAGAACCGAAACTAGAACGCCACTTAATACCAGCTGCTTGTTCATGGTTCCAAAACCTCCCGGCACGCGGACATTCGCTGCCTTCCTGATCATACTAACGCTTTGCATTAAGTATTTTCTCCAACTTGTCGAAAAGCTCGATGGAGGAGACTTCGGAACGCTTTGAAAAAAGACGGCAAACGACGATTAATGAATTATCCTCAACACGATCAGCACAATTTTAGTCGTTGTATTTGTTAGGTTTTTTCACTTTTTTCTGACCCTGCTAGCTTTGCATTGAGACTAAGTATGCGGATACAATGGGTTCATGGAGGGCCTATGACGAACGCAATCAAAGCCTCAAAAGCGCGGCGGGACCCCCGAGCGAAAGTTCGAGGGCAAGTGATCATCCACAATGAAGCGCGTTTGTTTATTGCGCCTCTGGACGACATTAGCGCCGGCGGAGTTTTTGTGAGTAGCCTCACAAGCCTTCCTCCGGGCAGTGAAGTGAAGATTGTCGTCAAGGGCCCGGGATTTTCAAGCCCTGTGCAGGCAAGTGGTGTGGTCGTCCGAGTGGACAAAGGGGCGAGGAAAGGGATCGCAGTGCAGTTCACTCTGATAGACGAAGCATCGAAGAACCAGATCCAGTCGACTGTGTTTGAAACTCGGATGGAAGCTGCGCTGAAGGCAGCCTAGCCGCGAAAAGAAGGACCGGGGGGCCCATGGCGGTTAAAGTAAAGGGGATGGCACACTTTGTCGTTTGCGGCTTCGCCGCTGCATTTTTATTGGCGTCCGTTGCCGAAGGCTCTAGCCGAGTAAAAATCCGCAAAACAACCACTGTTTTGAAAGCCCCTTCCCTGCTCCAGGAAGATGCAAAAGAATACAACTCTGAAAAATCTACTATCCTTGCCGCGAAACGGCGTTCCCTCATTGAAGATATCAAAAAATTTATCCGAGACGCCCGGGACAACGAACAGGCCTCAGAGCTAAACCTGCGATTGGGCGCACTCTACATGGAAGACTATTACGCTGGAATGGCCAAGGCCCAGCAAGACTTTGATTATTCGGTCACCAAGTGGGAGAAAAGCAAGCGCGGTAAAGAGCCTAAACTCGATACCAGCGAACCAAAGGCCTCTCTCACTAAGGCCCGAGCCGTTTACAAAGACCTTTTAAAACGCTCGCCTCAACACTCAAGAAACGACGAAGTCATTTACTTTCTCGCTGTTTCTTCCATGGACGAGGGAAGCCCTTTGGAAGGCATCCGTTACCTAGAAAAAATCGCGCGCGAACTTCCTCGGTCGAAATATTACCCCGACGCTCTTTTACAGCTCGCGGACTACTACTTTGAAAAAAGCAAATTTCGAGAAGCCGAGCACTATTACGATAAAATTTTGGCCCGCAAACACCTGCCGCTGTTGCCCTACGCCACTTACAAAAAGGGCTGGTGCGCTTACAACCTCCAAGACTACTCAGACTCTTTGAAACAGTTTAAGTGGGTGATTGGCTTTGCGGACTCCGATGCCGATCGTTCTGCTATTCAGATCCGTTCAGAAGCGATCCGAGACATTGCGCTCCCTTTTGCAGAACTCAAAGCGACTAGTGACGCTTTGTCTTTTTTTGAATCCCTAGGAATGCCGCACCATCGAATCGGCTTAGAAAACATGGCTTCTATCTACTTCGAGAAAGGCCGAATCCCCGATTCTATAAAGCTCTACGATACTCTATTGGAGTTAGACGCAGGTTTTTCTAAAAACCCAGACTATGACTTGAAAGTAGTCGAGGGTTTAAACCTTTTGGGAAAAGAAGACTTAGCAACTTCGCGCCTATTTTCAAAGCTTCCCGTGTACGTGACCAGCAGCAACTGGTACGAGCTCAATTCGGCAAACCCAAGCACTGTCCAAGTAGCCGCTCAAAACTACGAAGAAACCACTCGAAAGTACGCTTTTAAGTACCACGCAGCTGCGCAAAAAACGAAGGACTCCGTGATCTATGAGCGCGCAAAAAACACCTATTCGAAGTACCTCGAGTTTTTCTCTAAAACGGATTACGCGTCGAAAGTCCGATTTTACCTCGCTGAGATCCAGTATAAACAAACGGCCTACGTTGCGGCTGCGGAGAACTACTACAAAGTATACTTGGATACTTCTGCCGGAGGGCTTAGGACGGATGGTATCCGCTACGCACTCAACTCGCTGGACCACCAGTTGAACTTAGATAGAAAGAAAGCGGGGCTCGGCGCGATCAACAATAAATCGACCTCTCTACTTACCGCAAAAGAAGAAGCCTCACTCGAACTCATCCCCTACACCCCTGTTGAGAGTACCTTCGTGCAGATTGCCGATGAATACTTAAAGCACCATTCGAACGCGAAAGATGCGGGAGACATTTTGTATGAGCAGTCGTACTTACGTTACTCACACCACGAGCTTGTAGAAGCCTACCGGGGTTTTTGGAATTTGGTGCAGAAGTACCCAAAGCACGCAACCGCCAATAGCAGCGCGCACTTGATCTTGGACATCCTTAACCGGAAGAAAGAATACCCAAAGCTGATTGCGGCCTGCCAGAAGTTTTTGGAAACCAAAGAACTCGACCGAGGGAACTTCAGGTCGGATGTCGCGGACATCTTACGGAAGTCGGAACTGAAGCGCATTGCGCTCCTTGAGGAAAAGGGGAGCTTCAAAGAGGCCGCGGATGGTTACTTGGAATACACGAAAGCTTACGGGTCCCAAGACGAGTCGCTCTTTGAAAAAGCGCTGTACAACTCAGCCGTCAACTATTCCAAAGCCGGCATTATGCTTTCAGCCGCAGAGACTCAAGAGCGCTTCTTACGGCGTTTCCCCAAGAGCAGGTACCGAGAAAACATGGTGCTTCAAGTAGCTAAAACCTATGAAGTGCTGGCGGTTTTCGACAAAGCAGGCCGTTATTTTGAAGAATTTGCGAAGCTTTACCCTAGCAATAGCCAGGCAAAGAACGCGCTGCGACTCGCCGGAGTCTATTTGAGCGGGTCGGGACAAAACGATCGGGCTGAGGAAATTTTTAGCCGGTATATGCGGCTCTACCCCAGTGAAGCAAAAGCAGTCGAGAAGGATTTGATCACTGCGTTTGAAAACCAGGGTGCGACCGACAAGCTTGTGCAATACTACCTGACGGCGCGCGCCGGACGAGGCATTTCGTACTCCGACTACTTGCACTACTCATTGGCCGCGGCAGAGCTAGTCGCCCAGCGGACCGGGAAAACGCCCATGGGTATCATGGAAGAAGCTCGCAAAGCAGCCGACCGTTTTGGGGACGAGATCCGCAAGAGCCCGAAAGGGGTTGAGGCACTCGCTAAAATACGTTTCTGGTGGGTCAGCAACCGCGAGGCCTTGTTCCTTCGCTACCGCCTCGCGCTGCCCCAAGCCACGCTCGAAGCTAACCTCAAACGCAAACTTTTGCTGCTTCAGGAGCTGGAAAGAGAGTACGGCAAGATTGCGTCGCTCGGAAACGCCGAGTGGGGACTCGGGGCCATTTATAAGATGGCTTCTGTGTACCGGCATATGGCGGAATCGGTCCAAACGGCCCCTGTCCCGGCAGAACTTACGGCAGACCAGCTAGACAACTACCGGTCTGAATTAAAGAGGCAGATGATTGAGCCATTTAACGAAAAAGCAAAATCGTTTGCTGCAAACTGCTTGGATAAAGCCCAGGAATTTAGCGTTCTCTCTTCATGGACTTCAGGGTGCTACCGCATCCTCGCTGAAATTGAACCCGAACGCTACCCCGACGCTCGGACCTTCTATTTGCCGTCGCTCGAGCTTTCCCTGCAGATGCCTACCCGCGATGCGAAGCTTCCTATGGGCAGAGTGCGAAAATACAACTACCCCTACTATTCGACGAGCCTTTTTAGCGGCACTCGGGGACTAGCCAGCCTTTCCGAAAAGCAGCCCTATGACGCTTCTGGGGATCAAGGTGCCGGTCGCTTTGCTCCGACGCTAGCGACCTACGAAAATTTAGGAACCGACAGAAAAAGCGTGCTCCGATCGCAGCTAGATTCGGAAAAGCCAGACGACGCCCGCCGGCCGGGGAGTTTTGCCTACTTAAACCTGCTGCGCATTTTCGCCCCGGCCCGCGCTATCCCGTTGATTGAAACAGCCATCCAATCCGATCCCGAAAACACCGCTCTAGTGAACTTGCTGGGGCTCGCCCATTTCGAAAACGGCAAGCCCGCAGCAGCGGGAGCCTGCTGGATGTCGCTTGTGGCGCGCGGTAACGCAAGCGCCGCAGTGTGGAACAACCTAGGAGTCGCCGCCCTGTCGCAAGGTTCCGAGCAACAAGCCATTGCGTTTTTTCAGGAAGCCCTGAAAGCGCAGCCAAACAAAGAAGCGCTGATCAACCTAGGCCACCTAGCGCTCAAGTACCGCAACGGCTTCGACGCCCGCACGCACTTTAAAAAGGCAGTGGAGCTCGACGACGACGATCTATCCGCCCAAGCCGGCCTCGCCGTCGCACACATCCAAAGCAGGGAAATGGACGCCGCCAAGGAAACCCTCATCGACCTTTCCAAAAGGCACACCCGCGATCCATTCCTAAAACTATCGCTAGGTTATTTCTTGATTGATGTAGAGGGAGAAGGCCAAATTGCCGAAAAAATAGTAAAGGACTACTTAAACTCCCAAACTCTAGAAAAAGACATGCCGTTTAGGCAGCTCCTCATCGACAGCAAAAAACGCTCCAGCAACGAAATCGAAAACGACGTCCCCGGCATCGAATAGCCTACTTTTCCTTTTTGTAGAACGGACCAGGTTTTGTGGCGAGGCGCGGTAGCGAGCCTCCCGAAACCGTCATCGCAGCCACCAAACCGCTAGAAATATCAGAACCCGTCTGCGATGCGAGCGCCACCCAGCCAATTAAAACCAAACAACAAGGGCGTGTTTCGGCGAGGCTTGCTCCAGCGCCTCGCCACAAAACCGGCGCGCCACTACCCAGACCGTCGTTTACCGTTCAGAGCTACATAGAAGGAAGCCAAATACTGCGCCCCAGAAAACAGCGAGATAAGGAGCGCAGCATACAGAATCCAGGTCCCTGCCCTCACCGCCGAAATTCCAAAGGCGCTTCCGTACCACATCAAAAACCCGAGCCCCAGCATTTGGAAAAGCAGCTTGAGTTTGCCGGCCTGCCCTGCGGCAATCACTAACCCTTCACCCACCGCAATTCCCCTCAAACCGGTGATGAGTAGTTCGCGGCTCAGCAGAACAATCACCAGCCATGCAGAAACTCTCTCAAGCTCTTGGAGCATCACAAGCCCTACGAGCAAAACCAGTTTATCGGCCAAAGGGTCGAGGAACTTGCCCATCAGGCTTTCAATTTTCCATCTGCGCGCGAACCAACCATCTAGAAGATCCGTCACTCCCATCAGCGCAAGAACACATGCTGCCACTCGCCCAGGGGAATATCGAAACATCCAATCTTGATCGAAAGGCGGCTGCTCACTATCGAACGCGAGCAGGACTGCCAGCACCGGAATTAATGCAATGCGCAATAAAGTAAGGAGGTTCGGCAAATTGGTAAGGGCGTCCGGAGAGCGAAGGAACCTAGTTTTGACCATGTCCGATACTGTGTCCGCAAAGGCCGAAAAACTCAAGAACTTGGAAGGTCTCAGAGGTTGGGATCGACGAACGCCGCTCGAATGACCGTCTTGATGTTTCCCCGCACGTTGAAGTCGCCCACCACTTCCATTTTCCAAGGGCGAGTCACTTCGACTAAATCGGTAAGGATTTGGTTGACGGCTCCCTCGTGGAAAATCCGGCGACCACGGTACGAGTTGATGTACAGCTTTAGAGACTTCAGCTCGATGCAACTTCGGTTTGGCTGGTACCGGATGGTAATGGTCCCAAAATCAGGAAAACCGCTTCTTGGACAAAGCGCAGTCCACTCGGGACAGACAAACTCAATATCGTACTTACGCGACGTATCGGGGTTATCGAAAGCTTCCAGAGCAGGGTTAGCGTCGGGCGTGAATTCAAACTCGTTCATAGTGCGTGGTTCAAACATGGATTAATTTCGAGCGCAAGAAACATTCCTCAATTTGGCTGGTTTCAAATACAATTGACCCATGAAACGCCCACCTTTTTTTGGTGCCCGACTCCGGCCAAAAGCTGCCCTCCTTAGTTTGGCTTTGTGTTTTGGAGCAGCCAGCCCTTGGGCGTTAGAGTGGGCCCTACACCGATATGTAGAAAGAACGGCCTCGGCGTTGAATGGCGCCGAAGTATCCATTGGGAACTTTCAGCTTTCCCTTCTTCAGGGGCGCGCGGTGCTCGGGGCTATCCAGGTCACGCAACACACCGAGCCCCGTTTCAACCTTTTTGAAATTGAAAAAATCCAGTTTTCCTTTAAACGGAGCGCTCTTTTTTCTCTAAAGCTGCAAATACCCGAAATGCAGGTGACCGGTTTACGCTTGAGGACTCAGCGCGAGCGCTCGGGCGCACTGCCATCCGATCTACCTAATAACCCCACTCCTTTGGTGGACCGGGTCCGGCCGGACCCGGCACTTTTGAAGCCTGGAACCGTCAAGGCAAGCCCCCTTCGCTTCATTGCCGCACTGTCTCAAAACCGCGAAGCTCCGCTCGTAGAAGACGCGGTACGTAGAACATCCGCCGCGAGAGAAATCGCATCGTTCGCCGATCACGTGCAGACTCGCTATGCCCAATGGGCGATCGCGCTGGCTTCGCTTGTCGCGGCAGAGAAAAACCCGACGCCGTACTTGATTCAACGGCGAGTGGAACAGCTCCACGAACTCCAAGAACAAGTTCTCAAAGAAACGGATCAGCTTCGCCTCGCCCACAGAACGATCCGTGAAACGTTGGAGGACCGGGGGGCAGAAGCCCTTGCTCGTAGTGGGATCTCAAGCGGCGACGATCCGGATTTGAGCGAGGCCCTTTTCGGAAACCGGTTTGCGGGGCACGTTGAGCGCTTAAGCTACTGGATAGAAGCGAGCAGGCGCCGAATTTCTTTTGGCCCCGCGCTCGGCTCTCTAGCCGAGACACCCCAGGACCCGGTCATCTCTATCGAAGAAATCACTTTCGTCCCCTCGACGCATCGCAAGGCCGCTTCGCTGACAGGCACCATCCAGCACTTTAGTACGTTTCCCGTCGGCAAAGAGTCGCCGCTCGTCGCATCGCTGAAAGCCGAATGGGGTAAAGGTTCTACTGCCGTCTTAGAATTGCGGGTCGATCACACGGGCCCCACCCCCTCCGAGACTCTTTCCCTTCGCGCAAGCAACCTAGAGCTCACCCAGTGGCAAATAGAGTCGTCTCCCGACGTTCGCTTGGCTCTTTCCTCTCCCCGCTCGGGCCTTAGTTTCGAAACAAATGCTTCAGAGAAAGGGGTAGAAGCCCAAGGGGCTTTAGAAGTGGAAGAACCCAAATTTCTAGTGAACTCGAAGTCTAAAATTCTCGAAACGACCGTGATGAAAGCACTCTCCGCAAGCTCGGAACGCTTTCACCTTACGGCTAGCCTCCGAAACCAAGCATTGCGAGTGCAAAGCAGTTTTGGCACCCCCCTTGCCGAAGCGCTGCGGGCGGAGTTTGGCCCCGCAATGAAAGCAAGGTACGACCTCGCGGCCCAGGACCTCTCGACAAAAGCCAACAAGGCCCTTCTCCTAGCGGAGCAGGCGCTGGAGTCACACTCGTTGAAAATGAAAACCCAAGCCCAGCAAGGGATTGCCCAGTGGCGCGCTCTTCAGAGAGCTGGTTAACTCATCCACCCAGGCGAGAAGCGACGATCCTTGTGAACGATTTTCGCGGAGATATACCCGGGAGAGCCCATGACCCCTCCTCCTGGGTGGCAACCTGCTCCACACATGTAAAGGTTTCGGATCGGCGTTCGAAATCCGGCGTACTTTGGCAAAGGCCGCATAAAGAACAGCTGATCCAAAGTCATTTCGCCGTGAAAAATATTCCCTCCCGTCAACCCGTACTCGCGCTCAAGGTCCTTGGGGCTCAGCACATGGAAAGCATCTACTCGGTCGCGAAACCCGGGAGCATAGTCCGAGACGATGGAGAATACCCGTTCAGCGAATTCCGCGTTGGTGCTCGCGTTCCACTCTTTCCCGTCGGTTCGATCGAAAGGCGCGTACTGAACAAACATCGACATTAAATGTTTTCCCGGAGGGCAGAGGGTATCGTCGACACTGCTCGGAATCGTCATTTCGATGACGGGGTCCTCGGAGGGCTTGCCGTGCTTAGCATCGTCGAAAGCGCGCTCCATGTACGGCATGTCAGGCGCAATGTGGATAGTCCCTCGGTGCTGCGGCCCCAATTTGTCGCCCGGCAAGGCAGTGAAGTTTGGCAGGCCATTCAAAGCAACGTTGATTTTAATCACCCCACTGCGCATTCGGATGCTGCGGATACCGTCGGTAAATTCGCTAGGCAAGTGTTTGTCGCCCACTAGCTTCAAGAAAGTCCTCGCCGGATCGGCATTCGAAACGATTTTCTTCGCGGAGAATTCCCGCCCGTCGGAAAGCACGACACCGGTGGCTTTGCCATTTTGGATTACCACATGATCGACTTCAGCCCCGGTCAGCACTTTGCCACCGACCGATTGGAACGATTGAGAGAGCGCCTGAGTGATGGTTCCCATGCCGCCTCTCACGTATCCCCACACGCCCTGCGCTCCTTCGGTCTCGCCCATCACGTGGTGGAAAAGCACGTAGGCGGTCCCCGGCGAGTACGGCCCTGCCCAAGCGCCAATCACTCCGTCGGTTGCCATCCGGGCTTTGAGCTCGTCACTTTCAAACCACAGCCCCAAATAGTCCGCGACGCTCATCGAAAAGACTCGCAGCTGTTCGTACATGCCGCGGCCCAGCCCCCGCACTTTGAGGAGCAGTTTAAGAGAACGTAAAATCTCTGACGGAGAAAAGCTGCTGGGATCCGGCGGGACCGTCATTAAAAGTGGCTGCACAAAAGAAGCAAGCTCGGTCATCTTCCGCTCAAATGCGGGATAAATTTCCGCATCTTTCTTTGAAAACTTCGAAATCTCGGAGCAAGTAGCCGCAAGATCTTTCCAGAACATCAGGTACCGGCCATCTAATTGAGGAGAAAACGAAGAGGGGTTGCGCTCCAGGATTTCGTACCCGTACTTCTTGAGTTCGAGATCCTTAATAATCTCAGGGCGCAGGAGGCTACTGACATAACTCGTCGTCGAGACTTTGTAGCCGGGGAAAACTTCTTCGGTGACGCAAGCTCCGCCGACTATCGAACGGCGTTCGAGAACCAGTGTTGAGTGGCCGGCCCTCTGCAGGTAATTGGCTGCGACTAAACCGTTATGGCCACCACCGATCACGATGACATCAAAAGCTTTCATTTATCCCTCCCCAAATAATGGACCTACAGTAACCAGGGGAAAGGGCTAGAACGCAAGTTGAGAATAACGACAGCAGCTAACGAGGGGTGACTTTCTTGTTCTTAAGCTGACGCACTAAGCCAATATCTTGGAGGCTCTTAGCGAAACTCAGCGCCACATCTAATTCTGTTTCGTCCTCAAAGTAATCCAAAGGGATTCCAGAAAGGGTTTTCGCGGCCGCTTCGGCGTCTCCGGTTTCCTTCTCCAGCGTGAACCGAAAAAATAAAAGCCAAGGCAGGTCTTTCATCGTCTCGATTCGGTTCAGGACTTCAAGCGCCCTTGTTTTCTCGCCGAGCGCCGCGTGGCACAAGCTCAAATGGTAAATTACGGCATCATCGGTGGGGTTTTTGACAAGTGCCGCACGCCCGAACCGAACGCTTTGGGCGAAAAGCCCGTGCTGAAAGCAAAAAGTGGACTTGTAGTAGTCCAGTTTTTTGTCCCAACCTTCTTGAGCTTTCAACCGATCAAAGTAGCTGTTTGCGGTTTGCTCGTCGACAGAGAGCAGAAAGGAATCCCCAATCGTGTAAAGAGCCGATGGCAAAAGCCGCTTCTCGTTCGCTAACCTTTCGGCGAGCGCTAAGTGGTCTTTCACGCGGTTAAGCTTTGCGTAAGCAAACAACAAGTTCAGAAGTGCGGGCCGAAGCTTTGGGTTAATGACCAGAGCGGATTCGTAAAAATCTGCCGCACCGGCAAAGTCCCCCGCGGCGAAACACAAATTGCCTTCAACCAGAAAAAGATACTCTCTCGAAAAACTCTCGGAGCTTTTCTTCCAGGCAATTTCCCAACTCCCTCGGTGATCGAATACTTTCGATTTTCGACCCACGACGGATTCAAAAAATCGCTGAAAAAGAAAGTCAAACTCCCCTTCGTATTTTTCCCACAAGTGGAGCACGTTCTCCACCAAGGTTTCCCGGTAGCTAAAGGCCTCTAAGGCAAGCTCATTAACGCTTTCGAACTCGGAAAAAAACTGGCTGTCAATTTCCAGAAACCCGGCGCGTTCGGGGGCAGTAAAGCAAAGGTGGTACAAAAGGCGCATGGATTCTTCGTAGTTGAGCCTTTCGTCCGTCCACCGCTGTTCAAACCAAAGCACTTCCGTAAACCAATACAGTGCATTGAATGTTTCTTCGCCTTCGAACTCCGCGCGCAAGCAAACTTTTGCTATTTCTCGAGCTTCGGTGAGAGCGCCTTGGCGGATGAGCGCAAGAATAAGGTACGCCACTCCTCGGTCTTGCTGGATTCTATCAACTAAGATCGAAATGCGCCGAGAACCACTTTGTGTGTCAAACGGGGCGTCGAAAAGACTGAAATAGAGCTGGAGTCCCACTGCTCGAAGTTCCGGGATGGAACCGCGGCACGTGTCCAGAAGCTTAAGGTAAAGCTCCGCGACCCGGGTCGCGCCAGCCGTGATGTCCTGAAAGGAGACGTCGAAGTCGGAATGGTTTTGCTCGGGCTTGTCTTTTTTTACAAAGGCCTGCCGGATCCTTCCGCTGCCGCTAAGCGCTTTGCCAAAAGCGAGCGCTCGTAAGTCCATGAGGTCTGTGAGGCGAGCTAGCGCAAACGTTTCGTATTCTGTCAGTTCGTTCCCTAAACGGAGCTCTGAAAACTTTTCTTTCAGCAGCGTTTCGGACGCTTCGTCCGAACGGGAAAATAGAGAAACAAGCTGTCCCAAACGAGCGAGGCCCCCTCCACGCACGAGCGTCAGGCGCGGCTCCCCCAGCACTCTTTCAAAAAGAGCGCGAGAGCTGTTACCGATCGCTGCAATGAGGCTACCCATGAGTCACTTCCACTTTTGGCTGCACCAACTACCGAGCCATCGAAAGAGCAAGTTGGGTGCCAGAAAAGTCGCCCCGAGTGACTTCAAAGAGCGGGATTGGGCGCAGCGGGTGATCACGTGACAGGCAGCAAAAGGCTTTGAAAAACAGAGGGTTTAGACGGGGCTTTGGTGACCTAGCGTGTGTATTCTAGGCAGGCTTTGCGTTCCTTCGACGTTTCCTGACAGTGCCCCTTTTGCGCTGGCACCTGTTGGAAAACCACCATCCATCCCTCGGTACTTGGCCAACGACCGGCCGCTCAGGTTGCTTCGCCCTTCGGGTTCGCAATGACGGAAAGTGGGCGGCCCGTCCCACGGCGACGGAAAGGGGCAGGCAGCCCGCCCGGCGGCGTAGGCGCACGCCCCTTTGGTGATTGCGCGACGCTTCTCGGCCCCGGACTAACGCCCCACGCACCGGACCGAATAACCGCTGCCGTTGCGATTGGCGCTGTCGCTAAAATCCCCGCTGTCCCCGACGAAGACCCACGCGTTGAGGCGACTAACGTTGGAAACGGACGCGGACCAATTAATGTTAAGCATGTTTGGTACGTCGACTGTACGGACTGGGTTCCCAACGCAAGCTCTTGCGCCAGTGTATTTTGAAGAGTGGTGCGGTCTCTGTGCATCATGCCTGCCATGAAACCCACAAAATTTCCCGAAGTCCAGCTGCCATCGGGGCACGCCGCTTGGTTAATGCAGACGCCCGATCCACAGCCAATAATGAGGGATACACTGCTAGACTGAAAAAAAACGCAAAAAGGTATTTTCGGACCCTTAGTTTCGGCAACTTTAAGAAGGAACCTGATTAAAAAAATCCCTTCTGTTTAGTTCACTGGCCGAGCTTTTTTTGTAGAGGTTCCTTTATTGCCGAGCTAGAACCTTTGGAGATGGAAAACAGGGGCACAGATCTGAAGTTCTGGAAGATGGTTTGCTGGGTGCGCACGCGCGCGACCGCCTTTTTGCTACTCATCGCTTTAGTCTTGGCTTGGCCGACAGGTGGGTATGCAGATAACGAACGATTGGGTCTCGTTTCGGTAATCATGACTACCTACAACCGGGAGTCACTAGTGCTCGATGCGGTTCGCAGTATTTTGGATCAAACTTATACTCACTGGGAATTGATCGTGGTGGATGATGCCTCCACCGATGACTCTTGGACACTTTTACAAGAGTCAGTGCATGATCCCCGCGTGCGCCTCTACCGCCTGTCCCAAAATGTCGGCATGTATGCTGGGAGTAATTACGCCCTTCGCCATCTAGTGCGCGGCGAATACGTTACTTGGCAAGATAGCGACGATAGATCGCATCCAGAGCGCTTGGAACGTCAGGTGCGGCACATTGAGCAATACAACCTGGAAGCGGTCAGCATTGCCCATTCCAACCCGAACAACGGGCAGGTGTCCTACTCAGATTTCCCGGTGGCCCAGGGCGCTGTTCGAGTGACTCTGCCGATACGGCGATGGTCGCGCCATCCGGAGGCCACCCATTTTTCGATGACTCGGGGATTGTTTCGTACTCGGCGCGTGATTGAGATGGGCGGATTCAATGGCCACTATCGCATCTCCATGGACTCTGACCTTGTTGATAGATTTCTCAAGCTTCATCCCACGGGCGGAGTGCCGGGCGAGCCGTTGTATTTCTACGAGCCGCGTGCAGATTCGCTCACCGTGGCCGCGGCCACCGCCTTTGGCTCCCGCGCGCGCACCCGAGTGACCGCGGGGTTGTTAGCCCGGCGCTGTGCCTCCAATTTGCTTTGGAATCTGGGCCTAACTCGGGCTTTTGAGAAGTTTCAAAAGTCGGATTTTTATTACCCGACTGGGTTAACCGTCGAAAGCGCTAGCCTCGCGCCCGTCACCCGTTAAAAATGGAAGGGCGCGCGGCGCTTCAGCCCGATGCTTAAAGTGTCCGCACGGGAAAGAAGCTAAACACCGGCCATTGGCCTATTGCGGCGTCAAAGAAACACGAAAACTCTTATTGAGCTTCGTTTTACCTTCGACCGAAGTCGGGGCGCCGTTGGAGTTTTTTTGGACCGTGGCGAGCCGCATGTCGAGCGTGGCACCACTCGCGCCGCTCACGACACCGTTGGCAAAGAGGGCCAACTCGTCTTGGGTGAGTGAAGAAGCAACCGGACGCCTCGCCGCAATGGGGAGAACCTCTCGGCTACCGTCAGCATAGGCGACGGTGAGGGCTTCCAGGAAACCAGTGTGGGTAACCAAAGGATCTTTCGTTAGCGTGGCAAGGCAAACCCTGCCGATTCCGGAGGCAGCTGGATTGGCGTCCATCCCACAGTAGTTCGGCACGAGCGTGTAAGGAAGCACGTCGGGCGGCACAATGCCACCCTCTTCCACTCGGTAGTAAGTAGAGCAATTGGCAGATGCGCCCGTTGCGGAGCGCACAAAGCCCAAGGCGGAAAAGTCCCCTTTGTTTTTAGTTTCCACAATCCGTTTCCCTTGCGGGACATCGACCGGAACCCCGTCAATGCTTCCAAAAACCGCGCCACCGCGAGCGCTGAGTTCAAGCGTCACTCTCTCTCCAACTTTCACAGTGCCGGGAGAAGCAACGATGCCGCACTCGAGAACCTGAGGATCCACTCGGGGCGTAACGAAATAGGTTTTTCGGCAACTTGCCGTGGTTCCATTTGCATTCGCCACCGTTCCAGTCGAGGTTTGGCTGCCTGTCAGCTGCGGGACAATAGTCCGTTGGCCAGTGGGAACCGACACCGAGACTCCGTCAATCTGCCCGCTAGTTGCGTTTTTCGCCGACAGCGTAAGCGTTAAAGGATCGCCTTGGCGAACGCTCTCGGCATTTGCCGCGAGCTCACAGCTCGGCTCCTCAGGGTTGATGGGACCACTGCACTCCGTGGTCACTCCGCACACTTGAACGTTATTTTTTTGCGCGATCGTGCGGATAACTCCTTGGAACCTGGCGCCGTCAGTACGCGCATTGTAATTCGGCCCCGTGATGGTTCCGGAGGGAGTGACGCCCACCGCAGAATTGACGCCCATCAGGGTCAACGTCTCGCCGACTTGCACAAACGCTGGGCCACCCGAATCTCCCGGGCAGAGTAGAGCGCCTCCGGGCGTGGTCGACCCAAACCGAACATCGCTCACGTCCCCCACAACCGATTTCCCCATTCGAAGCTTTCCATCGGATCCGGTCGCATTGATCGTTGTGCAGCCGTAACCCAGTAGCAGCACCCCCTGGCCACGCGAAGGGACCCCACCAACCGTCATGGGATTCACGCCCTGGATGTCTTCCGTCGTGACGCCCACGCTGAGATCGTG
>JANPJT010000316.1:0-4847 GCA_031425635.1 Pseudomonadota bacterium
AAGTACGACGAAGAGAAAGAGCGCGTTAGCTTAGGCTACAAGCAGCTCCAGCCGGATCCTTGGACGACTGTGGAAAACCGCTACCGAGCAGCGATGCGAGTCAGCGGCAAAGTGGTCAGCCTCACGGATTACGGTGCCTTCATCGAGTTGGAACCTGGCGTAGAAGGCCTTGTGCACGTTTCGGAAATGTCTTGGACCCAAAGGGTCAAGCACCCTTCTAAACTCGTGAACGAAGGAGATACGGTTGAAGCCATTGTCCTAGACGTCGATACAGGCAACCGCCGTATTTCGCTGGGCATGAAGCAAATTGAACCAAACCCTTGGGATATCATTGCCGAGAAGTACCCATCGGGAGCGAAAATCCGGGGCGTTGTGAAGAACACGACGGACTTTGGTGTGTTCGTAGGCGTGCCTGAAGGCGTCGACGGGTTAGTACACGTCAGCGACATCAGTTGGGACGCGAAAGCCATTGACCCGAACACCATGTTCAAAAAAGGCGACGAAGTGGATTGCGTCGTCCTTTCAATCGATAAGGCCGCGGAGAAGTTCAGCTTAGGCATTAAGCAGCTGGGCAATGATCCATGGCAAGCGATTGCGGAAAAGTACCCACCAGGGACTCGGGTAAAAGGCAAAGTTACCAAGATCGCTGAATTCGGTGTGTTCGTTCAGATTGAAGAAAACGTCGAAGGCCTGCTCCACGCTTCCGAACTCGAAGGAGACGGTAAGCCAAAGGATCGAGTCAAGACGATGGAAGAAGGCACTGAAATTGAGTGCATGATCACGGCAGTAGACCTCCGTGAGCACAAGCTCTCTCTCTCGATGAAAGCACTCTCGAAAGCGGAAGAACGCGAAAACATCAAGAACTACTCAAAGCAGTCTAGCGGCAGCGCTCGAACCAGCTTTGCGGACCTTCTGGATCAATCGACAGCTCAGAAGCTTAAAGATGCTGCTACCAGCCCAGCTGGCGAAAAGACATCGACGGAAACGGAAGAATAAGAGAATTAGATGAGAGGGATCCTAAAACTGATTGGGATCTCTCTCGGTCTCTTCTTCCTCATCCTTATCCTCACTGGAACCGTTTCGTTTATCCGGTACGCTTGGTTTTCGAGTTCTAGCCCCGCAGAGTACGATCATGTCCAAGTGGTCGACGTAGCGGGAGTCATCTACTCGTCCACCTCCTTCGTGAGAGACTTAAAGAAACACGCGGAAGACAAACGGACTAAAGCTATTGTCCTGCGAATCAACTCTCCCGGGGGCCTTGTGGCTCCCTCACAAGAAATGTTCGATGCCATTCGCCATGTGGACGAAAAAATCCCGGTGGTAGCGTCCATGGCAACCGTTGCGGCGAGCGGCGGCTATTACATCGCGGTAGGGGCTCGAAAAATCCTTGCGAACCCTGGAAGCATGACGGGTAGCATTGGCGTCATCATGGAATTTGCCAACACCCAGAAGCTTTACCAGTGGGCAAAAATGGACCGGTTCTCGATCACTTCCGGGAAGTTCAAAGACGCGGGCTCGCCGCTAAAGAACATGACTCCTGAAGACAAAGAGCTTTTCCAGAGCATGGTTCTAGATATCTATAGCCAGTTCAGGAACACCGTGAAGACTAGGCGTTCTCTAGACGACGCCAGTATGGATAAGGTTGCCGATGGCAGGGTTCTCACCGGGTCCCAGGCCTTCAAAGCAAAACTAGTCGACGGGTTAGGCGGTTTAGAAGAAGCCATTGCCGAAGCGAAGACCCTTGCGGGCCTGCCCCCCACAGCCAAAGTCGCGTACCCAGACAAGCCAGCAGGAGCTCTGCGTAAACTGCTCCTTGGGGAAGAGGACGACGACGACGCAAGCTCTGCGAGCCTTTTGGAAGGGTTTAGCGCTGCAGGAAAAGCCCTCACTCGCCCCGCATGGAGAGTGCTCTGGCTCTCTCCCGTTCAATAAGCCTCAGTCATTGTAGGTAGGTTCTAACTCCACTGGGCTGACCTCTTCCTCCGAAACTAATTCCGGTTCTGGTTCCCCTGGCGGTGTTTTGGTACGGGCTATCTCTGAGGTCTCGAAACGCTCGTCTGGGGACTCCGAAGCCGTCCAGCCCGGATCGCTCGGCACTCCAGGCGCCGAATCTGCTAGCACCGGGTTGCCCCAGAGTTTTTCGCTGGTGGCTGCCGCAAACTCGTCTTCCGAAAGCTGCCCCCGTTTTTGCAAAACCTGAAGGATTCGATTGATCCGCTTTTCGGCCCATTCCGTAAGCCTTTTTTGCCGAAAGTAGGCATGGTAGCGCCGGGGGGATGGAAGCAGCATCGCAAGAAAAGCCGCTTGTTTTGGAGAAAGCGAAGCAGGCGAGCAGCTAAAATAGTGCCTTGAAGCTTCTCCTATCCCATAAATTCCAGGGCCCCATTCCGCCATATTGAGGTAAAAGGCGAGGATCTGGGGCTTAGTCAAAGCGGCCTCCAGCTTGCCCGCCCAGGCAATTTCTTTCACTTTTCGCCACACTTTTGGGTGGTTTAAAAGATACACGTTCTTTAAGACCTGCTGCGTTAAGGTACTTGCGCCCCGGGCTAACCGGCCCTCCTTGAGATCCTTTTTCAATGCCTCTTGCATTTCAAACATGTCGATGCCGTTGTGCGAATAAAAACTGCCGTCCTCGGAACTCACTACTGCGCGCGGCAACCACTCTGAGATTGCCGAGAGCGGTGTCCAGCCCGAAGTTTTTGGCCCCATTAGCCTTACCGCTTTGTCCCCGTTGGCCAAACGGGTGCTCACTTCGACCGACTCCTTCAGTCGAGAAAAGTCGGGGACACGGAGCGCCAAATCATAAAACACGGCCCCCGCAAGCAACGTAGTGGCGACCAGCGAAACCAGGAGGAGAATCTTGAATTTAGATGGCATAGCTTGAAGAATACCACGCCAGCCGATAGATATGGAGGGTTCGGGTACCGACACATAATGAATCACATCATCTTAAAAGGCGTCCGCCAAAACAACCTGAAGAACATCGACATCGACATTCCGCTCGGCACCTCGGTAGTCGTGACCGGTCCCAGCGGTTCTGGCAAGTCTTCCCTAGCGTTCGAAACGGTTTACGCTGAGGGCCAAAGACGCTACATGCAAAGCCTGTCGACTTACGCTAGGCAGTTTCTGGAGAGGTTTAGAGCGCCTCTGGTGGAGAAGATTTCGAATATCCCCCCCACAATAGCCCTTGAGCAAGTAAACCCTGTCCGCAACTCCCGGGCCACTGTCGGGACCTCGACCGAGATTTATGACTATTTCCGGCTTCTGTTCGAAAAAGTAGGGACGGAGTATTGCGCCGAATGCGACAGTCCAATGGAGCGGTTGTCCTACGATCAGCTCTGCGAAAAAATGCATTCCGAGCACGCGGGCCAAACGGTGCTTTTGACTTTCCAACGAAAACTGCCAAGTAAAAAGGAAGTCGCATCGGACCTCGTGGGCGAATACCTCCGCGCCGGTTACGCGCGGGCGCTTTTGAAAAACGAGCTCATTTCATTGGAAGAAGCTACCGCGCTGCGCGGGGCAAGCATTTACCTTATCATCGACCGCATCAAGCTAGAACAGACCAAGCTTTCCTCGGAAACCCAAACGCGTCTTTCTGAAGCGTTGCGCCAAAGCATGGAACTCGGTGGCGGCGTCGCGGAGGTTTTCAAGGAAACTTCGAACAAGGTTTTTGAATCGGTAGGAAACTACACAACGAAAACCCGTTGCCCCAAGTGCCTCGCGACAGTGACCTCCAAAACTGCGACTTCTTTTTCCTTTAATAGCCCTCTGGGGGCTTGCGAGACATGTAAGGGATTTGGGAACACCCTCGAAGTCGACCCCGATTTGGTTGTCCCGAATGCGGCACTCTCTCTTGCGCGAGGAGCAGTGGATCCGTTTATGAAGCCATCGCTGAGCCAGTGGCAAAAAAAGCTGCTGAGTTTCTGCAAGACGGCACGCATCGACGCCGACATTCCCTACAAGGAACTCCCTGCGGAACACAAGCGCTTGGTGTTCGATGGCGACGGCAAATTCAAAGGTGTCCGAGGCGTTTTTGATCTCTTGGACAAAGAAAAATACAAAATGCGGATCCGCGTTTTTGTGAGCCGCTATACCTCCCCTTTTCTTTGCAAGAGCTGCAAAGGCAGCCGCCTGAATGCTTCGGGCCTAAGGGTTAAGCTGGGAGACAAAAACATTGCCGAAGTTTCTGCGCTCAGCATTGAGGAAATGTCCGCTTTTTTTGAAGCCTTGCGACTAAAGCCAGTGCAGAAAAAAATTGCTGCCGAGCCCTTAACCCAAATTCGAAGGCGGCTTGAGACTCTGCTCACGGTTGGGCTAGGCTATTTGACTTTAGATAGGCTCACACGGTCGCTTTCTGGCGGTGAATACCAGAGGATTCTTCTCGGCACACAACTTAGCCAAGGCCTCACTGACACGCTCTATGTGTTAGATGAACCTAGCATTGGGCTTCACCCCAAAGACACCCAGCAACTTTTAAAGGTCCTCCAGCACCTTTTACAGCTTGGTAACTCGCTTCTGCTCGTGGAGCACGATCCGGAAGTCATTGAGTGGGCTCGGTACGTGATCGATATGGGACCAGGGTCGGGAGCGAGAGGTGGCGAAGTCCTTTTTGCGGGGACCGACCAAGCGTTTAAAAATGCCGACTCGCAAACCGCTGTGGCTTTGAAAACTTGGAAAGAGGAGTGCGTCAAGGCCATGGCAAACGCACCCCGGTTCGCGCCCGAACACTGGCTCGAAGTGACGGGAGCTGCCGGAAACAACCTAAGAGAAATCCACGTCCGCATCCCGCTGAAATCGCTCGTGTCGATAACGGGCGTTTCCGGCTCGGGAAAAAGCACTCTGGTCCA
>JANPJT010000317.1:0-8414 GCA_031425635.1 Pseudomonadota bacterium
AATACGCGCCCGATCACCTCAAACACACGTACTTAGAGCCACTCAAAGAAGGCGAAACTCGCTCGTGTTTTTCGGGCCTTCCGTGGACAGTGAAGCCGGCACTCGTTGCGGAACGCAACCACGATGTTCGAAACTCGGCGAAAAGTTGTTTGGTCCGGCCTAGTGGCCAGATCGTGTCGTGTTTCTCGAACGAGCTTGCTCCTTCCCTGATGAAACTCCGGATTGTGCAGGTACTTTTGCTTTCTCTTTTGTCGGCGCTGGGCGTTTTTCTCGTCGGGAGAACCACGCAAACCGAGGGAAGGTTTTTCTCCCAAAAAGCCTCGATCGCGATTCTTTTTCACGCTTTAGGCCTGGGCTTTTGGCTAGTCGCTGCGCCTGACCCTCGGTTTGGAATCGCTCACTTCGTCGCGCTTTCCGCGATCCCTCTCGGCGCCACTCTCAGCGTTCTGCGGCCTAGCCGGCACGCCGCCTTTGCAAGCTGGGCGCTCGTGCTTGCTCTTGGGGGAATTTGGGGCAAGCGCCTCTTCGTTCTGGCCGAGGCGGGGCCTTTAAAAAATGGCTGGCCTACGATAGCTCAAGTGAAAGTGATTGAAACGAAGCTGGTTACCGGTCAAACGGCGTACCAGCCTGCCGAACACTATTCGTGCGGGCTATCGCAACTCCCCTGCCGTGTGCCCGCGAGCTACCCGCTGGCCATGGAATCCAAATGGGGACGCCCTTTATTCTATTCGCCAGAAGAATAGGGTCCACAAAACGGTACAGCCCCTAGGCCTAAAGCTGGATTTCGAAGTTTACGTTCGGGTTCTTTTGAAAACCATGCCCGGAGAAGAACGCGATGGCTTCCGCGTTGTGGGGTTCTGTTTGAACACTCACGCCTTTGGCGCCCTCGGCACGGGATAGCTCAAGGATTTTTGCTAACACCCGCCCCCCAACACCGGACCGCCTAAAGGGCGCTTCCACGTAGAGCTCATCGATAAAGAAAGTCAGTCCGCCTTTTTCGACGCTGTGGTAGCGAGTGAGGATGACGTAGCCAATTCGCTCTTCGCCACTCTTGATGAAAAAAGCAGTCGCCAGGCGCTCGTTTCTCAGGAGGCTTTGGACGCCCCCTTCAATATGAACCATCGCGTCAAAGTCGTTATCGTGGGCGTACAACGCCTCGACGTACTCTCGCAGTGCGTCCATTTCCGAAGCGTTGACGGTGGCAAGGCGAATTGATTCTGAGTTCATCACAAATATTGTTTACCCGAAGAGAGCACCGTTTGCACCGCTTTAAAAGAGGTGCTTGAAAGCTTCTTTAACGGAAGCGACCTTGATGATTTTCAACCCTTGCTTGGTTTCTGAATCAATTTGCTTTAGCTCGCGCAAATTATCCTTGGGAAGAAGCACCGTCGTGAGCCCCGACCGCTTGGCCGCCAACAATTTCTCCCGAATGCCACCTACAGGAAGGATTCTCCCGCTCAACGTGATTTCACCCGTCATGGCGATCCCTTGCTTCAAGGGCTTTTCGGTCAAGAGCGAGTACAACGAGGCTGCCATAGTAACCCCTGCGGATGGCCCGTCTTTCGGCGTGGAACCCGCGGGAACATGTAGGTGCAGCGTGTGCCTATCAAAATATTTCTTGGGTAAGTTTAAGCGATCCGATGCCTCGCGAACGTAGGTGTAAGCTAAATTCGCAGACTCCTGCATGACTTTACCCAAAGTGCCAGTGGTGGTCATCCCTCCGCGTCCAGGGACTGCCACACATTCCACGCTCAGCACTTCCCCGCCGTACTGAGTCCATGCAAGCCCCGTCGCTACACCTGGAATAGGAGGGATAGAGTCTTCAGGGTGGAACGGTGGAGGCCCCAAAAGCTTCTCCACGTCTGCCTCGGTTTCGATTCGGATCTTTTTCTTAAATCCCCCCGCTATCTTGTAGGCGGACTTTCTAAAAAGTTTTGCCATCTGCCGCTCGAGGTTTCTCACTCCCGCTTCGCGGGCGTAACTGCTGATGACGAACTTGAGCGCTTTTTCCGAAACGTCGACAGCGTCTAGCTTGAGCGCATGTTTCTCGAGTTGCTTTGGGATCAGGTACTTCTTCGCAATCTCTCGTTTCTCGGAGTCCGAGTAACCCGTGAGCGAAATAATCTCCATGCGATCCAAAAGCGCCGGAGGGATGGCGTCGAGACTATTGGCAGTCGTGATAAAAAAGACTTCTGAGCAGTTGAAGGGAATATCCAGGTAATGGTCCAAGAATTCCGTGTTCTGTTCTGGATCCAAAAGCTCTAGCAATGCCGAGGACGGATCGCCGCCCGTCGCCCACCCAGTCGCAAGCTTATCAATTTCGTCGATCAGAAAAACGGGGTTCTGCGTGCCAATACGCTTAAGGCCTTGGATCATTTTCCCCGGCATAGCGCCCACATAAGTTCTGCGGTGGCCTTTGATTTCGGCTTCATCGCGCATCCCGCCGACAGAAAATCTGAAAAACTTTCGATTCAAAGCGCGAGCGATGGACTTCCCTAAACTCGTCTTCCCTGTCCCCGGAGGCCCGACAAAACAAAGAATAGACCCTTCGGGGCTTCCTCGAAGTTTCTTAACCGCTAGAAACTCCAAAATGCGCTCTTTCACATCCTTCAAACCGAAATGATCTTCGTTCAGGACTTTTCGAGCAAAGGCCAGAGACTGCGACTCTTCGGATCGCACTCCCCAGGGCATCGAAGTCGCCCAATCCAGGTAGTTGATCGTGACGGAGAACTCTGAGGAGGACTCGTTGAGCAAGGAGACTTTTTCCATCTCCTCATCGATGCGTTTCTTCACTTCGGCAGGAAGTGAGAGTGCTTTCAAACGGGCTTCAAACTTCTGAATAAGCTTCGACTTCTCGTCGGGCGATTTCCCCAGCTCCTTCTGAATGTATTTCAACTGTTCGTTTAAATAAAAATCCCGCTGAGCAGCTCCCACTTTTTGGTGGATGTCATCGTGGATTTTTCTCTGAACGGCCTGAACGTCCTGCTCCCGCTGGAGCAGCAGCAGAAGTTTTTTTAGCCTTGCCGCCACATCGGGAGTCCGCAGAAGATCTTGGTAGTCTGCGACCTCTCGGATGAGGACCGAAGCCATAAAATCCGCAAGCTTCCCTGGCCCATCGATATTGACTAGGGCAACTTTGACTTCTTCTGAAATGAGCGGGTTGTCTTTCGAAATGGCTTTAAACTGAGAAAGGGCCGAGCGGATCAGCGCTTCGAGTTCCAAATCTTTTTTCACTTTATCGTGAAGGTACTTTACGTTTCCGACGAAATACGGGCTTTCGCTGACGACAGACTTCAGTTCGAAACGCTGGAGCCCCGTGAGCAAAATGCTTACTTGGTTATCGGGCAAATTGATTTTTTTGAGGACTTTCGCCGCTACGCCAAAGGGGTAGAATTTCCCGGCCTCAGCCGACAGAACTTCCGGCGCAGGCCCCTCAGCGGGTAGCCCCGTCAAGGTCGTCGCTGGACCCGAGGCGGCGTCCGTGCGGTCTTTGTCTTTGGTGAGCAAGACCCCTACGTACCCCTGCCCCGATAAAACATGCTCCACCATCGAGGAAAGCTTCCCCTCAGGAATCACGAGCGGGACCATCATCCCAGGAAACAGGCTTGAGTGAGAGACTGGCAAAAGAAAAAGGTTTGGCGGTAGAAGATCGGCCACCGGAACAATATCAGCGGAGGCCGCAGGTGTTTTGTCGAGCATAGTACCAAGATAATAGGGAGCTTCCCTGCAGAGTCAAACGCCCCTGCAGGAAAACACCCGGAATCTTGAGGTATTATAAGCTTTTAGCGGTCGGCAGAAGCTTTAGGGCCTTGCTGCAAGAGGCACGCGTTGATGTACTGGCTCAGCTTTTCCGTGGGGTCTTTGACCTCAGGGGCTGTGACCGTAAGGTTCTGGTCAGCAGAGCCAGCGGTCTTAATCGCGTTCTCTAGCGCTGCCGGGTCCAAGCCGTGCGACTTCTCGCCAGCGGCCATTGAGCTCGAAGAAATGACTAGGGCGAAAGCGGCTACCAATAAATGCTTCATAACGTACTCCTGTTCTACTCACACGGGCAGCGTGAACGGCTCAGTGCCGCGCTCCCTTACTCGTCCTAGAGTGTGCAATCAGTGTACCAGCCGGCGGGCCACCTCGGAGTGCGCACCAATCACCCCCACGAGTTTACTACGTTTAGAGCAGATCTTTGCAGTCCACCGTAACCACCTATTTTTGAAGGGCATTTCCCGTGCTCAAGAGCACTACAGCACGGTGACGAGAATTGCCGGGAGCTTGACTCTCGGCACCCCTGGTAGCTAAGGTTCGCTTCATTCACAAGGAGAATACGATGGAATCCCTGGTACAAAAAAAAGCTCCCGAGTTCAAGGCCACTGCGCTCGTCGGAATGGACTTTAAAGAAGTGGCCCTTTCCGATTACAAAGGCAAATGGGTCTGCCTGTTCTTTTACCCGCTCGATTTTACGTTCGTCTGCCCTACCGAAATTACTGCGTTTGACGACCAGTACAGCGCCTTTAAGGAACTAGGTTGCGAAGTGCTGGGCTGTTCTGTCGATAGCCAATTCTCGCACTTAGCGTGGGCTAAGACAGCGCGCAAAGAAGGCGGCATTGGCCAGCTTCACTTCCCCATGCTCGCGGACATCAAAAAAGAGATCGGCCGAAGCTACGGTGTGCTGCTTGAGAACGCGGGCATCACATTACGGGGCCTTTTTCTCATCAACCCTCACGGCGTGGTTCAGTACCAGTTAGTGCACGACTTGGGCATTGGCCGAAACGTCGATGAAGTGATTCGAGTACTGAGCGCATTGCAAGAGACGGCAAAGACGGGCGAAGTCTGCCCCGCCAACTGGACGCCCGGAAAGAAAACCATGAAAGCGGATCCAGAAAAGTCGAAAGAGTATTTTAAAGGGGCTTAAAGACCCAGCGAAAAATCCCAGTCGGGAGCTTCTGGAAGCCGGGAGCTCCCGATGGTTCTTCTCTATTGCAGCGGGGACTGCCTTTTAAGAACGACGGCGAGCTTTGCCGGCTTCGTTCCCGTAGCATCGGTACTGCAGAAGGCGTTCTTCCATTGTACCGGCCGTCCTTAATTCGTCGTTTTTGGGGGGGCATGGCACTTCGGCGGCAGACGAGCTTTGAGTTTGCTTACCACCGAGTTCAAGCGGCGTGTGTTTACTTCGAGCGTTTGGGGAACTGAGAAGGCCCTTATCCTGGCCACACCCCGCGAAAACGACGACCGCCACCACCAACATCCAACGGATCATGTAAACCCCTTTTTGTTAATTCGCGGGGATTATACCGCATTGCGTTATGCGTTACAATCCCCCTCAACGGGTGCAGCACAGGCAGCTCCCCGGCTGCTTATCTTACTATTCATCGACAGCGAGTGTCCTCGCCGCCCCCTGCCCCGTTTGGGCCGGTTCGCCCGGGAAGGGGGCGTTCCACCAACTTCGGACGAAGGTACGCGTGTCGGGTGGTGCGTGTGCCCTCCGCACGGGGATCTACTTATTGAAGAACGCCCTTTGCTGAAAGCGAAGCCCGCCTAGGATTTGCTCCACCCGGCCTTCCGACAGCGCCCCAATCCGTTGTCCTAGAAGCGACTTATCCACCGAGGCGATTTGTGAGACTACAACCGCGCTCTGGTTGGGCAAGCCACCCTCTCCAGGGTCTAGCAGGATATTTCCCGGTTCATTCGCCTTCTGCAGATTGGTGGTGAGCGCACACACCACCACCGTCGTAATCCGCGATTGATTGAAAACGTCCTCTTGCACGACCACATGGGGATGGGCGTGCCCCGGAACCGAGCCCCGCGAAGCATCGGGGGCAATCCAATAAAGGTCTCCGCGATGAATGGCCATCTTCCCTCCCGATTAGGTACGTTCCCCTATCATGGCGTGGGCGAGTGGTACCTTTCAAGCTTGGATGGAAACTGACACCAACTCCGTAGGGCTCTCCTCAGTCAAATTCATGGCCGCGACCACTCTTTCACCAGGACCCATGGAAGGCAGCGCCGCCATCTTCTTTAGCGCAGACGCCTGTTCCTGGGCCGTTGAGCCGACCACCGCCCCGGCTTTGACTTGCTCCACTCGACTGGCAAGGGAGCGTTCTTCAACGCCAAGGAGCTTAGCCAGACAATCAGCACCCACCGGGCGGCTGTGGGTAATGGTGACGGCAGTGAGTTGGTCCGCTCCAGCCGCCCACGGTGCGACAAAAAGTAAGGCAAACGTCCAAAGCGATAGGAACGCAGAGAAATGCATAGCGAGAGGGATTAGCACGCTAAAGTTGAGTCGATCAACTAGGTTCGGCAAGATTGCGACGCGGGAATGGAGTAAGCGCATTGGTTGCGGGTGCAAACTTCAAACGCAATGGAATAAACGTTTGGCGCCTCAGCGCTTTTTGTAGCCGGGACCGCCGCCCTTTTCGAGGTTGCGGACGTACTCCATGAAGTTTTCGCGGCTATCCATGGTTTCGTGGTAGTTCGCGCTTCGTCGACCACCACCGCCGCCTCGGCCCGACTGTTGTTGGGGCCTCTTGCCTTGGCTGGAGTGGTTGCGGTTATTGCCGCTTCTGCCGGATCCCTGGTGCCGATCCCCGGAAGCATCGCCTTTGCGGTCCACCGAAGCAGTCAAAAGCTCCGTGATCAAATGCTCCAAAGTCACTCGCTCCTGGTAGCGGCGCGCTTCAAGCTTACGGTACAGGCTCTGAGAAAGAGGAAACTCGATATGCGTGGGAAATTCTCTGCCCCTGATCGGCTGGGGCACCGGTTGTCCGGACTGTCGCAGCGCCGCTAGCTGCGAGTAGAGCTTGTCTTCTGCTCCATAAATGGCTTCTTTGCGAGAGACTTCGCTCACTCGGAACTCAGGGAATTCCAAAAACCCCGCTCGGTAGACCCCTTCTTCTTGGTCGAAGAAAACTTGCAGAGTGTAAATATCCGCTTCCGTCTCGGGTTCCACACGTTTGCGATCCGTTCGGAACGGCGCGTCTTCAATCGAGCCGGCCTCCGGCTCGGGAGCAAGCGCTTCGGGCACCGGTTCTTTGATCGCCGCGGCTTTGGGCTTGCGTGTACTGGGCTTAGCGGTAGACGGACGTTTCGGTTCAGACACTGAGAGCACCCCTTTTTGTTGCAGCGTGTACTATGCGAAGCCTAGGAATTTTTTCAAGAAAATAGCGAGTTGCGTGCTGGATTTTGCGCAGCCGCCGGCACTCACCATCTTACCACCTTTATTGACTTTCCTCTAAGCACCTGCAACAACAAGGGAATTGCTTTATTGGACTCTTTTAGTCTAGTTAGATAGAATTGGTCTTGTAAGAGCCTAGGAGAACTGGTACGCCCTTGCCATGCTTCGAGTGAATAAAAAAATGGAGTACGGGCTGATTGCACTGCTCTACCTCGACGCGCAGGAAGAAAAAGTTGCGAGC
The DNA here is from genome assembly GCA_031425635.1 of Pseudomonadota bacterium. GTDB lineage: Bacteria > Bdellovibrionota > FAC87 > UBA2466 > UBA2466 > JAIEOG01. The sequence continues at coordinate 7,404 of JANPJT010000317.1, forward strand.
GTGCGAGAAATATCGACGCAGTGTGGCGTGCCTGAAGCCCTTCTGTCCAAAATTATGCAAACGATGAAGAACCACAGTTTAGTGAGCGCTGTGTATGGCAACACGGGCGGCTACCGTTTGAGCCAGAGCCTCGCCAAAGTGAGTTTGTACGATCTTTCGGAAGCGCTCATCGGCCCTGTGCACGTCGCTTCTTGCTTGGAGCCCGGCAATAACGACTGCCCGGCGCACGCTCAGTGCACCATCGTCACTCCGATGGCCGTTTTAAATTCGAAGATTATTGAACTCTTTCAATCAACCTCGTTAGAGACCTTAGCAAATCGAAAGGCTACCGTATGAAGTTCCCCATTTACATGGACAACCACTCCACCACGCAGCTTGACCCGCGAGTGCTGGAAGCGATGATGCCCTACTTGACCGACCGGTTTGGAAACGCGGCAAGTCGCAGCCATGCTTTTGGATGGGACGGTGAAGAAGCAGTCGAAACCGCAAGGCAGCTCATTGGTAAGTGCATCGGAGCAAACCCGAAAGAGATCGTTTTTACGAGCGGTGCGACGGAGAGCATCAATATTGCGATCAAAGGCGCGGCGGAAATGTACGCCGAAAAAGGAAACCACGTAATCACCGTAGTGACTGAGCACAAAGCGACTTTAGATTCCGCAAAATACCTTGAGAAGCACGGCGGATCGGTAACCTATGTCGAAGTCGATAAATATGGAATGGTTGACCCTGAAGCCATTCGCGCAGCCATCACGGACAAGACCATTCTTATCTCCGTCATGCACGCCAACAATGAAGTCGGGACCATTCATCCGATTGCCGCGATTGGGAAAATTGCGAAGGAAAAAGGCGTGCTTTTTCACGTCGACACTGCCCAAACCCTTGGAAAGCTCGCCATCGATGTCGAAGCAATGGGAATCGATCTCCTTTCGATGTCGGCCCACAAAGTATACGGGCCAAAAGGCGTTGGAGCGCTCTATGTCCGCCGGGCAAACCCCCGAGTCCGAGTGTCGC
>JANPJT010000318.1:0-10776 GCA_031425635.1 Pseudomonadota bacterium
TTTTGGAGATTTTTATGCCAAAAGCGCGTGCTGCCGAATCGACGTTTATTTTCGAATCCGACCCCACTCTTCTCACGACTACTTTGAGGATAGTGATTGGGGTGGGCACCACCTCCGATCCCGCCGGTAAGGCAGGGGTGGCAAACCTTGCGTCGGAGTTGACCCTGCGCGGGACGAAAAAGCGGCTGAAGTCGGAATTCCAATCGGCGTTGGAGCGGATGGGAGCCGCTTTCGACGTTTCCGTATCCCACGATAAAATCATCTACAGCGGGGAAGTGATTCGGGAAAACACCGACAGTTTTCTGAAGCTGGTGCAGGAAACGTTGGTCAGCCCCTCTTTCACTAAGAAGGAGTTTGACGCTCTCAAAAAGGAAACACTCGCCGAAATCAACCACGTGAAGAATAGCAACGGGGCCCTCGCGGGGCTCGCACTGCGCCGGGTGGTCTTTGAAGGCACTCCACTAGAACGCTCCGGTTCGGGAACGCTATCGTCGGTGGCGGGCATCCAGTTGAAGGACTTAGTCCAGTTTTACAATACCCACTATTGCCAGAAGAACTTAGTTTTCGGGGTGGCGTCCCCGCTCAAACAGGCAGCCATCCTGGAGAGGCTCTCTGCTTTGGCGATGAAGCTCCCCGTCGGGGAAAAGGCGAAGCCCCTGTCGTTTGAGCCCAAGTTTCCGTCAAAGCCGACGCTCGTCGTAGTCGATAAGGGCGGCACTGCGACCGGGACGGTATTTATGGGGCAGCCCGGCATCACTGCCCAGGATCCCGACCGCTTTGCGATGGACGTGGGCAACTTCAGCTTTGGCGGAGAGCCTTTAGTGTCTCGGCTATTCCGCATCGTGCGGGGGGAGCTCGGCTGGACTTACTCGGTTTCGGCGACTTACTCAGTGATGGGGGCTCTTTCGTACCAAAAAGGGATGTTTGGGATCGTGTCGACTCCTTCGATCGAGTTCACGACGAAAACGATCCGAAAGTGCCTTGAAATGTGGAATGAGTACCGGGAAAAAGGCGTGAACAAAGACGAGCTCGATCTCGCTCAACAAAGCGTCATTAACTCTTACCCATTCGACTTTGAGTCAGCCGACAAGCGGCTGTCGAAGCGATTGTATAGCCACATCTATGGCGTTCCGCTCTTGTCTCCCGAAGAGTTCAAGAAAGCCATCCTCGCCATCACGAACGACAAAGTGAAGCAGGGCTTAAAAGCCAAGCACACCAAAGACGGCTGGTGGATCACGCTCGTTGCCGAAGCGAAAGCTTTGGAGAAGCAACTCAAAGACGAGCAAAGCGACGTGAAAGAAGCCGAACGGCTTACGGTGACGAGGCGCTTCACTCCCGAAGAGCTGATCCAGTAGTTACTTTGCTTTTTTCGCAACGGGCTTCAGGCGGTGGACGGTCGCAGGTTTGGCTTGCGCGACCACGGGCCTGGTGGACTTCTGCACTCCCGCAAACGGGCCGGCGCACTCATGGGAATGTCCGTCGTGCATGTAGTGGTAGTGCCCATCATGCTCAAAACAAATGTGCCCCGCATGCACATACGACTTGTGCCCGCAGTTAGCGGCATGAAGGTGGTCATGGCCCCCTAGTGCGAGATCGCATTTTTCTAAGAGCGGGTTGGAGTTAGAGCCTGAAGATTTGGAAGTCGATTTCATGGAAGTTCCTCAAATTGAAAGGAATCTTCATTTTACGATCCAATTGTGGAAGAATTAAGTCGACCATTAAAGACAATTATATCGATTAGTTACAAAAAAAAGAGGTTAGAGTCAGCGCGACTCTAACCTCCCAATAAGTGGTATCAACCGGTTGAACGAACGTTAATCGATGAAACGCAGTGCGAATGCAGGCGATGTCTTGTCTGCACCGGTAACCGCAACCCATTCTCGTTTGTCGAGCGAGTAGCGGGCAATGACGTTTGAAGTGCTCACTTCATGATAAAACATGGTTGCTGCCGTTTTCACAGTGACGACTCGGATTTCCAAATCGGACAAGCGGGGGTCTCGAAAAGCGTGCAGCTGCTCACCCACCATGGCTAATCCCACGGAAGTGAGGTTTTTCACATCGAGCTGAGCTCCCAACGATTTAAGCATCCCGCCTCTAGCTTCTGCAAGCACCATGGCTTTCGGGCCGTGGAATGCTCGACGGTCGTTTGTGGGTCCGAGAACCGTTTCGAAACCGTCCCCTGTTTTTCTCATCCCCGCGCTTTGGACACCGTAGGCGTCGCCAGCCACTAGCAATTCAATGCGGTAAGAGTGGTTTTTTTGCCCACTCGGAAGCAAGACTTCGACTGCCGAAGGGTAAAAGCTCTCAGCCGAAACCAGCCCAGAGAACGAAAGAGCCAATGCTAAAGCGAAACGATTCATGGAACCCCCTATTTAATGTGTTTAGGAACGTATGGCATCCCACACTTAGGACACCGTGTCAAGTGGGCAGGCTCGGCGGTGCGTCGGAAATAGCTGTAAAATTAAGTACTTAAAAAATCCTGCGACTATTTAGCCAAGGGCTACTATGAATATGCCCCCCTCGGAAGGCCACGCTCACTCCGTTTAGCTTCGTCTCGGCGCCTTCAAGGTGGTGGAGCTTGTCGTCCACCATGACTACGGAAGCGGGCTTCCCGATTTTTAGAAATAGCTCTGTGAGCGAACTCCCCTTATTGCCTAGCGGCCCTACGTAGAGAACGCCGTTTTGGTAGGAAGCAGAGTTGCTCAGTTCGTGTGTCTCCCCGGAACCGGAGAATTCTATTCCCACTTCTTTTAACTGGGCGCGGGTTCTCTTAGCAAACCGAGGGGCACGGGCGGTGGCTGCAATGGTGCGGCGAGTTTTTTGGAAAGACGCTAGCCAAAACGGGATCGATTTTTCCACGCACACGACGGCTGTTTTTAAGTGGATTTCTTCCCACTCCGCATTTGCTTTCTCCACGGCCGCCTCCGTTCCCAAAGTCTTGTGGTGATGGACTCGCTCTTCATACCATTTTTCGCACCCTGGGAACTTTTCTGTCGTAACGAGCGTTTCATCGATATCCAGAATCAGCCAGGCCTGGGGATCTAGGGTGAGCAAGGGTTCAATTTCAATCAGGCTTTTTATTTTTTCGATGGGCATCTCTTCCAACTTACGCGATCCCTTCCGCGGATCCAATCCGTTCAAAGGGAGGCTCAGCGGTTAGGCTGGAATGACTGGGCAGACTGTGCTACTCCCGTATCGCTTTATTTAAAGGAGGGGCACATGCAGTGGTTTTTTGGAGCGGTGGTTTGGTTCGCTTTCGTCGGCGCCGGTCAAGTGAGTGCCGAAGTAGTCAATGGTGCGGTTCCCGGCCTGATGCCGCCGCTCATGGAGCTGCAAGTCGCTGCCCGCTTGGAAGCGAAAACCCTCCGTCAGCTCGGTCAAATCCTGGAAGGCGAAGCCCCTAACGCGTTTCGGGCGGGGCGCCGTGAATTGTTGGGAGCGGCCGAGGGCCTGAAGCTGACGTCGGGTATGTCGCCCGACCCCAAAAGCTGGCGCTTTGGCGGCTTGTCGAGAGAAACCACCCCGATCCTGCTCCACGTGTCGAATCTCATGGCAGCGCTGCAGCGCCAAAAAAACCTGACGGACGCGCAGCTGAGTGGGCTGCGCGATTGGCAGCGACACTTCGAGGAAGCGAACAGAGCGCTCATGGTAGAGCCGTCTCTCCAAAACCTGAACGCCCTTTCAGTCGCACTCGAAGCAATCGATGTGCCTCTACGGGCTTTTGAAGCAGCGGAAACAGTGTTTCTAGAAATTTCGCTGAACGCCTCTAAGCTTCAAAGAAGGAGCTTTGACGCGATTGAGTTTTTTGCAGGCGTGCAAAACCAGCTCAAATCGGGCGTCAAACAAAGACCTCCGGGCAACCCCATTTTCGAAAACATCACGATGGATGCAGACGAAGCCCTCAAGAACCCGGAAGGCCAAGTCTTCGACGGAATGGACGCTGCCTTCAAAGAGGAACTGGAACGCTTGGCCGCCCAGCTGGAAGCTTTTTCGACTACCAAGTCGGAGATTCTAGCCGGAGACGTGGCTTGGTTTCGAAACACCGCGAGCAAAGGGCGAACGATCGCGGCCGAACTCAAAGGCGGCAAGTTCGCAGCACTAGCCGGTGTCGTAGAGTGGTCGAACGAAGTTTACGCTACCAGCTTCAATGAGCCGTCACTCTCCCCAGCTCTTTTACTCCACTCCCAAATGATGTTGGTCGCCACGGAGGTGGATGTCCTAAAGCGCGTAGGCCGAGGCCTAGACGCTGCCCGACGGCAGGGGGCTTCGGGGCTTACTCTGCAGTGCAATGGAATGAAAATCGCAGTAAAAGGAGTCACTCAAAAGCTTACTCTCGACTTTATCGAAGCAGGCTCGCTTTCGGATCAAATTGAAGTCACGCTCAGGCTTGCCAAAAACACGCTCGAACGCAGCAAACTCGATAAAGGCCATCAGGCGAAATTGGAGTCGGTCATTGCTTCTCTGGAAAACCAACTGGTTGCCCTGAGTCGACCTACTTTAGGGACCGATTGGGCAGAATGGGTCACCGATCTTAGCAAGCTAGTCGATCTGTACCGTTTTTAGGCTCGGGCGGTTAGCGGGTTCTTTCCCCATATCGAGGCTTTGTGTGGGGCTGCTGTAAGCTCCCTGAAACCGTCACCGCCGCCAAGGTACGAATAGAAAGGGCGCCCTCATCGGCGGTGCGAGCGCATCGTTACCAGTAAAGAGCAAAGTGGTTCGGCGTGTTTCTGGGAGCTTAAAAGGCAGACCCACACAAAGCCGGCGGTTGGCCGAAGCACCTTTTTAGGGAAAGAGCGCGGTTAGCGGCCTAAAGCCAGAAGCTCGTTTTTCAGCGCTGGGTTGCAAGTGATAAAGCTTTTGCTTTGAAGTGAGCTGGAGCCATCGAACCCAAAATAAGTGCCACCTGCTTCTTGGATGAGCGACACAAAGGGAGCGATGTCCCATACCGAGACCGCTGGATCGATCATCGCATCGAGCGCCCCTCGAAGCACTAAGGTGTGTCCGAAGCAATCGCTATAGCCCCGAACGAGGGCCGCTTTTTTGAACAGGGCCTCTTGGTAAGCTTGCTGGTTGGCCGAAACAAACGAACTAGAATCGCCGCAGCAAACAAAAGCCTGGTCTAAGTTTTGTACGCCACTCACTCGAAGCGGCACGCCGTCGCAGTACGCTCCAATGCCTTTGGCAGAAAGGTACGTTTCGTCTAAGGCGGGCATCACTGCGATTCCGACGACGGGTTCGCCTTTGTGCAAGAGTCCCAAAAGGGTGCCAAAAAGGGGGATTCCGCGAATAAAACTCCGAGTGCCATCGATGGGGTCGATGGTCCAAATGTACTCACGGTCCATGCCTTCCTCGCCGAACTCCTCGCCGACCATCCCATGATCCGGAAAAGCGCGCGAAAGCTCAGTGCGGATGGCCTCTTCGGTTTTCTTGTCTGCGATGGTGACGGGAGAAGCGTCCGCTTTAGACTCGATGAGCAGCGCCTGCCGAAAATACGAAAGGGCGATTCGGGAGCAATTCTCTGCAATCTCCGCCGCTTCTTCCAGCGCGTCTTCGTATTCGGTCATTGCAGAACTTTCACGGGTTTAAAGTACGCAGCCTCATACGCTTTGTGCATTGGGGTCCAACGGGATTGCCCTTTGTCGGTATCGATGAGGTCTTGGATGCTAGCAAGCTTTGAATCCATATTGTCCAGGTGGTGGACCATTTGGGCTTCCAGCGTTTGGGGCTTCACGGGGGAGCCGTATTCGATCTGGCCGTGGTGCGCTAAAATTAAGTGTTTGAGCTGGTACTCTAATTCCAGCGGGAAGTCGGGAATAAGACGGATTTCGCGGTCCACGAGCACCGTTCCAATGGCAATATGCCCCACCAATCGGCCTTCGTCGGTATAGCCAAAGTTTCCGTCATACGAGAGCTCGAAAATTTTCCCGAAATCATGGAAAGCGGCGCCAAAAAGCAAATGGCTCTTGTTCAGCCGTGGGTACAGCGGGTGAGTCGCTTCCACCAGCTTTACGAGCTGGAGCGAATGCACTAGAAGCCCGCCCAAAAACGCGTGGTGGATGGTTTTAGCGGCTGGGCAAACGGGGTAGCGGGAAGCGACTTCGGGGTTGCGAAGCAGCTGGAGCGCGAGCTTGCTGGTCCACGGGCACTCTACCGTCTCAAAAACCCGGATGAGCTCTTGGTAAAGAGCGCTCGAATCGAAGTTCGCTTTCGGCAAATAGTCTTCGAGCTCAACTGGTTCCTCGACGGGAGCCAAGTTATCAACCACGAGCTGCATTCGGTTCTGGAACCATTGGGCCTTTCCAGAGACAGCGACGATGTCACCTTCCCGGAAAGTGCTTGCAAGCTCCGCTGCGTCTTCGGCCCAAACGCGAGTGTCTACCGAGCCAGTTCGATCCGATAGCGTCAGGGCCAAGTACGGTTTCCCATTCTTTGACTGGAGCACAGAGAGGCCCTTCACCATAAAAGTGCTGCGCACTTGGTCTTGGGGCTTTAAGTCGGAAACGAAGAAACGTTTAGACAGCATAAGGCGCAGTGGTTTACCTTTTTGGCCCCCCCAAAGTCAAACAGCCCTTGAAGGGGCCGGTTTTTGGCTATACAAGTCTGGCACGGAGGCGCAACGGATGAAAAAGATCAGAGTTGGGATCAATGGTTTTGGGCGGATTGGGCGGATGGCGGCCCGTTTAATCGCCGAAGATAAGCAGTTTGAGCTGGTAGGCATCAACGATCTGACTGCGCTCGACCAAAATGCCCACTTGCTGAAGTACGATTCCGTTCACGGGCCGTTTTCCGTGCCAGTTTCTGTGAAAGGCTCGACCCTCCAGATTGGTGACCAGCCAGTCCAGGTCTTTAGCCAGCGCGATCCGGTAGAAATCCCGTGGAAGCAGCTGGGAGCTGAGATCGTTTTCGAGTGCACCGGAGCTTTCTTAAAAAAAGAAGACGCTTCAAAGCACTTAAAAGCAGGGGCCCGCAAAGTGGTGCTGTCCGCACCCACCAAAGACACCAACGACCAAGTCCCGACCTATGTGATGGGTATCAACCACGAGTCCTACGATCCGACTCGTTTCGATATTGTCTCTAACGCAAGTTGCACGACAAACTGCCTAGCCCCTCTCGTCAAAGTCCTCCACGACTCTTTCAAAGTAACCCGCGGCCTGATGACAACTATCCATTCCTACACAAACGATCAGCGCATTCTGGATCTCGGCCATTCCGACTTCCGAAGAATGCGAGCGGCCGCTCTGAATATGATTCCCACCAGCACGGGCGCGGCGAAGGCCGTTTCGCTCGTGATCCCCGAGCTAAAAGGCAAACTGACCGGGATGTCTGTTCGGGTCCCCACCCCCAACGTTTCTGTGGTCGATTTCGTTGCCGACTTAGGGACGCCCGTCACTGTGGAAGAAATCAACGGCGCTTTAACCCGCGCGGCTGAGGGATCGCTAAAGGGGATCTTGGCGGTGGAAAAAGCGGAGCTGGTATCGAGCGACTTTAACGGCAGCCGGTTTTCTTCAATTGTGGATGCTCATTCCACGATGGTCATCGACGGAACGCTCGTGAAGGTTTTGAGCTGGTATGACAACGAAACCGGTTTTTCTCGCCGTATGCTCGACTTAGCGGCTTTTGTCGGTTCGAAACTTTAAAAAAGGCAGAATGAAACATTTAACTCCCCTTCAAGAGCTGGACCTTCGAGGCAAGCGGGTTTTTGTCCGAGTGGATTTCAATGTCCCCTTGAAACAGTCGGCGAGTGGTTGGGAAGTTGCCGACCCCGCTCGGATTGTGGGCGCCTTGCCTACGATCAACTACATTATCGAAAAAGGGGGCCGTTGCTTGCTTGCTTCCCATTTAGGTCGCCCTAAAGGCCAAGCGAACCCCAAGTACAGCTTGGAGCCTGTGGGAAGCTGGTTGAGCGCTCACTTGCAGAGAGACGTCATCTTGACGGACGATTGCGTCGGCGACGGCGCGAGAGGCCTTTCGCAGCGCCTTCGCAATGGAGAAATCTTACTTCTCGAAAACCTGCGTTTCCATTCAGCCGAAGAGGAAAACGCGCCCGAATTTGCTGCGAAGCTGATGGAAATGACGGATGTTTACGTCACCGACGCCTTCGGATCTTTGCACCGGGCCCACGCTTCGACTTCGGCGCTCCCGAAACTTGCTTCGAGCCGAGGGATAGGGATGCTCGTGCAAAAAGAGCTCAAATACTTGGAGCCTTTGCGCTCCGGTCCAGAGCGCCCGTTTGTTTTGGTCATGGGTGGGTCTAAAGTTTCCGATAAAATCGGTGTCTTGGATCAGTTCATGCCAAAAGTAGATAAAGTCGTGATCGGCGGAGCGATGTCGTACGCCTTTTTGAAGGCTGCCGGCGTGGAAGTAGGGCGTAGTTTCTGCCAGGACGAACAGGTGAGGCTTGCCGCACGGATCATCAAGTCAGCCGACGTGCGAGGGGTTCAAATCCATTTGCCCATCGATCACGTTACTTCGACCGCTATCGATAATGTCGTGGGCGTGCTCACGACCGAAGGGCCAGAGATTCCCGCGGACCGGATGGGGCTAGACATCGGGCCCAAAACGATCGCTTCGTTTGGAGCTGCTCTGGAAGGCGCTCAGACGATTTTTTGGAATGGCCCCATGGGGGTTTTTGAGACTCCCGCTTTTGCCGAAGGGACGTTTTCCATGGCTCGGCAAATTGCAGCATCGGGAGCGCTCAAGCTTGCGGGCGGCGGAGATTCCGCTTCGGCAATCGAGCAAGCTGGGTGCGAAGCGGATTTTGACTTTATCAGCACCGGCGGGGGCGCGACGCTCGAGTTCCTAGAAGGAAAAGAGCTGCCGGGGTTGAAAGCCGTGGCGGTCTAAAATGCGTTTCCCGCTATTTATAGGCAATTGGAAAATGCATAAAGACCCGTTGGAAGCCGTGCGCTACGGGGCAACCTTTGGGCGCGAGGCCGTCCAGCTTTCTGGTTTTGCCGATTTAGCCTTAGCTCCCCAATCTTTGGCGCTGGTTCCGTTGAAAGACGCGTTGGAGGGTTATCCCGTTGCCCTCGCCGCTCAGAACTGTGGTCCGGCAGATGCCGGCGCATTCACGGGAGAGAACTCGCCCAAGACGCTCAAAGAGATGGGCGTTCGCTATGTTCTTTTGGGGCATTCGGAGCGCCGGTGGGTTTTTGGCGAGACGGATGCAGGCATTGCCTTGCGCTTGAAAGCGGCGCTTGCCTCGGGGCTCATTCCGGTGCTTTGCGTGGGCGAGAAGCTTGAAGAACGTAAAGAAAGCCGCACTTTTGATGCGTTGGAGGCGCAGCTCCAGGCCCTGAATGGTTTGGACATCTCCCGACTGGTGCTTGCCTATGAGCCAGTTTGGGCGATCGGCACGGGGGAAACAGCGAGCCCGGCACAAGCCCAAGAAGTGCATGCTTGGCTCCGCCGCGAGCTCGGCCGACGGTTCGCCGGTGCGGGAGAGCTCCGAATTCTCTACGGTGGGAGCGCAAAGTCGGAAAATGCGGCGGCGTTAATGGCTCAGCCGGACGTCGATGGCCTCTTGGTCGGTGGTGCTAGCCTCGACCCAAACGGGTTTGCAGAACTGGTTCGTCATGGGGTAGGGTCTACTACTTAATAGAGAGGGCGTTTTCGTGACTTTTTTGATTGTTCTCCACGTTTTAGTCTGCATTTTCCTAGTTATCGTGATTTTGCTACAACCCGGCAAAGGAGACGCCGGAATTGGTTTTGGCAGCAGCAGCCAAAGTATTTTTGGCAGCAAAGGGGCCGGGAATTTTCTGACGAAAACGACTTCAGTCTGCGCAGTGCTGTTTTTGGGACTCAGTTTCTTGCTGACGAGGGCTCGAACTCAAGAAGCGAGCCGTAGCGTGATTGACTCGGTGCCGGCGGTCGAGTCCAAAGCCGCAGAGCCTGAGGCAAAGGCGCCGGTAGCGCCCAAAGCCGAAGAAGCCAAAAAGTAGAAAATCATTTTGAAAGGCGGCCCCTGGCCTAGTAAGTTCGGTCCCTATCGCGGTCGTGGTGGAATTGGTAGACACGCATGTTTGAGGTGCATGTGCCGAAAGGTGTGAGAGTTCGAGTCTCTCCGACCGCACCATTTTCTTCGCTTTTCGCCTGACTCCGCGTGACAAAACAGTCCCCCGGACTGTTTTGCTGTCGTCGGCGTCGCTTCGCCGTACAGGAAGTAGGACTCCGCTCCTTCTCCTCGCGCTCCTCGATTCAGACGAAGATCGAAGAAAATGGTTCGACCTTGCTTGTTTCTTTTTGATACAAATTGGGCTTGAACAAGAAAAATATATTCCTGGTGGACGGGATCGGAGCTCTAGCCAGTTTACTTTTTACGGGTATCGTTCTTCCCTTTTTTGCTGATCCACTTGGATTGCCTGTGGAAACCCTCTACTTCTTAGCTAGTTTTCCGCTTTTCTTATCCATCTATTCTTTGAGTTGTTTTTTTTGGGTGGAACATTCCCAGAAGTGGATGCTCGCCATAACGATAGGTGGCAACTGCCTCTACTGTGTAGTTTCAGGAGGGCTGATAGCCTTTTCCAACAACATCGCGAAGTCTGGAATGTTCATTTTGTCCTCAGAAATTATCGTTGTGCTGTTGGTGGTGGCCGTTGAGATCCATATCTATCGAAATGGCTTCGAATCTCAATAACGCCTTGAGGGAGTATTGGGGCTAAGGCTTTATGAAGAAAAAGAAAAAAGCACCAACGCCTAAATCCGATCCTAAAACCTGGGAAACTACTGAAGAAGCGCTGACCGAAAACCTCGACGAAGACTTGCTTGAGGCGTTTG
>JANPJT010000319.1:0-3414 GCA_031425635.1 Pseudomonadota bacterium
AACGTAAAAAAACACTTCCAGGATGGAAGAAGACTAAGGCGGCTAAAACGACGCTGGCCGGTGGAAAGAACCATAGCCTGGTTAAAAACACATTCCCGCTTAGCCAAGCGCAGGGACCTCCTCCAAACTAGCTACACCGGCTTCCTACACCTCGCTTGCTGCCTACTGTTGATGGAAAGGTTTTACTAATGGCCACATGGGCACGTGCTTATTCCGCTGGCCCCGTAGGGAGCGACTCTACTGGCGCAGATTCTGGGATCTGGGCCGGAGGGCTTTCAAGCGCTGGCAATGTCTGCTGAACCGGCGCAGGGGATCGCAACTCAGGCTCACTCGGCGGAGTGAAGTAGTACAGCACCACCGCAGTCGTCACCGCACCGGCGGCCCCTATCGTCCCCCAGGTTCGATACCGTCTCGGTGTAAGCGTTGGCGCAATAGCGACGTTGTCCGTCCTAGGTTCCTCGTAACTCAGCTCCTCGATGAGGCGCGTGTACTCAGGGATCGAAACTTTCCCTGACTGCACGGCCAAAGAGATTTCGTTCCAACCCATTTGGAGTGTTTTTCTGATAGAAGGGATGCTCTGAAGGAATAGCGGCGAGCAAGTCACTGGGTCGGAAAATGAGGCCTGAACGATAGTGCCGTTGGAATGCTTTTCGAGAATAAGCTGGTAGAGCTGCCAAAACCGACCTGCCTGGTTAGCAGCTTTAGCGTCCATTTCCAACGCAGTTTCCAAAAGCTCTGGCCCGTACGTTTCAATCGTTTTGTCACCATACCGTGGAGCCATGGGAAAACTTAAGAGTTTTGCCGCAACTCGGGCGTGCGAATGGCTCTGGGCGAAAGAGGGCGGCAACGAAGTGACTAAACGGTGGATGGAAGCGTAGTCGCCCGCGATACTTCCCGTGTGCGTAAAACCAATGAGCGAGACTTCCCCACTCTCTTCCACGATCACGCTGTCGACGGCCAAAGCACCGTGGTGCAAAGAGGCTTCGTGCAGACGCCGAAGCAGTGCAAAAATCTTTTTGAGTATCGGTTCGAAGTCGGTTTCGCTCCCCCGGAGAGCCGTCAAAGCGCGTCCGACCGGCCTTGAAACAACCAATAAACCTGCTTCCGGGAAAAAGTTCGCCGTTGGCCCCAGCCCTTTTTTGCTTGCCGCTAAGTAACCCGAAACGCTTTCTCCGAAATCCGCCACACTTTGCCCGTCGCCCTTTAAAAGAAGCCATACGGGTTCATTGGTTTCGGAATCCACTGCGGGAATCAACCCATGCACGGCGGGTTCCGAAGTAGGTTGGTAACGGCCGCTTGCTGCAGCAAGGCTTTGGCCGGCCTGATGGAAGTGCCCGTCCAAAAGCTTTTTTGGGCAAGTTGGATCCTGGTCAGAGCCAAAGGCCGCCAGCGATAAAGAAAGAAAGAAAGCGAATGCCACTACACCCTACTAAACTAAAGAGTCCGCCGCTTGGTAACGCTGGACCATCGCTTTGTCTTGCTCCCACTCAACGTTGGGGGCCGTCAGAAGCTTTTCTCCCACAAAAATGGAATTGGCTCCCGCTTCAAAGCATTCCACTTGTTGCGCTTCGGTGAGGGTATTCCTTCCAGCGCTTAAACGAACTCGGGCGCGAGGCATGAGCACGCGGGCAGTGGCAACAGCGCGCAAAAACTGCTCAAACGGGACACTTTCCGTTTTCTCGAGCGGCGTGCCGTCGATGGGGACCAAAAGGTTTACCGGCACGCTCTCTGGGTGCGGGTCCATCCGCGCGAGCTCAGTGAGGAAAGCGGCGCGGTCTTTCACCGTTTCGCCCAGGCCTAAAATGCCGCCGCAGCACACTTGCACGCCGGCTTTTCGGGCGTTGGCCAGCGTTTCCAAGCGGTCGTCGTAAGTCCGTGTCGTAATGACTTTAGAGTAGTGTTCTCGGCTCGTATCCAAATTATGGTTGTAGGCAGTAAGGCCTGCTTTTTTCATCTTAGAAAGCTGGTCCTCGGTGGCCATGCCCAAAGTGCAGCACACTTCCATCCCCGTTGCCGCTACCCCTTCGATCATTTCAAGGACTGCTTCGAACCGTCGGTCTGAAGGCGCCTGCCTCCAGGCGGCACCCATGCAAAACCGAGACGCCCCGTTCTGCCTCGCGGCCTGGGCGCTTTCGATCACTCGCTCTACTTCCATGAGCGCTTCCGGACGAATCGTCGTTTTGAAATGCGCGCTTTGGGAGCAGTAGCCACAGTCTTCGGGGCAAGCACCCGTTTTGATGCTGAGCAACTGGCACTGCTGGACGTCTTGAGCTGCGTACTGAGCGTGGAGCTGCTTCGCCCGCTCTAGCAATGGCTTTAGGGGCCCCGTGAGAAGGTTTTCCACTTCCGTTTCGTTCCAATCGTGTCGAATATCCATGCCTTTTTCCTACCCTGGACTGTGAACGCCTGCAATGTAAGAAGCGGCGCTCGCGATTTCTTGGACTTCACCCAGGAAATCCCCTAAATTGGATGGCTTATGACGTCTGAGCAAATACGAGAATCGTTTTTAAAGTTTTTTGAAAAAAATGGGCATACACGAGTGAAGAGCTCGAGTTTGGTGCCTGCTGCGGACCCCACTCTTCTCTTTACCAACTCAGGCATGGTGCAGTTTAAAGACTGCTTCCTGGGCGTCCAGGACAACGGCTATACCCGCGCAACCACTTCTCAAAAAAGCGTGCGTGCAGGCGGTAAACACAATGATTTAGAGAACGTGGGTTTTACCCCAAGGCACCATACGTTTTTTGAAATGCTAGGCAACTTTTCGTTTGGTGACTATTTCAAAGAAGAAGCGATTGCGTTTGCGTGGAAGCTGCTCACCGAGGAGTGGAAGTTACCCAAGGAAAAGCTCTGGGTGACCGTTTTCGAAAGCGATTTAGAAGCCGAAACCCTTTGGAGAAAAATCGGGCAGCCGATCGAGAGAATTGAACGTCTCGGTGAGAAAGACAATTTTTGGGCGATGGGAGACACCGGCCCCTGCGGTCCTTGCACGGAGATCCATTTCGATTGGGGCCCTGCGTATGGCAAGGGCAAGTCGCCCGGCACTGACAAAGACGGTCGGTTCCTCGAAATTTGGAACTTGGTTTTCATGCAGTTTAACCGGGACAGCCAAGGAGTCATGACTCCCCTTCCAAAGCCAAGCGTCGACACCGGCTCAGGGCTCGAGCGAGTATCGAGCGTGCTGCAGGGGAAGTTTAGCAACTATGACTGCGATCTTTTCGCCCCGCTCATCCAGTCGATTTCTCAGGCAGTAGGCCGACCGTACACCGAAAGCTTAACTGACCCGACGTCGGCTTCTTTGCGGGTGGTTGCCGATCATTTGCGCTCGTGCACTTTCTTAATGGCGGATGGAGTCACTCCCAGCAATGAAGGCAGGGGCTACGTTTTGCGCCGGATCCTCCGCCGCGCGATCCGCCA
>JANPJT010000320.1:0-10768 GCA_031425635.1 Pseudomonadota bacterium
TTCGACAGAACGCCTTCGTTTTCAAGCAGGTTTCCAATCTTGCCCACCGCAATGCCCCGGGGGATCAGGACAGCACGCTCTTCGCTGCCGCTTCCTTGCATGACGGATATAGCGACGAGAAAAAGACCAAATCCGCAGAGAAAGACTCCCCACATCAGGATGCGTCCGACCATGAAGAAACCCTCCGTTCCTTCACTATTCTACCACGGGCCGGAGCTTCTTTAGAAGAAACGAGTCTGGATCACGGCAAGCACTTCAGCGGTTTCATTGGCAGTCCGCTGGCTGATAGAAGGGTCGGTTCCCAGGTACCCGAAGTTCAACACAGCATAGAGATTCGCTTCCATAAATGAGCGGATGCTCACTTCAATTTCAGTCGAAATGCCTGCGGGGGCTTGGTACGCGCTCTTTAGGCCGCTGGGCACTCCCCAAACAGCTTCGGCCGACAGGCGATACGAAGTCGAAACATGGCAGCTGACGCAGTCGGCTTGGGGAATCGCTAGAAGCTTCGGGTTTTCGATCCGGTAAGCTGCGTCGTAGGCCAAGGGCTCCTCTTGGGGCGAAGGGATCTTGGGGAGGAGAAGTTTTTCGAGCTCGGGCACTTCTTTCGAACGGCCGATGATCTTGCCGTCGCGCTCTCCTGACGGGACTTCAAACACGTGAGTAGCGTGCACTCCCTCCACGTTGGTGATGAACGTCGCTTTGTTTGCAGCATCAAACCCGGGGTCCCCCGCGACAAGCACGTTTTTCGATGCGGGATCGAACGCCACGCGAGCCCATTCCCAGCGGATGGGTTCCGAATCTTCGTGGGTGACCATAATCGAAGCGGCCACTTGAGATTTTTGCCCGGCCAACCGCAGAACAAAACCCCGCACTTTCTCGGCGAGGCCGCGTTTTTGAGCGTCTTTCCAGTACTCCCCTCTAAACAAGGGGTGGACACCAAGGGCGACTCCGTCTGTCGAAACACCCAAAGCCAGTGCTTCTTTCTTAATCGCCTGGAGCTCTGCCACCATCGACTCAGTGGTCGGGGCTAGGTAAATCAAGTGCAAACCAAAATCAAACGAGCGGGTTTCTCCGCCGACGACGTGCAGCGTTTGGCCGATGAGCCGCACCAGGTTGTTGGGGGTATCGATGCGGACGCCGGTGATAAAGCTATTTTTGTAAGCTTCGTCGAGATCGGGGAACACCGAGCTGACGAGCGGGAGTTTTTTGAAGTTGTCTTTGCTAAAGACAACGCCTTGAGGGCCAACTTCCTCGAAAGGGATGCGAAAGTCAGGGCGCTTTTTCTCCAGATCCGGCAAAGGCAAAAGTAAACTGACATCGGAGGCCGAGAGCTTGAGGGATTTATCAATGCCTACGCTGTGTCCTATTGAAGAAAATAGAAGAAAAGACGCCGCTAAAAAAAAGCTCAATTTCATGAGGGGAAAACTAAGCTCAGACAGGGAGTACGGGTAGACGAATCCTTGCTTAGGCAAAGCTAAGTCTTAACTAACGGCTTCATTCCGGAAAGGGCGCCAGTTCCGAAAGGCCCACAGCATTTCCGTCGCAGACGGGAAGCGGCTAAAGAACCCTCGCCGCAATAACCGATCGCTCGGGCCAAGCTGGTGGAACCACCTTTTTGCATCGCCTCCGCTTAAAATGCCCAGCGATGGGATGTTCAGCGCATGGGCGTAATGGAGTGGTCCTGAGTCGACGGCTACTACTGCATCGAGCCGCAAGAAATAGGCGCCCAACGTTCGAAACTCTGAAGCGAAACAAATCTGCACTTTGTTGGGATCGTAGCACCTGTCGCGCAAGCGCTCGAGCGCGCGGCAATCCGAAGGAGCGCCAAAAAGAAAAAATTTGGCGATGCCGGGAGCTCTCGTCGCCTGCGGTAGAAAAGCCTCCCAGCGCTCCAGGGGGTGCGAGCGGTTTTTCAAGCCCGCAAAAGGGCAGAAACCGACCCATTTGCCCTTCTTTTCGCCCATCAGCGTTTGCGCTTCAAACCGATCGCTGGGCAGGAGCAAAGGCGCGCGGCTGGTGTTCTTGGTTTCGCTGACAATATCCAGGCCAAAGGCTGCGCCGAGGAGGAGCGCAATATTCGTGCTTTCATCCCGGCCCTTGGGGCTACTGCCCGGTAGCGGCAAGGGGATCACGCTTCCATCGCGCGTGTGGCGAGCGAATTTCTTTTCCGCGCTAAAAAGTTTCAAAAGTCGTTCCGTTTCTTCCGAAGGATCGCAAAGCAAGCTCACTACCGAAGCAAAATGGGAAGGGAGCCCTTGTTGCGCGAGGCAAGATAAAAGCACGCTATCGGCGAGGAGTACCCAGTGGGACGGCAGGCGGATCGACTGAATGCCTTCTTCGACTTCAAAAAGGGAAGCGTTGTGGTGCGATGTCAGCACGTACAGCGGCACATTCGGGAGGAGCTTCCGAAGTGCGCGCAGAGGGGCAAGGGACTTAATGCCGTCGCCTGCTTTATCGTGGCGGAGCAAGAGAATGCCGCTGGTCGACCCGCCGCTTTTTTCAACCGTAGTGCCTTTAATGGAATTCTCCTTTGGGGAGTTCTTTGGGCAGGCTGGCAGGGTCCCAAATGCCATCGCCCTCTGTCGAAACCACGGGGTAAGTGCACTGCTGCCACGCAAGGCTTCCCATCGTGCGAGAGTTGCCGCTTTTCTTCAAGCCTCCCCGAGGCAAGTGGTAAGTCTGCGTATGCGTGTTGCGGTTCCAGTGCAAGGTGCCCACCTGAACGTTTTCTGCCACCCGAAGTAAGGGCTCTTTCGAAGCGGAGTAAACGCTGGCTACCAGCCCGTGCTGGGACAAGTTGAATACTTCAATCGCTTCTTCGATGCCGCCAACCGAATAAATGGCGACGTTGGGGCCAAAAATCTCGCTCTTTTGGTACGTGCTTTTGGGATCGAGTTTAGTGACTCGGTGGATGCTCGGAGAGACGTAGTGCCCTTTGGGGCTTCTTTCGAGGGATTTGCCCCGCATGATCTCTTCGCAGTTTTCACGCACTGCAATCGCCTGGTACCGAATGTAGTTTTCGACCGCCTCGTCGTTTAGTAAGGGGCCCAAGAAGGGCGCGTCCTTATTTAAGCCATAGCCAATCGTCACTTTTTTAGCGAGCTGGTGAAAATCGTTTTGGAAGCGTTCCACCCATTCGTGGTGGACAAGGATTCGGCTTGCGGTGGTTCTTCGCTGCCCCGAAGTCAAAAAAGCGGAGTACACGGCGTCATGGAGCGCTTGGGAGTAGTTCGCGTCGTTCCAAACTAAAATCCCATTTTTCCCCACCATGTCGAGGACCGCTGTCTTCCAGTAGTCCGAAACAATTTGTTTACGGACTTTCAAACCCGTTTCATAGGAGCCCGTGAAAAACACGACTTGCACTTCGGGGTGCGACACGAGCCTTCGTGCGACTTCGGCATCCCCCTGGATAAGGTTAAAAACCCCCGCGGGAAGCTCTGCTTCATGGACGCACTCGGCGATGGTTTGGCCTACGAGCGGAGCGTGCCGTGAAGCCTTCATCGCCACCGTATTCCCATACACAAGCGCCGGAAAGAAATGCAGGTGCGAATCCGAAAGGGGAGAGATCCCCGGAGCAACCACTGCGACCACGCCTCGAGGGTGGTAAGCGATGTTGGAGCCGTGCTCTACTAAAGTGCCTTCCGTCGGACTTTTACGGGCTGCTTCCAAGTAAAATTGCAAAATAGAAAGCGTCTCGGTAACTTCCTCACGGGCCTCCCACAGCGGTTTGCCCGTCTCAAAACTAATGAGCTCAGCCAGCGAGTCTCGCCGCTTTTCCAAGCTTGAGCGGTACTTTGCCAAGGCGGTCAGCCTGTCCGAAAGCGCCATTTTGCGCCACGCGGCAGCGCCTCGGCTGGCCGAGAGCACCGCTTCTTGAACATGTTCAAAATTAAAAGCGCATTTCACAGGGGCGCAGTCTAAGTCCCCTGGGTTTCGGCTTTCTACTTCCCCGTTCGATGCACGAACGCGGATAAACGAACCATGTAAGTAGTTTCCAAGGGACTGGCGAGCAAGTGTGTTCATCTACTCTCTAGAGTACTAAGAAACTGGCATTGCGTAAACCATGTCTCCTGGAGTAACGCGCAGCGCTTCTTGTGCTGCTTTCGAAAGGTAGATGGATCCTCTGGCAAATTCTACCTGGGTTTGAACACAGAAGAATTCCGACTTAAGAAAATAGCCACAAAGCCGAACCTCCTTCGATTTCCGTTTCAGAGGCTCCCTAGCAACTTTAAATTTTCCGGTGTCTCGAACAATCGAGACCTTATCCGTTTCGGCATAGTAGTGGGGTCCGCCGTCAAACGGGTCGATGTGCTGTTTCCACTTAAAGCCGATTTTTTCGAGCATGTATTTCACAGGCTCTGTCGCGGTGCCTACTTTACCGATGGCGTCTCGGGCTTCTCCCGAGAGCAGGCAAGTGTAGATGTCGCCCTTTGGAAAAAGGCTGGTGACAAACTCTTTATTCTTTCTCGAAAGCTTGTCTGCTTCTTGGTAGGAAAGGTTCGTGAATTTTCGGCCCAAGGCTTCCCACAAAACGCTTTCTCCGCTATCGCTGAGCGGGGGCATGAGCTCAGAAAGAATGCGATCTTTGAAAAGACGCCTTTTCATTTTGATAAACAAAAAACGGGAGTACGAAAGCTGTCTGCCGAGCCTCACCTCGTTGTTTCGGTAACTCGGGCTCAGCACTAGCCCCCCGATTTCCGTCGGGCCATCTTCGTCGAACCGAAGCCGCAGCACATTGTGGATTATCCCGCTGTGGATCGTTTCGCTGTATTTTTTGATTTCCCGAAGCTCCAAGTACATGTGGGGTTCTTGAAGGCTTCCATGCCGGGCAATGATCATGGAGCTACCGATGAGCTTGTGATCTTCCAGGCTTTCTAAAACGAAAATGTACTCTCGCTTGTGCCTGTCTTCGATATCGCCATTAAACGACGCGATCGATAGCTCGATTTTCTTCCGGATGACTTCCCGGTCTTCCGGGAGGTTGATGAAATAAACCTGCTGGCTAAGCTCGAAGAGCCCTTCTAAGTCGTCTTCTCTGGCGCTTCGAATGAGAAACTGTGGGTCCACTTTTACGCCCTTCCCCAAGGCAGGGTCATAAGCTCTCGGTAAAAGCGAGTGGCGATTTTTATTTGGCTGAACAGGCAGTGTTCGTTCGGTTTGTGCACATTGTTGATTGAAACGCCGGGCCCAAACACAATCGCTTCGCTGCCAAAGTGGTGGTAGATAGCGGCTTCTGTCGACGAGGCTTTGGTCCGTAATTTTGGTTTTACCCCGCAAAGCGAAAGCGCTTTAGACGCAGCTTTAATAAGCTGAGTATCCTTTGTCCCTGCCAACGGAAAGTCCACGCTGATATCGACCCATTTCGCTGATTGAGGCGTGAGCTTCACGAGGCTTGCTTTGACTTTGGAAGCGTCTACTTCCGGTAGCGTCCGGATATCGAACGTGAGGCGAAGGTTTTGGCCATGCATTCGCGCAAGGTTCCAGCTCAAAGTGCACTGGCTAGGCGAAAACCGTCGGTCTCTTACTTTCCCAAGCCGTTCCACGAGCGCTTCCACGGCACTGACAAACCTCAGGAGCTCCCCGGTGGGCTTTCCCGCTTTCACCCCGAGCGACCCCTCGGCAGACTCTGGTACTCGGTTGGCATTGGTCCCGGCTTCAACCGAGTGCAGCGCTTTCTTTTTGGCTTTGAGCTCGCGAAAGAGCTTGGAAAGGGCGTTGACCCCTAACCCTGGGGTAGAGCTATGGGCGGCCTTGCCCAACCAGGCTTTCGACTCGCTCGGCGTTCCTGCCTCCAAAGGGATTTCCAAAGTGGCTGTCACGTGGCCTTTGTGGGCGTAAATCAACTCGAGGTCCGAAGGCTCTCCGACCATGGCGTACTTTGGGGTGACTCGGTGCTCGGAAAAGAGCTTTTGCACTCCGACCAGGCCACGCTCCTCTCCGTAGGTCCCCACCAGCGCAATCGGCCTGTCCAGCTTGCCGGCCTGTCGCACCGCCCAAAGCTTGCAGAGAAAATCGATTTTCACGTCCGCAGAACCCAGCCCGTAAACTTTGTCTCCGACGCGAGTGGCTTTGAGGGGTTGGCCCCCGGTTTTGGTCCAAAGGGCAGGGTTCCCTGCCGAGACCGTGTCTAAGTGCGTGTTAAAAAGAAGGAGGTCAGGGTGGTTGGGGGCCTGATTGAAGGCAATCAAGTTGATGAAAGTCTCGCCGTTTTCGATCACTTTCTGCTCTTGGACTGTAAGGCCGCTTTCCACTAGCAGCGGCGCCAAAAAACGGACCACCTCAGCGTTACTCTTGTGAGTTTCGCTATCCATTCCGATGATTCGGTCGATCCAAGAAGTGGGAAAAAGCTCCAAGCCCCGTACGCTAGCTCCGGCTTCTTGGCCTTGTCAATCGAGCTGCGGTAACCCCTCGGTTTCGCGCCTGTTTTGCCCTTGAGGCTTGTGGCGTTTGGCGCGGTGTGGTAATCGCTTCCTCCAGAGGGACCTCTGTTTGAGCGTGCTGTCGCGCGTTCCGCCAGCGGTTGAAGGTGTGTTTTGACAGTCGATCGTTTCTCATTTCTGCCAGAAGTCCTGGAAAAGGCGCAAAAGCTCTTAAACTATCAATTTAAGGACGCGTCGATTGTTCTGCGGGCCGTAACGCATTCCTCGTTTTCCAATGAAGATCGAAAGCTGAATCCCGACTGTGAGCCGGTGTGCGACAATGAACGCCTTGAATTCCTGGGCGACGCCGTGATTGGCCTCGTCGTGGCGGAGCTCCTGATGCAGCGGTTTCCGGAGGCGTCGGAGGGGAAACTTTCGCGTTGGCGGAGCTACCTGGTGAGCCGCAGGTTTCTGGCTCTCCTCGCGGGAGAGCTAGGGGTTGGGTCGCTCGTGCTCTTAGGGCAAGGTGAAAAACGCACGGGGGGCGCGGAAAAGCGTTCCATTCTCGCGGCCACTTTGGAAGCTTTGATCGGCGGCGTGTATTTGGATTCTGGGCTAGAGCCAGTCCAAACAATTTTGAGTCGTATTTTCCATTCGGCGCTTCAGCAAATCACTTTGCACCCGGACGATCCCGCGCCGCTCTTGGACAACAAGACGTATTTACAGGAAGTGACGCAGTCTTTGTATAAATCCACACCCCTCTACCGATTGAAAGAGGCGTGGGGACCGGAACATGAAAAGACGTTTCGAGTGGAGATTGTAGTCGACGGTAAGGCCTTGGGAACAGGCGATGGGAAAAGTAAAAAAGAAGCAGAGCAGCGGGCGGCTCTGATGGCATTAGAGTTGATCAAACAGAAAGCAGTAGAAAATGGAACACCAGTTTAAAAGCGGGTTTGTGGGGATCGTGGGGCCAACCAATTCGGGTAAGTCTACCCTGATGAATGCGCTGATGGGCAAAAAGCTCAGCATCGTGTCGCCGCGCGCACAAACGACGTACCACAATATCAAAGGGATTGAGACCACTGCCGACACGCAAGTGATTTATGTGGATACGCCGGGGTTTCAGCGGAATAAGGAGTCGGTGGCGAGGCTTTTGAACCGTGTAGCCGACCGAAACGTGAAAGACTGCGACCTTTTGCTTTGGGTGTTTGATGCCTCGAACCCTCGCTTGCTCCAGCAAATTGAGCATTTAAGAAACCGGATTGATCAAAAGCCTATCGAGAATTCGCATTGTTTACTCAATAAGATCGATAAAATCCCGAAAGCTTCTTTGCTCCCTTTGCTCGCCGAAATCGATTCTTTAAAACTCTTTTCAGAAATCATCCCCATTTCGGCAATGAAAGGCGACGGGGTGGAGCGCATTGCTTCGCGTTTGAAGCCAAAGCTCCCGGAAGGGCAAGCGTGGTACCCGGCCGGAGAAATCACGGATCGCCCCAAAGACTTTCTTTTAGCCGAATTCATTCGAGAAAAAATTTATCGGGCCACTCGGGAAGAAATTCCGTACACCGTTTGGGTGGAAATTGAGAACTGGCAAGTAGAAGAAGCGCCGGCTCCTAAAGTCCCCACCTACACGGCAATCCTGCATGTGGACTCGGAATCTCGCAAAGGCATCTTGATTGGCAAGCAGGGCGAAATGCTGAAGCGGATTGGGATCGCAGCGCGCAAGGAAATTGAAGCGTACTTGGGCGGCCAAATTTGCTTAAAGCTCCTGGTGAAAGTCCAAGCGGGCTGGCGAGAAGACGGTAGGCATTTAAACCGGTACTTGGAGTTGGAATAATGGAACCGAACGTCGTTATTATTGGCCGGCCCAATGTCGGTAAGTCGAGCCTCCTCAATGCCCTTCTGGGGTTTCGCCGCGCTATTGTGTGGGACGAGCCCGGGACGACGCTGGACGATGTGACCGAACGCCAAGTGTGGAAAGGGCACCCGTTTCTCTTGGTGGATAGCCAGGGGATCTTGTCCGAAGAAGACGCGCCCGTTTTGCAAAGGCTCATCGCCCGGGCGGATGTTTTCATTTTTGTAGTCGACGGTATCTCGGGGCCGACCCCGTTTGATCGTTGGATTGCGCAGCGCGTGAAAGCAGCACACAAGAAGACCCTTTTGTGCGTGAACAAGATTGAAGCAAAAGAATCTTTCTCTGAAACCGACTTTGCGGAGCTGGGCGTTGAAGATACCTTGAGCGTATCCGCAGCACACCGGTTCAACCTCCCTGCTTTGAAAACATGGATCGAGTTGGCGGTGGCGGACGGCAAAGCTCCCCTGATCGATATCAGTAAATCGGCAGAGGGAGACGAGGAAGAAGAAGGAAGCTCTCGTAAAACAGCCGTGACCGAAGGGGAAGCGCCGCTTTCGATTGCCCTCATTGGCAGGCCTAATACGGGCAAGTCCACGCTCATGAATTTGCTTTGCGGCAAAAGCGTGTCGCGGGTCAGCCCCATCCCGCTCACAACCCGAGATACGGTGGGTTACGATCTAGAAACGCCGCAAGGGCGCGTGCGCCTTTTAGATACGGCAGGGATGCGAAGGCCTCGGAGCGAAAAAGGTTCTATCGAAATTTATTCCGTGCAGGCTTCTACTCGTGCGATGCGCGAAGCGGATATGGTGTTCTTGCTGATCGGATCCGCGGAAGGCGTTACCGACCAAGACGTCAGGCTCCTCAACCTGATTGTGAAAGAAGGGCGCCCTACGGCGGTTCTCCTTAATTTTTGGGATGTGCTTGGCAGCACCGAAAGAAAAAACTTCGTCGATGGGACCGACTTCAAAGCGTACTTGTCGCAGTTCCACTTGCTCCCCATCAGCGGGCTCAAAGGGTTTAACACGCGCGAAATCCTTCCGCTGGGGCTCAGGCTTTACAAGCAAGCGCAAAAGCGCGTGAAAACGTCGCGGCTCAACGAAGTCGTAGAAAAAATTATTTCCACTAACCCCCCTCCGACGGCAGGGCGCCAGAATTTTAATATTCTTTACGCAAGCCAAGTGCGAGTGGATCCCCCCACGTTCGTCTTTTTCATGAACCGCCCCGGGAGCATTCCAGCGAGCTACCGTGTTTACATGGAAAAACAGCTGAAGAAAAAGCTGGGCTTTAAAGGGCAATCTATTCGAGTGCTTTTCCGCGGTGGGAAAACCCGGCCGAAGCCAGGTTGGGTGAAGCCGCGGGATCCTTATTCTAAGGGGCGGGATTAGAAGCTGTTCTCCCAACGCACAGGGTGACAGAACCGCTGCGCCTGCAAGAAAAACGAGCCCATCCACTAAACGGCCGAAAAAGTGCCGGGTGCAACGAGCCCAGTAAGGAAGTGTCCCTGGCCAAGTCGGGGGTAAATTAGCCGGTCACCCTATTCCGATGCAGAACATATCGCGCGCGATGTAATGAAAGAGCCGGCGAGGCTGCGAGTTTATTTTTAATGAACCCGCACGACAACTTTTGCCTGAGAAGCAGTCGCTTGCATACCGGAAGAAAAGGTTCCCAAGGCTATCTAATTAGTGTATATACGATAATATGTTTTCTTGGGATGCTCAGAGAGCGATTGGCAACTGCGAGAAGCATGGGCTTTCGTTTGAGGAAGCAACGACAGTTTTCGGAGATCCTGACGCTCTAGACTGGGAGGATTTGACGCACTCCCAATCCGAGACTCGGTTTAAACGTCTTGGAGTATCCGTTGAGGGGAAAGTCTTATTGGTCGTTTATACGACGAGGAGAAATAAAGATGGCAAAGAAACGATCCGCCTTATCAGCGCGCGCCAAGCGAGCCGCAAAGAACGTAAAGCCTATATCGGATAGTCAGATCGACTTTTCGGATATTCCTGAATCCACGGATGAAGAGCTGAAGCACGCAAAGCGCGTGGGCCGTCCCGCGACTGGGAGGGCTAAGCAGCTGATTGCCATTCGGATCGATCCAAAGCTACTGGCCGTGCTGCGCAAACTTGCGTTAGAGCAAGACAAGCCCTATCAGACATTGATTCACGAACTTTTGGAAAAAGCTGCGAAAAAAGCTGCGTAGACGGCGAAAAACGAAAAAAAGTGCCCATGTGATTATTCGTAAAATGCCGCGGTGGATCGTTTCAGAGAATTTCGGTTCTGATAAATCCGGGGAATGTATTTAAACACATCAGAATGGCACCTTATTCGAAGGCACTTAAACATCCCGAAACCCAGAGCAGATAGGCGTGGGCGGCCCAGGGCGAATGATAGACTGGCATTAGAAGGAATCATCCACGTTTTGGTAAAAGGCTTGCGATGGCAAGATATTCCTCCGCATTACCCGGGTTATGTCAGTTGTTTCGAACGCTATCGAAAATGGAGTGAAGATGGCTCCTTTCAAAGGGCATTCACTGAGCTGTTGAAACAAAAGGAT
>JANPJT010000321.1:0-4248 GCA_031425635.1 Pseudomonadota bacterium
CGATTTTTGTATGAAATCGACCACGGCATCCATGGCTTTGGCTTTCGAAAAGATCCAAGAATTGAAGAGATCATCGGGCAGCGACCCAACGCACGACAAGATCTGGCCGTTGCATTGGGAATTAAACCGGACCAAATTTCATTCACTCAAGAGGAAGCCCTACGCGAAGGGGTGGTTTATCATTGGGGGGATTTGATACTGCGTGATTTGGACCCTACTTCCAACTCAACGTTTCCTGCATATGTCCGAGGGAACGTTCTGTTCGGCTTTTCCTCGGCTCAAGGACGCAAACTTCCAAAGTATATAGGCGGGAGCCTCAGCCTAGACAGCTTAGAGAAGCCAGATGGTTTGGTTCTTCCCGAACGAATTGGAGGAAATCTGTCGCTAACACAGCTTACTTCCGCAAAAGGGCTTCGGTTTACGGATGTCGGGGGAAGCCTTCTTCTGACGAGGTTGGAAAATGCTAGCGGGCTTCAATTAGGAAACGTGGGGGACAACATACACCTGGGGGGTCTGTTCAACGCCGACGATCTGGTGATACCGGAGTCGTTTACCAGCCAGCTCATTATTGATTGGAAGCTACAACTTCCAGAGAACGTTAGAAACCAAACCAGATTTACGGTCAAAAAACTCTTTCCGAAACATTGATGGCGCGGTGCCCATCCACGTTCCGGCCGTATTAGTCGCGGGTACGCACCGCCTTACTTTTCGGCCGGAAAGTGGATGGGAACCTGTGCTATTATGACTAACTGTAAGAAAATATTTGACGGCAAAAGGCTGACCTACGGCGGATTCAAAACAGTTGTATTAAATGTACACCCTATCGGGGAGAACAAATGATTAAAAAAATACTTTTAGGTTTAGGATTTATCGTCGCAGCAATTTTAATTGCTGCGGCCTTCCAATCACCAGAAATGAATGTTAGTCGCGAAATAGAAATTTCTGCCACACCGGAAACTTTATTTCCGTATATCAACAATTCTAAGAAATCCTACGAGTGGATGCCCTGGTCAGAAAGCGACCCCACGGTTGAAATGAAGTATTCAGGCCCAGATGCAGGAGTTGGTGCCTTTTCGAGTTGGAAGGGAAAACAAATGGGCGTCGGCACAGCTGAAGTTGTCGAAAGCATTACAAATCAAGTTGTCAAAACTAAACTGACATACACCGAACCATTTGCAATGTCTCAAATGGCTGAAGTGTCTTTAACACCAAAACCTGGGGGCACACTTGTGAAATGGAGTGTGAGTGGTCACAGCAACTATTTTTTCAGACTCATCGGGATTTTTGTGAGTTGTGACAAAATGATTGGCGGAGAATTCGAGAAGGGTTTGAAAAAGTTAAAATTACTCACGGAATCTAATAAGTAGGGCGATGAAATGAAAATACAAAACAATACTGTTTGCTTAATGTTCGACAAAGAAGCAGAACAAGCCGCTCGATTTTACGCAGAAATCTTTCCGAATAGTTCGGTAGGTATTATTCATCGTGCTCCGAGCGACTATCCATCTGGAAAAGCGGGTGATGTGCTCACGGTTGAATTCACCGTCTTGGGCATTCAGTGCATCGGAGTCAATGGTGGCTCGTACTTCAAGCACAGTGAGGCGTTTTCTTTTCAAGTTGCAACCGCCAACCAAGAAGAGACGGACAAGTATTGGAATGCCATTGTGAAAAATGGCGGACAAGAGAGCATGTGCGGTTGGTGCAAGGATCGCTGGGGTCTTTCTTGGCAGATCACACCAAGTACTTTGACAGAAGCAATGGCTAAAGGTGGGGAAGAAGCCAAGCGAGCCTTTGAGGCCATGATGAAAATGAAAAAGATCGAAGTGGCAGTCATTGATGCTGCTCGACGTGGCAAATAATAGGGCGCGGCTCAGATCCTGCTACCATAAGAAATGCGCTGAGCAGGGAAAGAAAAAAGGTACCCATCTACTTTCCGGCCGAATAAGTCGCGGGTACCCACTGCCTTACTTTTCGGCCGGAAAGTGGATGGGCACCTTAGCGTCTATGAAAAAGTTACAATATTCGATAGAACGATTTAATTGTGCAGAAGATTTTAATTAGCGCATGCCTACTAGGGGAAAAGGTTAAATACCACGGCGGAGATGCGTTGGTTCGACACCCTCTTCTATCTCAATGGCAGTCGGAGGGACGTCTAGTCTCTTTTTGCCCTGAAGTTGCTGCAGGCTTGTCGACTCCTCGTCCGCCTGCAGAGATTGTCGGTGCTGGGGGAGGTAAGAGCGTACTCAAGGGTGCTGCACGGATTGTAGAAGACAACGGCAAAGATATTACCCAAGCCTACCGACTAGGCGCCGAGATGGCGCTTCAAGTGGCGCGAAGGCATGGAATTCGCGTGGCCATATTAAAAGACGAAAGCCCCTCTTGCGGCAGTCTCAAAATATACGATGGAAGTTTCTCGGGAGCGAAAATAGAACAGATGGGCATCACAGCAGTGCTCCTTAAAGACGATGGAATTGCGGTTTTTAGTGAAGCCCAGATTGAAGAAGCGGGGAAGTTTCTGGCGACGTTGAAATAGTAGGCTTACGCTGCTCAAGCGGTTGGCTACCTACTGGGAGGTCGTGTCAGTCTCCTTCGAAGCTTGAAAGGTAGCGGTCGTCGTTCTCTCTGTGGACATCGACACCCATTCCACATACATAAGAACTCGGCTCGAGGCGCCCTGTGCGCACCTGGAAGGAGAACCCGTATGTGGCGCTTATTCATCGTTTCTTTCCTCGTTGTTCAGTCTGCGCAAGCCGCTCGTAAGATCGATCGGGTAGATCTTTGCGTTTCCCCGTTACTCACCGAAAGCGGACGCGAGGCGGTCATGGGCTACTTTTTTCACGGCGTTTACTTGAATGCGCTCTTGATAGAAAAAACAGATAAAATAGCGGTTCAGGACTTCATTCTCGAACGCGCCCACCAAGTAATCCCGAGCCCGAAATTTGAATCAATGGCTCGTGAAATTGATGAAGCGATTGACTCCCAAACACCCTTCTCAAAAGAAATCACCGTTTTCCGAGGCCAAGGCGTCAACGTCCCGCGCCCGGTCAACGGTACAATGTACGAGGAAGGGGAGATCTTGGTCTTCCCCCAGTTCTTTAGTACGTCCCCAGATCTCTTGCTAGCGGAAGGGTTTGCCAAGGGAGTATTAATAACTACTAAAGTGCCCTCCGGGTTTAAAGGATTGAACCTTCAATCTGCTTTAGGTTTACGCCGAAACTACGAGTGGCTATTTGCTCGTAACTCCAAAGTGAAAGTTTTGGGCGTGGAGATTGGCGGCAAGCACACCAGAGTGCTGGCCGAGATGGTGGAATAGCCTGCTCTACGGCCGGAATGGTGCCGGGTGCGTACTGCCGGCCTTTTCGGCCGGAAAGTGGATGGGCACCTGTGCTAGTCCCCGCCGCCAACTGTCTGGTTTGCCCGGTTCAGCAGGCGCGGGGACTCTCCAATTCCGAGTTTTTCGAGGAACCCTTACCGAAGCACGGAGCACTTGCTGAGAACCACAGGGCTGCTCTTTTCATCAAAGAACACGAGGCTAAATGCATCCCTGTTGAGATCTTCTTCGAAATAAAGCGGCGATTTGCTTTTGGTATGGGACGTAGAAATGGTTCCCAATTCAAACACATTTGTCCCTGACCCAACGCTCTTAATCGAAGGACTTGCGTGGGTCTCTACTTCTTCGAAGCGCGCGGTTTCAACCTGGAGGATCACAATCTTTCCATCCACGAACCGAAGTCGAGCCGCGGGGCTCCAAGTGGCTTTCCAAGTCACCGCTACTCCCTCGTGGGTTCGGGACGGAAACGTTGGTGTCGATCGGGTTTCTCTTTTCAGAACTACCGTCAAATTCACTCCGTTTACAGTGCCTTCGCAGCTGTAGTCGTTATCGATGTTAGTCGTGCTTGCCGAAGCTAAGGCGCAAAAGCCGGTGAGGGCGAGCAGTGTCAGCTTGTTCATAACGATTTTCTCCCATAGGAGCCGCGTGATTTCTACTTGGCTCATTAAATGACGGATCTAGCTCTACAGTTTTTATTGTTGGGTCGAAAGGCTTAGCGCGTTATCACGCTTGTTCGCCAATCCCCTCGAGAAACTTGGACAGCTCCAGTGGGTTTGCGCTTTGAGCGACGGCTTGAAGTATCTCTGCGAATTCCTTGAGGGGAAGCGCTGCAGGTGCCCATGTGGCCATTAGTAAAACCTTTCCATCAACAGTAGGCAGCAAGCGAGGTGTAGGAAACCGGTGTAGCTAGTTTGGAG
>JANPJT010000322.1:0-12395 GCA_031425635.1 Pseudomonadota bacterium
CTGTCTGCTCTAGGTTTCGGGATGTTTAAGTGCCTTCGAATAAGGTGCCATTCTGATGTGTTTAAATACATTCCCCGGATTTATCAGAACCGAAATTCTCTGAAACGATCCACCGCGGCATTTTACGAATAATCACCCATCTACAATCCGGCCGAATAGGTCGCGGGTGCGAAACAAAGCTTGGAGTTCTGGCGCCTATCCGGGGCCAAGAAAAATAGAGTATCTCGCGCAAGATACCCGTGGCCGGTCGGATTTGTTTAGACCCGCCTTCAGCCTCACCAACTTCTTATGGCATCAGCACCTTTGCCAGCCGGATAAAGTCTCAAAAACAAGAGGCTGGGCAGGTAAGAGCGGTTTGTTCAAAACTACAAAGCTGGTAGACTGGGGGGATGAATCGGATTCTGGTCCTGCTTTTTGCTTTGTTCTGTCACGTTAAAAGTGGCTTCGCTTTAGATAAAGACGCCATCTTCGGCCTTCTCGGCACGAGCAGTGCTCCAGTTCAATCGATTGATGACTTTGTGGCCAAACTTCCTGAGGCTTACCACAAGAACTACGCACGCATTTACCATAGCCGAGCCGAATTTCCTTCGGACTGTGAGAACAAGGAGAAATCGCCGGTCTCTGTCGATTTCCCTCGCATCGTTGCTTTCGGAGCGGACTCGAAAGTGATTCTGAGTTACCGAGGCAACCCCCATCACT
This sequence comes from Pseudomonadota bacterium, assembly GCA_031425635.1. Lineage (GTDB taxonomy): Bacteria > Bdellovibrionota > FAC87 > UBA2466 > UBA2466 > JAIEOG01. The sequence continues at coordinate 700 of JANPJT010000322.1, forward strand.
CCGAGAGTTATAAGACTCTGCAATTTATTGAGTTCCAAAAGACGCCTAAACCACATTGGGACTTTTACGAAACCACTTTTCCCATAAAGTATGGCCCAAAGGGCAACCCCCTCGTTGAGCGGAACCCTCCAAGTTGTACAGCGTGCCACGGCAATTCCCCTAAACCCATCGTCGACGGGTATTTTCTTTGGCCCGGTATGGTGGGCTCGGAGGACGATAAAGTTTCAGAAGCGTTCGGGAATAAGCAGACGCCGGAAGCGGCCGCAAGCGCCGCGTTTTTTGCCCGGCAAAACAAGCCTGGACGCTACGCGAGTTTACATCAGGGGAGCATGGCTCCCTTGGAGCCCACCGCGTTTGAAGGAGTTTATGCTGAAGGGGGTTCGGTAAACAACACTCTGGGCAATGTCCCCAATACCGCCTTTACAGCGATGCTTTACCATCAATATGCGCAAGTTCTGGGTTCGGAGATAGCCGATGCCGTACGAGGGACAGCTTATAGGTATGCGGCTCTTGCTGCACTCGCCTGCTATGCTGACCCAAATAAGGGACTGGTCGCTCTCGAAGAGTTTTTAGTAAGAGAAGCAGACGGGGAAAACGAGAGGGACAAGGCGAGAGAAGCGGGTGAAAAGAAAGCGGTGTCTGCCGAATTCGAGCAGGAGTGGAAAGAGTTTTCAGAAAGGAACCTTCAGCAAATCGATGCAACCTTACAGCGACATCAGGGTGCGTTACTCTGTTGGTTCGGAAGCGGTGAGATTACAAACCCTCGAGTAAAAAAACTAGCTAAGGGTGGTGAATTCCGTTCGGCTTTCGAGTGGGAAAAAATGAATAGCAATCTGGAGAACCCCGCCCGCATGATTTTTGAGCCTTTGGCGCGTTTGAGCTTTATTCTTAAAAAGGCAGGGATCGGGGCTCTTCCGTTCGCCCTCGATCGAGAGCATTCCGACTATGCCTCAAGCGGCAGCGGCTCCTTTCAACCGGAACTACTCAAGGAATTGGCGTTGCGTCTATTGACCGACCGAGCGGATAAGGCGCTGCGCGAGAGTTTTGAGAAGGCCAGGGTTTTGCCTTTTGAGTTCCGCTTGGAGTTCCCGTTGCCGGATGGGACAAAGGCAGAAGGGGCCGATCGGGCGGCGGTCCAGCTAGCAGCCCAGAACAAGGTTTGTGATGAACTGAAGAAAAAAAGCCTTGTAGAATTAAACAGGCCACTCATCCGGCCGCCCTCTGCCAGAACCCATGGTGAAAGGGGCCGATAAGGGAAGGGGTGCCCATCTACAATCCGGCCGAATAAGTCGCTGGTGAAAAAGGAATTGTGAAGTTCTAACCCCAATCCGGTGCCCCACAAAAATGTGGTATCTCGCGAAAGATATAGAATGCCGGACGGATTTGTTTAGGCCCGCCTGGCGCCGCGGGCTAACTTCTTATGGCACCAGCCCCTAGGGGGAAGGTTTACCACGGTCGAGAATTTCGCCAAGCAAGCTAAGGAGTTTTGGGGCCGAAGTTCGAAGCGGAGGGGGCACTGCAAAGGCGGTTTTGGATGCCCACGCATCTTTAGCGGCCGTTGTCTTGATGAGGAATCGCACTAACCTTGTTTCTTCTTCACTGGCAATGCGCAACACGATAAGTTTTGCGACCGCAGGAGGAACGAGGATGCTGAGCCAGCGCGCAATGGTAGCATCGGCTGCGCAATCCAGTTCAGCGCCAACAAAAAACCCATCCCGATTTCGATCGCAGTGACGAAATGCAACTGAGGCTTCGGCCAGCCAGTCAAGGTTCTCTCGTCCTATCTGTCCCTCGGTATCGGCAAGAAAGCGACCGAGTTCCGATTCACTTAGCTTTAAGTCGTTCTTCACCCAGTCCGATAAAATGTCAGGGATTTCTTTGACTCCTTGATGGTAACTCCCAAGCGATGCCGCAACTTTCAGAACGCTCAACCCAGGACCAGGCTTTCCAACCAAAGCAAGCACCAGTCTTGCCGCATCGTAGATTCCTGGATCGATCGCCACAAGGCTGCTGGAAATTACTTGTAGCGCTGCTTCTACTGCCAGGGGAAGCGCGCAGTCCATTTCCGCCCAATCTAACTCAGCATCAATAGGATTCGCATCGCAGGCCAAAACCAACTTTTCGATAGAATACAAGACGGCAGCCATCGGAAGGCCTGACGACCGGGATACAGGCTCATTCAAGAGACTGACACCTTCAAAGTTTTTAACAACTCGTAAAGGTTTTGATGCACTCTTTTCAGTGATCCCATCGACAAACTTACCCAGAGCGCTTGGTACCATCAGCTCCAAATTCATTTGCATCCAAGGGAGCGAATAAGTGAAATCCTTTTCCAGGTGCTTCAGGAACTCCGAACGCTCGAACCTCGCTTGTGAATAGCGAGCGAAGGAACCTTTCGATTCTTTTCCACTTTCCTCGGGATAATGGTCCTCTGCAGTAAATGAAATATTGTTACCTGCTTGGTAGATCCCATTTTGGAACATGAGCCCCGTGGCGAGTTCATCCGATTCAATGGAACCGTTTTTATTTCCACTCGGAGACCATTTGTCGCCCACGAGCCCCAACACCCCAGATAACACGCTCGGCTTAACCGGGGCCCACTCGGGTACGCGTTCTTCTTTGGAAACAAGTTCTCGATCGCGTCGGACACCGACTAAAGAAAGGAGACGCAGAACAGAGTAAGCGAGATCAGTAACTTCCACACTCTCTTCCGTGGTTTTTTCTTGGTACCCAATCTTACCGTCTCCATCTCGATCAAATGTACTGAAAACAGCCCGAACAACTTGTCTTTCAATCAGATTCCAATAAAACGTTCCCCACCACAAAAGTTGTTCGGTTGGCGGTAGCGCCGATCGCTGGCCCTTACTCAGGGTGTAGTTGAACTGTTCCGGAGTGACGAATGCTATCCCACGGAAATCTGGGTTTTTGAGAATGATTTTTCGACGAATGGTTTCTCTGTCTTTGTCCCACGGTAGCTGCGATGCTTTCCAAAGATCTTCGCCTACCGTCGAAATCGCACGTAAGAAAACGCCAAAATCGGCGGGCTGCAAGCCGGACCCCACCACATTGCGTTTCGAAAACCTCTGGGCCACTCGCACTAGGTCGGGAATCAATTCAAAATTCGAATCATAGGGCGAGATCTTGCGCACTGCCCATTGAAGGAGTTGGGTATCTACTGATGTAAAAGACTCCCCTTCAAAGTACTGAGCCAATCGCTGACACAGCGCCCCGATTTCGTCACCGGCTTGTGCGCTCATTTCGCTTGCCCGGCCTCCATTAGGAACGAGCCAATGCACCAACTCGGGAGAAGACACCGCTGCATCAACGGCCAGTTCGGTTAAACGACGGACGGACTTTCCATGCAGGTCACTCCGAACCCCTTCCCCTAAAGTATCTGCGAAAAGAAGGCCTTTTAAAATCCAAGCCGGTTCTGAAAGAGTATTCCCACCGAATGCTTCCTCAATACCGCTCAGTTGCGCCAGAGAAAGGCGCCAGTCGTTTGATATCAAAGCGGTATACCGTTTCAATTTCCCTATCGACCGGACCAAGATCGCTTCTATTTTTTCGTTGGAATAATAATGATTGGCGGCTTGGTTAATGAGTGTAGCGTCCTCGAGTAGCAAGTCTGCCAGCACTGACCAAGTATCCCAATGCACGGAGCTTCGCCCACTGGGGTGTAAGAACCCAATCAAAGGTTCGATCACGGGCCAATAGTGAAAGTTGTTGGGCTTGAAACCGATCAGTCCCTTTTCCAAGAGGTACCGCGCTTCGCTTGCCGATATCTCCCCGGGAACTTTGCCGCGGATCTTCGTACGAACATCCTGGATTTGGTCTTTGGCGCAAGTGAGCCACTGTGTAATCTTAGGTAAAGTCACTCGTTCATCCAATGCGCGTTGCAGCTCGGGTAGAGAACACGGTGGTTGGTATCTCTCCGGAATATAGGGCGGAGCGACGGAGGGCGGTTCGCCGACTAGCCCACAGGCAGGAAGGAAGAAAGGCGCTACTACAAGCGCAATGACTAATCGAAGGAAGACCATTTCAACACCATAAACACCCGATCACGACTTCGGTTCACTCCAAAGTAACTGTTTTCGGGGCCACTAAAAATATCCGAAGCCACCGTGAGGCTTGTTTCTCGACTCAGTTGGAAATCCGCTCCTGCTGCCAACCACAAATCCGATTGCCCTAGGTGTGTTTTTACAGAGCTCCAAATGGAAAGTACTTCGCTTAAAGGGATGCGGGCCTCGGATCGGATTAGCCGATTTGAAAAAGAGTTGCCCTGATCACTATTTTGACCGGCCAAGGCGATAGAGAAATAGGAATACTCCAAAGCCAATTCAGTTCCCCAATAACGATCTTGGTAAAGTATCGTCGCTCGCAATTTGGCAGCGTTCTTACTGCCAAGTCTCCAGCAATGCGAAAGCCCTCCCTGCCAAGCAGGGCGAAAGCGAGGGGAAATGGTTGCGACAACACTTGAGTCATTGTCGCCCAGCTGCAGATACCCACTGGCCGTGATATCGGGGCTTGGGTTTGGGCTTCGCGAAAGCCACAGCCAACTACGGTGGCGGGGAGTCCAATCCATTCGGGCGTAAAGGCTACTTTGTGGTAAGAGCAAAACGTCTTTCCAAACATCGAATTGCACACTGGTTTTCAAAGCAACGAGCTGTCCTTCGATCAATGCTTGGCGCGGCACTTGGGTTTGGAATGCGCTCCCTAGGGGCGGGATATAGACCGGACTAAAGGATGCCCCATACGCGAGCGGGCCCGTTTCATTCCACATATGAAAACCCACCCAACCAGAAAGCAAGGGCGCCGAGGCCACTGAAGTGGGCCCAAACCCGTAACCGTATTGCAATCCAGTATTGAGCGTTTGGGATTGAGCAATAAGTCCCCACGGCGCCGGGTCCAGCCCCGAAACGGAAAATGGGTGCAAGCGCCCCAAGAAAAAGCCTGGCATGCCTCTACCTGGGTTGAACCCGATAAAAGTGTCCTGAACGTCCCAAAGGAGCGCTTTCTCGCCAGTGAGTTCCGCCTCCGCGATAACACCCACACGCCAAGGGTAGCGGCCTTTAGGCGTTGAACGATAAACGATGCGCCCACCCGCCAAAAGACTCGAAGCAGAGAGCGTGGACGACGGACTCAAATACAGCTGCGTGCCTGCTGGCGCGCTTATTGTGCCGAAAACGGGCAGACTCAATAAAACTACCGCCCCCAAAAGGACTTTCGTGCCCAAGTGAAACAAAAATGCGCTCCCAAAAAATGAGCCGCTCGTATAACACAGCGCGGGAAGAAGTGCCCTCTACAATCCGGCCGAATAAGTCGCGGGTGCCAAACAAAGCTTGAAGTTCTAACGCCTCTCCGGGGATCAAAAAAAATAGGGTATCTCGCGAAAGATACGGGCTTTCTCTTCGTCAATTCTTTGATCGGTTAAGACCTATTTTGCCTACCGAGCCAATCGGAGATGCTCACTGGACCCGTATTCTGATTGTCTCCCGCCACTTCGCGGCCGAATTTAATCCGAGATCCTAGCCAGCGAGCCGCTTGGAGCGGTCTGCCTCTTGCACTCCTTTATCTCTGTGAATCAGCGCTTTTCCATCACCATGCTTCTGGGCCTGAGCTTTACTGCGGCGCCTCTTGCTGCAAGTGACATCCGCTGTCTTGTGGGCTTTAAGGCGCTCGCCGATTCCGAAATTGCTGATAGCCGGCTCGAGAGACGGCGCCAAACCGTGAGTGTTCCGTCGGCAGAGGAGTCGCGCCAACAGCTGCTCACTCAAAGTAATCCCAATCAGGTTTGGGATAGCACTCAGTCCCCCCTGGGGGTTTACTACGCGCCGGGGGAGAAGGGGTCCCGAGATACCGGTGGGTATGTTCACGCGGATGATATCGCGGTGTTTAACAAGGACCTCCAAAAGCGTTTGAAGCCAACTCTTAAAGAAACCACCCAAGAGGGCAAACTTGGAGAGCTTCTAACGCACGTCTTCCAAGCCGAGGCGCGGGCCGCGCATGAATTAGATCAACAGATCCGAAAACTGTCTCGCGCAGGATCGGACCCGGCCGCGATCTCGACCCTCGAGGCGAGGCTTTCTTCGCTTTTGGAGGATATTGTCTCCAAAGGCCTCGAGACTACCGGGGTGCAGTCGCTTAGCAGTCTACCACTTAAGTACCGCCGACAAATGGGCGTCGTGGTGAGGGATGCGCTCCAGCGTTTTCTCGAGCTTCACCAAACTCCCCACGAGGTAATTGCTTTCGAACGGGCTACCCCCGGGGCCGCCGCAAAGTCTGTCATTCGCATTCTTCCCCATTCCGCCACTCCGTTAGGTCGGCTCGCTAAGTCCTTGGACCGGAGTTCGACGCTGCTCGTAGTCAATCCGTTGGCGTGGTTTGAACCAGATGGCCGCACCGTCCATATTGGAAAAGTAGCGGACGAGCGCCCCTACTACGCTCTCAGTTCCGTGCACGTCGACTCTGCGATGGACGAGCTGGCGCGAGAGCGTTCAGTGCGGGCCGCTGGACAAATGGTGAAAACTTCCCAGTCCCGTTCCCCCTTAGAAGTGAGGCTATACCGCGTAGAGGATCGCCCGAGGGGCCGAAGCCTTGTGCACGAATCGGCCACGGGGTCTCAGGCTGCCAATGCCCACCGACAGTTGCGAGAAGTGGCAGAGGTGTGGCCTGACTACGAGGCCTTTTTGAAAGAAAACCAAACCCCACAGGCGTTTCTAACAATCCTCCATTCGTTGATTGCGCCTGCGCGGGACTATGACGAAGCCGTCAACCGCTCCACTCGAATGATGGATGGGATACTCTCCGTTCTAACGGTGCCCGGTTTTGTGAAGATGGCCTTGATCTCCACTAAGGAGTTTCCGGCGCTGGTGTTTACCGATGCGGATTCGGGGGAATACTTGGCAGAGCTTCGTGCAATCGAGCACGATGGAGCTGTCAAGCTTTCACTTCGAACAAAGGATCAGATAGTCATATTCCCCGCGAAAGGGCCGGAACTCGAGCAAGTGGGCACCGAATTTCTGGAGCAGATCGCTCGGGAAAAACAAAAAAACACTGAAGTGAACCCTTCGCCGCTCTTGCAAGATCTCGCGCACCACACCCTAGTGGGGCTCAATCGAAATATCCATAATTCGTATTTCATGCTCAAACCCGGAACCCAAGCGGTGGCGGAAGCGTGGGATAGAGTGGTGGAGTTTGGTCGCAGCCCGAACCCACAAAGCTACAGCGCCGTCATTGAGGCTTTGAATAAAATTCCCGAGGTAGATGCGACTCGTTCTACCAACCGAGGGATAGGCGAAGAGGCGAAACCCCTTCGGGGTCAGGAGCCACAGCCGCTCCTCCGGGGCAAAGCGTCGCCCTACTTGTCTAAGAAACTTGCCGAAGCGGAAGGCGCGGATCGAAGATCGTGGGTGGGTCAAATTGGAGTCGACGCTATCACTCGTTGGGCCTACGCTCGCGACTACGCAGTTTCCGATCGGAGTTTAGACAATGTCGGGTATGACATCATGCTCATCAACCGGAAAACCGGAAAACGCTTTTATGTCGAGGTGAAGGCCCGTTCCGCCGGCAAAGATGACTCGATAGTGACTCTGAGTACAAATGAAGTCGCGTTTGCTCAGGCAAACCCGGAAACTGCTTTGCTGGGTTACGTGCGAGTCCACCCGGATGGCAGCACCGAGATGATGATTGGGGATCTGAACCTAGGGGCTAGCAACCCGGCCATTTCAAGCGTTTCCTTGGATGTGAACCGGCTGCCGACTCGGTTGAAAGATCTTTGACGGTGTTATTTAACGGAAGTTTTCTTATGCGACATTAACAAGACCCCTCATCGCACCACCGAACGACCCGCCGAAAAAACTAAGTTGAAAGCATTTCGCCCCCGCAACCCTTCGATATAAATCGCTCTTTAGTATTCCGTACCCTTCAAGTATCCTGCTTAGGTCAATAGTCAAAAATTAGGACCGTATTTGGTCGGTGGCGGGAGCCTCTTGCTTCCCGGTTGGCTGGCCGGGGTGAGGGGTCGAGTCCATGGAACCACTCTTTCGTTTTTTCACTAAAAACTGGCGTTTTAGTACTGTTTTGGTCGTGATTGTTGTTTTGTCTGGTATCTTCGGTTTGGTTCTCATGCGGCGCGAATCGATTCCGCCGGTGAATTTTGCCTCCGTCGCCATCGGAACAATTTACCCTGGCGCCTCTCCCGAAGAAGTCCAAGATCGAGTGACCCGAGTGATTGAAAATGAACTGCGCGGTATTTCGGGCATTAAAGACCTTCGCTCGGTTTCCGGCCCCGAACGGAGCGAAATTGATGTCCGAATCAATATCGACGGAACCGACTCGAAGCGCGTCATTAACGATATCCAGACCGCAGTGCAGCGATCGGCTGCACGGCTTCCTGCCGATCTTCCCGATGCTCCCATCGTTCTAGAAATCAAAGCAGATGAAATCCCCGTGCTGGAATTGGCGCTAGTCGGGCCGAATGAAGGCCGGCAGCGTGACGCGCTGGCGCAAAAACTGAAGAAAACCGTGGAAGATGTGGCGGGCATTGCGAGTGTTCGCCTTTCCGGGTACCGCGAGAGGGAATTTCAAATCCTGCTCGACCCGGCAAAAATGAATCGCTTTCAGGTGGGTTTAGCAGAAGTGACAGCGGCAGTGTCCTCTCGAGTCCGCAACGTGCCGGCAGGCTTTCTGCGGAGCCGCACGGAAATTTCGCAAGTGCGCGTGATTGGTCAAGTGGCGAGCCCCGAGGAGCTTGGCGATATCGTTGTCCGGACCAACGATGCTTCCGCCACCATTCGGGTGCGCGACCTGGCCCGAACGATTGAAGGCAGCGAGGACCCCAAGGTCTTGGCCCGCTTCAATGCGGAGCCGGCAACGCTTTTAAGCGCTGCTAAAAAAGGCGACGCCGACGCGCTCCGGACGCTCGGTAGGGTGTACGAAGTCATGGCGGAGTTTAAGAAAAACCTGCCGCCGGGGTTTCGCCTCGAAACCTATAACGACGAAGGGGTTCGAATCCAGAACCGCCTGAACATTGTTTTCAACAATGCGGGTTCTGGGCTTTTAATCGTTCTGCTGATTCTTTTTGTGTTTCTGCCTGGGAAGATTGGTCTCTGTAGCTCTGCAAGTTTGCCGATCTGCATTTTTGGCACAGTCGCCCTGATGGTTGCAGCAGGCGCCAACTTTAATATCATTACCATGCTTGCGCTGATTATTTGCTTAGGCAACTTAGTCGATAACTCTGTTGTGATGGCCGAGAACTACAGCCGCCTGCGTGAAGAAGGAATGGGGGCCGAGGACGCCGCGGTTAAAACAGCCGAACAGTTTTGGATCCCGTTCACTGCTTCCACGATTACCATTGTGGCTGCGTTTTTGCCGATGCTGGTCACTAAGGGCGTGCTGGGGCAGTTCATCAGCTGGATCCCCATTGTGGTTACCGTTGCGCTGGTTTTTAGTCTTTTCGAAGCGCTTTTCCTGTTGCCTTCGCGCCTTCAGTTTTTTAGCCCCCCGAAAAGCCGTCGGCGGGAGTCGTGGTTTACTAAGATTGAAGAGCGGTTCGGCGACTTTATTGGGTGGACGATCGAACGAAAGTACCTGACCGTTTTATCCATCCTCGTTTTATTTATTGGCGGAGTTGCAATCACGGCGCTTTTTAACCGCTTCGAGCTTTTCCCGGACGAAGGCAACGAGTACTACGTTGTGCGCTTCGAAGGGCCTAAGCAAATGTCGATAGAAGAATCGGATCGGATTGGTGAGGAACTAGGGCGGGCGGTGCTATCGGTTCTGAACCCCAAAGACATCGCGGCTGTTATCGGGCGTGCAGGGATACAGCAAACCGACCCTAGCGATCCCACCACGAAAAATGGCGAGTGGGTAGGGATGATCATCATCGGCCTCACTGCCGACGCGGCGTTGCGTCTTAGCGCGTCGGAAATTTTGGCAACTCTGCGAAAGATCGAGAAGCCCAAAAGCTTGAACGCACTGGCTTTTGAGCCAATCCGCAACGGCCCTCCGGTCGGAAAACCCCTGACGCTCACTTTGAGATCGTCGAACTACGAACAGCTTCGCAGGCTCGCCACCAAGACAGTCGATTTTGTCAAAACGGTGCCCGGCGCATTGGATGTGGGGGATGACGAGATCACGGGAATGCGCGAGTGGGCTTTTCGCTACCGAGATACGGACGCATCCTTTTCAGGCCTAGGGCTAGACACCGTCGGGCTAAACCTTCGAACCGTGCTCCAAGGCCTCACGGTCGCGCAGCTGACCCAAGATGGCACAGAGTTCGATGTAAAAGTTCGGTTCGACGAGAAAGGCCGTTCCGATATCGGCGCACTTCGAAATGCGAAGCTACTAAACGCCCGAGGCAATTTGGTGCCGCTCGCGCTGATCGGCAGTTTTGAAGAGCAACTTTCTCCAAGCACTCGCAAGAACTTTGATTACAAGCAAGCGATCACTGTCACCGCAGACGTAGACAATTCGGTTATCACTGCCACTGGTCTTAATGCCAAAGCGAGAGAGTTTTTGGTTTCCATCGCCAAGGAATATCCCGATGTCACGGCCCGCTACGGAGGGGAAGAAGAAAGCACCAACGAGAGCTTAACGTCCCTGGGGTTTGCGCTGGTGCTAGCTATCATTGGTATTTTTGCGACTCTCGTTTTTACTTTCCAGAGTTTTTCAAAACCGTTTCTGATTTTGTCCTCGATCCCCTTGGGGATAGTGGGAGTTCTCTACGGCTTCACTTTGGGCCAGCGCCCTTTGAGTTTCCTAGCGTTCATTGGTGTGGTGGGGCTATCGGGAGTGGTTATTAACTCCGCCATTATTTTAGTGGACTACATCGAGGAGCTCCGTAAGCAACAGGAAGGCAAACCGGATCTTGCCAAACTTTTAGTGTTCGCTTCGTCCCGCCGTTTGCGCGCTGTGCTAGCCACAGGGCTCACAACGGTAGTGGGGTTGATTCCGAGCGCCATCGGGCTCGGCGGCTCGGACCCGGTACTCGTGCCGATGACCCTCGCTCTTTCTTGGGGAATGATAGTCGGCACGGTTCTAGCGCTCATCTGGATACCTGCTGCCTACCTCATTCTTGAAGAGCTCAAAACCTTGCCGGCGCGTTGGCTTGGGCTTCGATTGAAAAGGGTGTGAGCGAAATGCCTAGCACATCGCTTTTAGATTTCATGATCGGGACTATTGGCAGCGGTCTCGTGGTGCTTTTCGTTTTCTATCTGGCTTATCGAAAGCAGCTCAGGTTCGGCGAGGGAAAAAAGATGGGATTCAATCTATCGAAGGGCATCCAATGCCCGTCGTGCGGACACGCATTTCCTGCCTTTCGACGACCGAAAAACCGCCGCCAGGCTCTGTGGGGCGGCTGGACCTGTGAGAAGTGTGGCGGTGAGTTTGATAAGTGGCTCAAGCCCGTGCCAAAGTAACGGCGTGCCGGTTTACTCGGGGGCGAATCAACGCGCTGGTGAAAGCTCGGAAAGCACGATGAGTTGCGGCTCGAGGGCAACAGGAGACCGCTCAAGAATAATCCAGCAAAGCAATCTGGCCCCGCGGTGTTGCCGAACCCACGGCAATTCGGAAGCCGTCCGATAGGCCAATTCGCTACCCAGGAAGTAAACTGGAAGCGGGACCTCACTATTTTCATTACCGCTGACTAGCTCCGTCTGGATTTCTCGGACCGGTGACGGGCCGGGCCTCATCAACTT
>JANPJT010000323.1:0-12543 GCA_031425635.1 Pseudomonadota bacterium
CAAACCGCTCAGTGCCCGAGCTTGGGCAGCAGCACGGTAGACGAGGTTCTCCTGTTGCGAAGGAATGGGTTGGGATTGGCGGGGTGCAGAACGCACCCATTCCGCGTCTACTTTGAGCGGCTCTCCCCCTTCCCTCGTTTCGATCTCTAAAATGTCCGCAAACTCGATGGGCCAAAAAAGGCTTTCTAGCAGGTGGTAGCCATCCTCCCTACGTCCTACGATCCGCAGGCCCAGGTTCAGTTTCGCAGGCGACACGAGGCTGGTGATTTTTGGACGCTTGTGAAGAATATTGCCAGCTTGCTTACTCACGAAGCGATTTAGCCTGGGTTTGGTGCCAAAGAGAAGTGCCTTTGTCGAAAAAGAAGACATATCCGGCATAAACCAGCAAAAATAACCCAATAAAAACAGAAGCTTAAAAGCTGAGATCCGGCATGAAAAGTGAACTCTTCCCTGATGGGTATTTGGGTTCAGGGGAATGCATGCGGAATCTGCTCCAATACATTTACAGTATTCTCGTCTTTTTCGGAGTGCTTAGCTCGGCCTACTTGGCAATTAACAAGGAGGCCAGTTCCCGATCCGCTATTGCCTCAGTCCAAGGCTCCGGTTTCCGCTCCGAAGCGGCCGTTTTGGACCCAGCAGTCACGCGTTTGTTTCAAATGGAAGACGCCCTATCCCAGCTCAGAACGAGCCAAGATGCCGAGGCTAGAAAACCCTCGAGAATCGAAATTATCCTGCCCGCTCCGCTTTCCCGAGACTATTAGCTCTCCACGCTTTCGTGATAAGTTGGAAATCGATGTCTGCTATTTTGCTATCTGACGTGCACCTTACCGACTCAACGGGAGAAAAAGCGCAAACGATGCTGCGGTTCTTCCGACAAACCGCCAGCCAGTTTCAACGCATCTATATCCTCGGTGACTTCTTCGATGTGTGGCCAGGAACCAACGCTCATTTGATTGAGAAGTTCTCCCCTTTCCTCGATCTATTTAGTGCTCTCGTTCGAAACGGCCATGAGCTCACCTATGTTGAAGGCAACCACGACTTTCGGCTGGGGAAGCACTTTTCAGAAAATCTGGGAGTGCGAGTGATAAAAAATGAGCTCGCTGAAACCTGGGCGGGCCGACGGGTTTACCTTGTTCACGGAGACCTCGGGAACCCGGCTGAAAAAGCGTATCCACTGCTTCGTTCCTTTCTGCGCAATGAGTGGCTGCATTGGGCGATAGCGCCCATCCCCCCGCGGACGCTGTATTCGGTTGCCAACGCCGTATCAAGCTCAAGCCGCAGGTTTCAAAAGAGCGTTCCTCCTGACGAGGAGAAAATCCGAGAGATTTACCGCGCAACGGCGAAGCAGCTTTTCGAACTCGGTAACGACGTTGTGATCATGGGGCATACCCATATCCCTGATCAGTTGCACTGCGAGGTCGAAGGAAGGGCCTGCAGCTACTACAACTTGGGCGACTGGGTGCGCAGTTTTACCTACCTTGAGTTTAACGGGTCGGAGTTCTATACTAAAAAATATTCGGTTCAGGGATAGCCTTCATCACCGGTCGTCCCTTCGTAACCATCTAAAAGCCGCCCTGGGAAAAACTATGGCAGGACAGAAAGCTCCTAAAACAGTTGTTTTGAACTACTGGGAGCTCACTCCGGCCAACTGGCCCCACCACCTTGCTGCTTTGAAATCTAGTGGGGTGGATGAGATCACTACTTTTCTCCCTTGGGGGCTTCACGAAAGCGTTCAAGGGATCCGAGACTTTTCTAAAACCTCGCGGCTAAAGTTAGAAAAGTTTATGGGCATTGCGCACCAAGCCGGATTGACGGTGCGAGTCCACCTTGGGTTTCCTCCGAAAAAGGAAAGTTTCCCTGGGTGGTCTCTGTCTCTAGGTGAGCACTGCGCGATGGTCCCTTCCGCCCTGTTGAGGTCGGGGGCAGAAGCGCTGTGTCTTAGCAGGCTACCCAGCATCCACGATGAAGTATTCTTCAGCACCTACCTGGAGTTTCTCTCCGAGGCATTTTCGCTTTTGTCTCTCTACCGATTCCCCGAGGGTCCCATTGTCGGGGTCCATTTGGATTGGGGCGTCTATGAACTTGACCTCGGCGCCACTGCGATTGGCTTTTATGGCTCATTCCTTCAGCAACGCTACCCGCAAGCGGGAATGATCAACTTGAAATACCAATGCACGTTTCGCGATTATGCGACAGCAACTTCCGCCCAGGGAACGCGGGTGCTTTTAGACAAGCGACCTTGGCTCGCGGCATACGACTATAAATTTTGCCGAGAGCAGATGTTGGCAGAGCGTGCCCAAGGTGTGGTTTCTCTGGGGTCAGCGGAACCGTTGATCGATTTGCTTTCGTTCGGGTTGGTTGAACAGGCGACGGAAACACACCCGGTTCCTTGGTCCGTGGTGATGGAGCCCACGCTGATTGAAGGGGACGTTTCCCAAGACGCTTATCCCTTTGCCCCTTTGGGGTATCTCAACCCTCAGGCGGCAAGCGTTTTTGGTTTATGGGAGTACCTCAGAACGCATTCCAAAAAAGCGGGAGTGCCTCTGCTCGAGCTGAGAGCGGGACACCACGCACCGTCCAAAATGGTTGCGGTCATTGCGGGGCGTTTCCTTTCGCAGCGGCTCGTGCGTACTTTGCGAGAGTGGGCGGAGTCAGGCGCGACCCTCTTTTTCCCTTTTGGAGTGCCTCAGTACGACGAGAATCTCGTCACTCTTGAATGGAAACCAGGCGTGTCGAGGCTCCCTTTTCAAGCCGGTGCCAAACACACCCGTTTTCCGCTCGGCCAGGGCAGCCTCTGGTACCCCGAAAGCACCAATGTCCCTGAAGTGCATTTTTGGGAAAGCCTTCGTACACTTCTGACGGAAGGGGCTCGGCCATGAACGGTCTGACTGAGTTGGACAGGTGGAAACTTCTCGAGCTTTTGGGGCTCACCTCTTTTCCCTTCCGCTACGAGGAGCGGCTCGGTCCACAGCTGATCCGGTCGTGGATCTGTTCGGAAAACGGGGTGGAAGCGCAGTTTCCAGGTGCGCCGCTCCCAGTTTCTCCCCTGCCGACTTTAGTTCGAGCCCACACCGCTCCTTTTCTTTCCGAGGCCGTTTTATTCAAGAACCGCAGCCTTTGGGCTGAGTGCCTGCCGTTTCCTTTCTCTTCCTGGGCAGAGTCTTACGGAGCCGAAGCCTCGGGGGAAATCAGCTCTTTGGACGAGCCGTGGTGGGCCGCCACCCAGCGTTTGCGGTCGAGCTTTCAAGCGCTCGAAGAAAAAATCTTCAGCTGTGAGGTGACCCACCTGCACATTGAGCGGCCCGGCAACGTCCCTGCGACTTCGCTCTTCTTCCATTGCGTTCGCCGAAAGTACCTCGAGATACGAAAACTAGACGCGCTTGAAGCCTCTTCGGTAGGTGAGACACCCGTGGCTTCGAGGTACCAGGCGCTTCATCTACACTCGCCTCAGGAGGCGGACTTTGTGTCGCAGGTGGACTCCCTTTGCTCAGCCATTCGAAAGACCCTGGAGGCCGGTGTGCAGTCGAGCCTCCACCGCGACAATGTTAGCCTCGAGACCCGCTTGCCATTGTAATGTTCCGAAAACCCTGGTAGCACCACTTATTCCTTGCTCTTCCCTTTAGTTTGGAAGGGCCTTAATGACCAGGAGGACCCTTTAGCCCATGTCGTACCCTTCATCGAATCACTACGAAACCGTTTATATCCTTCGCCCAAGCATCAACGAAACTTCCGCGACGGCTATCCACAGCAAAGTGGATTCCGTTATCGAGAAGTTCAGCGGGAGCATCAAAGCCCGCGATGATTGGGGAATGCGAGAGCTTGCTTACCCGATCGATAAAGAAAGCATGGGTCGGTACAACGTCATTGTTTATCAAGGGGACTCTGGCGTGGTTGAAGAAATCGAGCGGCATTTTAAGATTTCCTCTGACGTGATCCGGTTCCTGACGGTGGCGGTAGAGAAAGACTACGACTACGCGGAAGCCAAGAAAGCGATCGCTTTGGCTGAAGAAGAAATGAAGAAGATTCGCGAAGCCAAGAAAAAAGGTCCTTGAGCGAGGACAATCAAGTCCGACTTCTTGGAAAGCTAAGTCGGATTGGGGGTTTGAAATATACCCCCTCGGGCATAGCAGTCAGAGAAGGAACGCTCGCGGTGGTTCAAGAGGTTCTCGGCAAGGAGACCGTGGGCTATCACGAGCTGTTTTTTTTCGGCCCATTGGCTGAGCAAGAGGGCGGTACCTTCAAAGTAGGGAGCAGGCTTTTAGTCCACGGAAGTCTTTGGCAGAGAAGCTACCGGGATCGTAAGAGCGTTAAAGTTTCAGAAACAAAGGTTTTTGTTCGAGACGTCGAGCTTGCGGTAGGTAAGAAATAACCCATGAATGTATTAAACGACAAAACCAAGGAAACCGCTCCCGAGCTCGACTTCTTTCACTTGGCTACTCTCGTTCTTTTTGCGGGGGCCGCAGGAGCGACGTTCCTGCTCGCGCCCCTTCCGGTCCTCATCGCTCAATGGAAACTGCCCGAGCCGTGGCCAAAAGTCGTCGCGCTACTGGGCGCGCTGGTGGCGGTGTTTGCGCTGGAAGCGCCAGTCCCCTGGGCTGCGGTGGCTTTCGCTTTGAGCATCGTTTTTTCTGATTTGATAAAGAACAAAAAAAGTTTGTGGCATAGCCTCACACTTGCCACTCTCGCAGCGCTCGCTTCTGCCTTTGCGGTTTTCTTCTTTTTTAGCCGCCTCGAGAACGCTTCCCCATTGGCTTTCTGGCAGGGACTGGTCCACAGGCTCGTGGAGCAGGCGCAGGCGTCCTTCCAGTCGGGAGTGCAGGTAGATTGGCTGACATTGGAAAAGCTTTTCTTCTACGAGGCCCCCTTTCTTCTAGCGGCTTTGTGCTGGATGTCGTGTTGGATCTCCTTTGGTCTAGCTATCCATTTGCGTTTGCTCGGCGACACTGCCGCCTTTTTGGGTAAGAACCTGCGTAAGACGGTCCGGGGCTCGTTTCTGGCAGTGGCTTTCGCCGGGGCTGCTTATGCGGTGGCGATCTTGGTTCCTCTCCCTTTTTATGTGGCTGGCAGTCTACGGCTTTCAGGTTGTTTCTTGGCAGTTTTGGGAACGGTGTGCCTGTCGGATATCCTGAATCGACGCAAGATCTCAAAGAATGGCCGTACGTGGGTTTATGCGTTATCTGTCTTGTTCGGTTTTTATGCCCTGGTGGCTTTAGGTGTGGTAAGTCCGTGGTACTTTCGAGCAGCGAAGCTGCGGGATGCTGCCGCGCATGAGGCCCTGGTAGTAGGAGAGAAGGAGAAAATATGAAAATCATCTTAAGAGAAGATGTCGAGCATTTGGGAACTTCAGGGGAAGTCGTGAACGTGCGTAACGGCTACGCGCGGAACTTTCTGCTGCCACGCAACTTTGCCGTGCCGGCAACTGCGAACAATATCAAAGCTTTCGATCACGAGCGGCGTTCGCTGGAAGCTAAACGAACCAAGCGAGTCAAAGAAGCCGAAGCGGTCAAAGCAAAGCTTGAACGTGTTTCTTGCTCGATCGCGAAGAAGGTCGGAGAACAAGACAAGCTTTTTGGTTCCGTTACATCGCAGGACATTGAAAAGGCGTTTGCCGCAGAGGGATTCGTCGTCGATAGGAAAGATATTCTTCTCACCGAGCCAATCAAGGCCCTGGGAGTTTATTCGGTTCCCGTCCGTGTTTTCGACGATGTGATTGCGAGCACTAAAATCTGGGTTGTGAGAGAGTAGAGCTCCGTTCAAACCCTTTTTTCGTCAAACGGTAAATTCATCCTAAAAAAAAGGCCTCCTACCTTCCCAATCGAAGGTGGAGGCCTTTTTCGTTAAAGCACGCGGCTTCTAATCGATGGTTTCGGCTAGCAGCGAATTCGCCAGCGTTTCGTATGCCTTAGAAGTGTCTTTGTTTCCTTCGAGTGAAATAAGCAATTTCTCACCTTCTCGGATGAGTTGAAACTCCAAGCGGGTCACGTTGGTTTTTTTGCTAAGGAGAATCTCTCTGCGAGCTCCAGTGAGCTGGAGAGTCGCGAAGGCTACCCAGCCCCTCCCCGTCTTAATGAGATGCTCCAGAGCCGCCTGAGCGTCAATAGGCAGCGGAACCACTCTGAGTGAAATTTTCGTTCTTGGCACCGACCCGTCGGAAAGAGGGGCAAGGAGTTCAGTGGCTCGTTCGTCCTCCGACACGTGAAAATCCGCTGTGTACAGATTGGTCAACAGGTCACCGTTGCTTGTAGAGACTACTGACCTGAAGCCATTTCCAATCTCAAAACCGCCGTTTCCAATGTCAAATCCCGCGAACCCTCGACTGCTAGCTAAAAACGCTAGCGCCACTACCGCAGCCCAACCGCCCTGCTTCATGCACTATCTCCTCGATGTGTTACTGGAAATAGATAGAGGCCCACGAAGTAAACTTCGTCTCCGTCCTTATCTAACCCATATTTTCTATTCAGTTTCTTTCTAAACTCTTTGAGCTCTTCTTTAATCTCTTTCAACCGATTCCCAGGAATCGACAGTACCAAACCCGAAAGTTCTCGCTTTTCCATCGGCACCGAAAAAATCGAGTTGATTGCCTTTCGAAGGTAGGTTCGATGGAGGCTTCGAATAACGTGCGACGGCACTTCGTCCGAGCTAGTAAGCAGAGGCTCCTTTTGTTCCAGGCGGCCCTCCGCGTTGCGGTCCAAAAACTTCAGGCGGATCAACAGGTCCAAGCTCTCCCTCGCCTGGGCCTCACTCACTTTATTGCCGAGGCGTCGGGCGATCCAGGCGGGATTCTCTTGAAAGTCCGCATTGAGCACTAACTCACGGATAACCGAGTGGTGCCAGTCGAGCAGGAACTTAATGCGATCCGCACGGAGCGGCGTCGGGGTCCGTTGCTTTTCTTGGTACTTGAGAAGTGAGCGAAGGTGCAGCTCTTTGCTATCCGGGTCCGAGACTTCTTGGTACATCACCAACTCGCGGAAGTACTTCTCTTCGTCGCGGTTGAGCCCCAAACCCCGAGCGAACTGGTAAAGCGTGCGGTCCGTGATCCGACGTTTGCCGTCGACCACCAGTTTCAAATAGTTGGGTGAGCCTAAACGCGCTTTGCGGGCAAACAACCGGTAGCTATAGGCCGGGTTTCTGCGTTTATGGAACAAGTAGTAGTCTTGCAGAAACTCTCGGTAATCGAAGTAATCAAAGAGATTAGGCGCAAAACTCTCGACTCGCGTGTTTTCTCCAGATTCTGCCAAATTGCCCCAAAGCCTCCAGCTTTGGGTCTAGCATGCCATTCCAAGCGAATACAATTGTTTTGGGGGCTCTTAACAATTGGTTAACTCCGGCTCCGTGCTTCGTGCCTCAGCGACCAAATTCGGGCCCAGTTTAGCCCCATCCTTCTCCACCCATACCGGAAGAAGGTGATCTAAGAAGTCCTGACAATTCAAAAGCTCGCGATCGAGCCCACTCAGTAAGGGGTCGCCCCCAGGGGATAAGGCCTCGCTTTGGCAGTCGTTCCCCAAGCAGGCAACTCTGTCGAAGACCTCTAAGGAGCGAATCGACCGTATAGCGGGCGGCCCCCACTCGGTGTGAAAAGCGAATTTTTCTCGGATCGTGCTGCTGGCCAGAGATTCAAACTGCTTCGCTAGCTCTCTTTTAAAGGCGCGGCACACTTTTGCGAGTTCCTCATGATCTTCTAGAAGGGAATCTTCCAGGAAAACCGCCCAATGGCATAAGTGTTCTGCGGAGTTTGTGGACTTGCCGGGAGTTCCGACAGCCCGCAATTTCAGGTCTTTGTAGCGAAAATTGAATACGAGCGAATTTTGTGTTTGGAGCAGCGGCATCGTGGTCACTAAATCCCAGGTGACACTTCCCGACTGGTTTGCAATCGCTGCCTTTTTGCTGAGTGGCAGAGGGGCGTGCCCTGCAGCCTTCATCAGCGAGGCAAGAGAGCCGGTCCAAAGAAGGTAGTCAAAGGGCCTAGAGTCCCCCGAGGCGGAAACCAAAACGCGTTTCTCTAGGTCGATGGAGGCCACGGCGTCTCGAAATGAGAATGCTTCCCCCGAGGTGAGAGATAAGCGGTCGACTGCTTCGGTATAAGCCATGTTTGGCTCGAAAAACGGACGGCCTAACAGAGACTGTTCGCCCCTCGAGAATCGTGAAATGTCCTCGTCTATCGGCTTCAGCTGCCCCTTCTTCAGCTGAACCGGCGCTTCTTCAACAACCGTCCATGCAACTCCCGGTACCGCTAGCGATAGGAGTTCTGTCGCCGATTGCGAGTACACTCGATGCGCTCCAAAGCGCTGCTTTCCCCCGGGGCCGGCTTCCCGCTCGCACCCTCGAGGCGCGAACCCCCGCCGTCGTAGTTCCGCGTGGACCGCTAATCCAGCCAATCCCGCTCCAATAATCTGAATATTTAGCATCCCCGCATTAAAGCATGTGGTGTCTTCCCTCGCCACGGATCTTTGACTCTCTCCAAAACGCCTTCCCACAAAGGCTCTCCACCGATTTCCGCGAATACGCTGATTTTTTTATAAATACTTTAAAAGAGAGCATTGACATTATTACCAGTCTGTCAGTATTACTCTTCTCCTCTGACGGAACGGTCTTTGAAAACTAAATAGCAGTTACGCAAAAACACGGGCCCTTATTTAAAAAACTGGGTTTTGAAAAAAACCCAGCTTCAGAAATTAGAAACCGAGGTTACTCGGTTTCAAAGTTAAACTGAAGAGTTTGATCCTGGCTCAGAACGAACGCTGGCGGCGTGCCTAATACATGCAAGTCGAACGAGAAAGTGACTTCGGTCATGAGTACAGTGGCAGACGGGTGAGTAATACATGGGTAACCTACCTCCGAGATGGGGACAACCTTCCGAAAGGGGGGCTAATACCGCATAAGACCACAGTGACACATGTCACAGGGGTTAAAGGTGGCCTCTATTTATAAGCTATCGCTTGGAGATGGGCTCATGCACCATTAGCTAGTTGGTGAGGTAACGGCTCACCAAGGCTCTGATGGTTAGCTGATCTGAGAGGTTGATCAGCCACACTGGAACTGAGACACGGTCCAGACTCCTACGGGAGGCAGCAGTAGGGAATATTGCGCAATGGAGGAAACTCTGACGCAGCGACGCCGCGTGGGTGACGAAGGCTTTCGGGTCGTAAAGCCCTGTCGGAAGGGAAGAAAAACGGTATGGCTAACATCCATACCGCTTGACGGTACCTTTAAAGGAAGCACCGGCTAACTACGTGCCAGCAGCCGCGGTAATACGTAGGGTGCAAGCGTTGTTCGGAATTATTGGGCGTAAAGCGCGTGTAGGTGGCTAGTTAAGTTGGATGTGAAAGCCCTGGGCTCAACCCAGGAAGTGCATTCAAAACTGGCTGGCTAGAAGATAGTAGAGGATGGTGGAATTCCAAGTGTAGAGGTGAAATTCGTAGATATTTGGAGGAATACCGGCGGCGAAGGCGGCCATCTGGGCTATTCTTGACACTGAGACGCGAAAGCGTGGGGAGCAAACAGGATTAGATACCCTGGTAGTCCACGCTGTAAACGATGGGTACTAGATGTTGCAGGAATTGACCCCTGCAGTGTCGACGCAAACGCATTAAGTACCCCGCCTGGGAAGTACGGCCGCAAGGTTAAAACTCAAAGGAATTGACGGGGGCCCGCACAAGCGGTGGAGCATGTGGTTTAATTCGATGCAACGCGAAAAACCTTACCTGGGTTTGACATCCACTGACATCCGTAGAAGTACGGCTTTCCCTTCGGGGACAGTGAGACAGGTGCTGCATGGCTGTCGTCAGCTCGTATCGTGAGATGTCGGGTTAAGTCCCTTAACGAGCGCAACCCTTATCCCTAGTTGCCACCATTAAGTTGGGCACTCTATGGAGACCGCCGGTGTTAAACCGGAGGAAGGCGGGGATGACGTCAAGTCCTCATGGCCTTTATACCCAGGGCTACACACGTGCTACAATGGCCGGTACAGAGGGTAGCCAACCCGCGAGGGGGAGCTAATCTCAGAAAGCCGGTCTCAGTTCGGATTGAAGTCTGCAACTCGACTTCATGAAGCTGGAATCGCTAGTAATCGCGGATCAGAACGCCGCGGTGAATACGTTCCCGGGCCTTGTACACACCGCCCGTCACACCACGAAAGTTAATTTCACCAGAAGTCGCTGTCCTAACCGCAAGGAGGGAGGCGCTCAAGGTGAGATCGATGATTGGGGTGAAGTCGTAACAAGGTAGCCGTAGGGGAACCTGCGGCTGGATCACCTCCTTTCTTAGGAGTAGTTTTTTGGAACGTAAGTTTCTCAAGATGAAACTAACGGTCAATCCCGTGTCGAGCGTGCTGCTATTTAGTTTTCAGAGACTACCTGTTGTGGTCTTTATAATTTTATTGGAACGGACTTCCAGAGCCGAACTTGTAAGACGGCCTATAGCTCAGTTGGTTAGAGCGCCGCTCTGATAAGGCGGAGGTCGGAAGTTCAACTCTTCCTGGGCCGACCATTTTAGGCTACGGAAGATGAGTTCCAAAAAATGTTTTAGTTTGCGCAAGCAATTGCGCAGGCTTTGGTCTTTGACAATTGCATAGGGTAGAATGTCCAGTTTCAAAATTTTTGTACTGGTAAAATTCTCGAGCGATAATATTAAGCTACTAAGAGCATACAGTGAATGCCCAGGTATTGAGAGGCGATGAAGGACGTGGATAGCTGCGATAAGCTCCGGGAAGCTGCTAAACAGGCTATGATCCGGAGATGTCCGAATGGGAAAACCTGTTGGGGCAAACCCCCAACTTCGTACACTGAATACATAGGTGTACGTAGCCAACCAAGGGAACTGAAACATCTAAGTACCTTGAGATAGAAGAAATCAAATGAGATTCCCCTAGTAGTGGCGAGCGAACGGGGAACAGCCTAAACCGCATATGCTTATAGCTGGTAGGCGTTGTATATGCGGGGTCGCGGTGCCTTTCCGATACTTCTACCGACGTATCAGTGAGTTACAAAAAGTCAATTGAGCCGAGCTGTCTGGAAAGTCAGACCATAGAGGGTGATAGTCCCGTAGGCGTAAAGAGACTTCTCACGAAGGGCCACCAAGTACCACAAGACACGTGCAATCTTGTGGGAATCTGGGAGGACCATCTTCCAAGGCTAAATACTACTCAGTAACCGATAGCGTACAAGTACCGCGAGGGAAAGGTGAAAAGAACCCCGATGAGGGGAGTGAAATAGAATCTGCAACTGTATGCTTACAAACAGTTCGAGGGCTATGTTCTTCGGAACACGCCTGAGAGCGTACCTTTTGTATAATGAGCCAGCGACTTACTCTTTGTAGCGAGGTTAAGCCGATTGAGGTGTAGCCGTAGCGAAAGCGAGTCTTAAATGGGCGTTTTAGTTGCAAGGAGTAGACCCGAAAGCAGCGTGAGCTAGATATGGCCAGGATGAAGCAGGTGTAAAAATCTGTGGAGGTCCGAACCGACTGGAGTTGAAAATCTAGCGGATGAGCTGTGTCTAGGAGTGAAAGGCTAATCAAACCTGCAGATAGCTGGTTCTCCCCGAAATCTATTTAGGTAGAGCCTGGAGGGTTAATTAATGGAGGTAGAGCACTGGATGGGCTAGGGGTCCTACAAGACTACCAACCCCAACCAAACTCCGAATTCCATCTAATCGGACCTCTGGAGGCAGAAGATGTGGGATAAACTTCATATTCGAGAGGGAAACAGCCCAGATCGTCAGCTAAGGTCCCAAAATCTAGACTAAGTGGGAAAGGTTGTGTGGGCGCATTGACAGCCAGGAGGTTGGCTTAGAAGCAGCCATCCTTTAAAGAAAGCGTAATAGCTCACTGGTCAAGCGAACATGCGCCGAAAATTTAACGGGGCTAAAGTCTAGTACCGAAGCTACGAATTAGACAGTTTACTGTCTGATGGTAGGGGAGCGTTCTATAGTAGGCTGAAGCCAGAGCGAGAGCACTGGTGGACGAGATAGAAGTGAATATGCTGGCACGAGTAGCGATAAGACGGGTGAAAAACCCGTCCGCCGTAAACCCAAGGGTTCCTGGGCAAGGTTAATCCTCCCAGGGTTAGTCGGGTCCTAAGGCGAGGCAGAAATGCGTAGTCGATGGCAAGCAGGTCAACATTCCTGCACCACTAATTTTACGTTATCAGCGAAGGAGAGACGGAGAAAGGTATACTAGGGTCCATGTGGATCGGACCTGAGAGGGTGTAGGGCGCGCCATAGGCAAATCCGTGGCGCACATGCCTGAGACCAAGGACGAGAAGTTTCCTTCGGGATTCTTCAAGTAGTAAATCCTACGCTTCCAAGAAAATCTTCGTAGCGAGTAAAGTAAGTGCCCGTACCGTAAACCGACTCAGGTGGGTGAGGAGAGAATCCTAAGGCGCTCGAGAGAACTCTAGTTAAGGAACTAAGCAAATTGACACCGTAACTTCGGAAGAAGGTGTGCCCCAAGTAAGTGATTGTGAACAACATGAGCTGAAAAGGGTCGAAGAGAGCAGGGGGTAGCGACTGTTTACTAAAAACACAGGACTCTGCAAAGTCGCAAGACGAC
>JANPJT010000324.1:0-17662 GCA_031425635.1 Pseudomonadota bacterium
GAGCAGGCCTCCTGGAGCCAGCGGGCGGTCGAGGCGGTCGGGCACCGCCAGCGGCCCAATCAACGCTTCGATGTCTTCTGTGGGCACTCCCCCGCTCCTTAAGAGAACGGCTCTGCCTTCGTGCCACCCGACAATCGTTGACTCAAGCCCAACGCTGCACGGACCACCGTCTAAATAGAAATCCACTGAGTCTCCCAGCTGTGCCTTGGCGTGTTCGACTCGAGTGGGGCTAAGCTGCGTGAAGCGGTTAGCGCTCGGAGCGGCGATGGGAAGGTTCGTTTTTTCTAAAAGCTCTACCGCAAGCGGGTGGCTGGGCATCCGCACGGCAACCGTCTCTAGGCCCCCGGTGACCAGCAAAGAAACTCTCTCGGTTCTTGGCAAAACTAAAGTGAGCGGTCCGGGCCAAAAACGTTCCGCTAGCCTTAACGCATCCGGGGGAACGCCCGTCGTGAGCTCGTTCATCCAACCCAGGTGGGGGAGGTGGACGATCAAGGGGTTGAACGAGGGCCTCCCCTTGATCTCAAAAACCTGTGCCACCGCCTTAGGGTCTAAAGCGTTGGCCCCGAGTCCGTAGACTGTCTCGGTAGGGAAAACAACGGTTCCCCCTCGGCGCAGGATCTGGCTTGCATTCTCAATCGGACGCATGGATTCCTTTGAAACAGAGCCCTTAACTGATTCGAAGGTTCAAAACAAGTAAGGATTGTAGGAGCCGTGCCTTTGCATTAATGCTGTCCTACGATGCGATTAGTATTCAAATGGCTGGTGCTTTCTTTCACTATCTTGGCTCTGCCTGAGCTGGTGCCGGGTGTTCGAGTGGCCGGTTTTCCTACTGCGCTGGCCGCTGCTGCGGTTCTCAGCATTTTGAACGTTCTAGTAAAACCGCTCTTTATTTTGCTGACGCTCCCTTTAACGGTCATCACCCTTGGTTTGTTTCTCTTAGTCGTCAATGGCCTGATGTTTCAATTCGCAAGTGGGCTTGTTTCGGGAATGGAAGTGGAGTCCTTCGGGTCAGCCCTCTTTTGCTCGCTTATCGTGAGCTGCGTTTCATGGGTGATGCAGCTACGCAGCCCTCGAGCGATCCGGTGGAGTTATTCGCCTCGTAAAGAAAAAGCCGGGGCCCAGTCGATTGAAATGCACCAGAAGCCCGACGGAACTTGGGAATAGCTCGCTATGGGCTCTTGGCTGAATAAGAAAGAATCCTCGTGTGGGGGACGCTCCGTTCATCCACCCAAGTGAAAATATCCAAAAAATGGGTGTGCACTAGCACGATCGGGTCTGTGCCGGTGTCGGTGGCCCACTCGTGCTCGACCACTTCTCGGTTAAAACCGGTTGCTGCCCACGCTCCCGCTACCGGAGCTTCTACTAATGAAGCGTGGGTGCCTAGCTGCCTTATTTGTTTGCCCTCAGTGCTCTCGTCAAGCTGGCGTTCCGCCATCGACGCCAGGTTGTCCGCAATGATTTTCGACAAAAAAACCTGGGGAAGCAGGAGGCTAGCAAGGGCCCACTCGTGTGCCGCTGCGCTGGCCAGGGTTCCAGCGGCGCATACGCCGCTCACAAAAATACCCATGCGTCTCAAAGCGAGATTTCTCCGACAAGCTTCTTGATACTCTCCGGCGCCTTCCAGTTTTCCCGCGCGAATGCTCTGAAAAATCCCACTATGTTCTTTAGAAGCGCCGTCGAAACTTTGCGATTTCCTGATGCCCCACAATTCCTCTGCTAGCGCAATTCGTCCAGCGACTTTACGAAACGCGAGGCCGCCGCTTTCAGAATTCTGGAGGAGTGGGAGCGTGGAGGGGGTGCCCTGAAGGCGGAAGCCAACAAAAAAACCTTCCCGAACGCTCTGTAGAATGGATTCCCAACTCGGTTCGGGCCTTCTTACCAAACCGTTCGGGCAGTGGCTCACGTGATTTGCAAAAACGTTGAAACAGAAAAACAAGGCGCACAAACTAATCCGCAACACCATACCTAACGGCCTAACATGGCTCACTAAAAGCTGCCAACCCCAACTGTGCAGGAATCTCCGTTTTTGCGCGTTAAATGGGCGAACACTGCAAGCGCATCGTTAAAGGAACGGACGTACGCTTTAGCGCCTCTTGAAAGGGGACTCCTATGCGACGTTTCGTATTTCTTGTTTGCCTCGGGCTCTCTATGTGCGGCAAAGAGGCGGCCGAGATCCAAAAAAGTGGTTTTCCCTCGGACGCTGCTAATTTGGATCTGTCCCCAGGCCCCGTTTTCACTTTCCCTGTACAGAATGTCGGTAACTCGACCACACAACTTTTCACAGTGAAAAACATCGGCGGAAAAGCGGCATCGGGCCTGGCAAGCGATTTTGGGCTGTCGATTTCGTTCACGTTCGACTCCGGGTTTCCGGGGAGGGGAGGGAATTGTGGGGCCGTTTTGGCCCCGGGCAGCGCGTGCACGGTAAGCGTGACTTTCCGTCCGGGCTACGTCGCTGATTTCGAACAACCGCTCCGGATCGCCTACTTCAACGGCTATTCGACAGTGCTCACAGACTATCCGCTGCTTCGAGGGAAGGGCCAGTAAGCAATCACCGCGAACGGGTGGAAAACATCGCACTTAAGAAAAAAGGACACAATCACTTTTGCTAGACAGCAAAACGAGATCGTGTCCATTTTTTTCGAATTGCGATGGTGGAAAGGGGAATGCCGTTACAAAAAGAATCCCGCATTGGCATACACCGTACCAGGTTGATCAAAGCGAAACGTATTCGCATAACCAACCGCTAGATTTAAGCCGATAGACGATTGCCAGTCCATCCCGAAAAGGGCATGGGCCTGCACTCCGGAGGGACTAAAGCCGCCGATTTCCCGCGGTCCGGAGCTGGAAGTCGTGTTGGCAACATTAACGCCTACGGTTGGCGATAGCGACCATCCTGGAACGAACGCTTTCAGACCAATCCCGATCGTGTCGATCTTGTAGTTGGTATTCGCGGTATCCGACCCCACCCCTACATTTACCCGCAAAAAATCTTCAATGTTGTAAGCGACATTCACCCCAACCGTTGTAGGTTGCGGCTCGCCCCACGCTGACAAATAGAATCCTAAACGGTCATAGGTTCGAGCGCTCCCACCCGGGGTGCCGCCTTTACCGGAATCTCTTTTATCTCGCTGCGCTTCACCACGCACGTTCGCTGCTTCGATCCGGACTTTGCTTCCGTCTTCTTGAGCTTTCACTTTTTCCTGCGCTGATTCGACCGTCGCCTTGGCTCGCAGCTCGGCCGACTCTAATTTCGCTTTCACGCGTTCCTCAGTAGTTTCCTCTTTCGCCCTCGCGCGCTCTTCAGCAGCTTCCACCTTAGCTTTAGAAACTTCGTCGGCGGCTTCTACTTTCGCTTTAGCGCGCTGCTGCGCAATGTCGAGCTCTTGGGAAGCTCTGTCGCGCACGGATTCAATCTTCGCGGCTTGTACATCATTCTTCGCTTTGGCGCGTTGCTCTGCAGTGTCGACCTGGTAAGACGCTTTGTCGCGCGTGGATTCAAGCTTGGCGGCTTGTACCTCATTCTTTGCTTTTGCGCGTTGTTCCGCAATGTCGCGCTCCTGGGAAGCTCTGTCACGAGTGGATTCGATCTTTGCTGCTTGTACATCATTGGCCGTGGGGGCGCCCCAAGCGGTCAGGGTTATGGATACGGCTACCAGGGCTAAAATTGTGTAGTTCATAAAAATCTCCTTTTTCCGGCCAACGGCCTTTCATCTTAGGTTCAAAAGTCTAATTGTTCTTTTCAGTTTGCTTACCGGCCATATTTTGATGCGTTTGCAAAGTCGGCAGCAATTCAGCAATCAGAGCCGCAGTGGAACTTCCTTTGAGTTGATCTTGCGACCGTTTTAGCGATGCAATGGTGTCGCGATGGGCTTTGTCTAACTCCGCAGTGAACGCCCGATCAAAATCCACGCCCTTTTTGCCGTTCAAGGTCGCCATGATGGCGTCCTCTTGCTTTTGTGCTGCTCCGTCGACTTGGGGCAGGGGGTCGGTTACCACTACGTTTTCCTTTTTTGCAACCGCAGCGACTTTCATCTGAGCTGCCTCGTGGTCAACGACTAGTAGCTTCCCGAAACTCCGCAACTCTTCCGAATTTGCGTTGTCCTGCGCTAGATTGCCTAATTTAATTTCCAACTGGTTGGTGAGGTGGATTTTGCGCAGTACTTCTTGAGTTTGAGTGGCGGCCGCGTTTACCAGAGCAGGCATTGCTAGAACAATGGCTGCTAACCCTATATGAAAATGCATTTCTCTCTCCTTTTAGTCGAGTTTTGTAAGTGTGGGAAGCCAGTGCATTTTAAGTGCCAAAGTGTGTGGCAGCGGTTTGCCCTCAGCTGCAAACCCTAACGGGGGCGGTACTGGCTAAACCCGCGTTTTGCACAGGCAGTGCCGCGACATCCAATCCGTTTCATGTCTCCAAAACGATACGATGGATCCGGTGGCTCATGGCTAAAGGGCAATCGGTAGATATGGCACCCAAGGGGGGATGGGCGAGTTAAAAAAATATAGAAGTTGAGGGTGTCGGCTCCGTTGGGAGAAGCAGCCGCGGACCACCAGTTGGGTCGGCCGTTCTTCTAAAATAAAAGCGTCGAGCCCCGAAGGGCTCGACAAGGATCACAAACTGGTGGCCTTGCTGGTTCGAATGAAAAACCGCTTTTACTGGGCCTTGGCTTCGCCGCCCGACATGGCGGTAAACTTACCAAAAACCTCGCGTAACCGCGAAGGCATCATGTTGACCAACATATCGACCGAAGTACCGACGAGCGATTGCTCTTTTACCATTGCCTTCATCGAATGAAAGACTTCCGCCATGGCTTCAGCTTCTTGATCCAAAAAGAGTTTTTTCGCTTCGGAGAACACGTCGCCTTCCTCCTCCTTAATATGGTGGGCTAGAGCGTCGCGAAGCTTTTTCGCACCTGTGCCCCAATGGACGTTCACTGCGCTAGTCACCTGAAGGCTTCGTAAAAGTGTTTCCGCTTCCACATGCTCCTTGTAGGCGTGGGTAACAACGTTGCTAGAACCTTCGATATCGCGAATGGAGTTATAGAGTACCGCCTCTTCGGCTCGCGCGTGGGGGATCAACTCATCGCGGATCTGCGAAATCAAGTCGTCACGGGTTTGAGAGTCGGCGGTTTCTGCCTCCACCAACCGGTCGAGTAGCCCCATCACTACTTTGTGATCTTTTTTCAGTTCTTCATAAATCGTCATGCAATCCTCCTGTACGCCAATTCTGCAATTGCGCTGCCAAGCGTGCGAGCCAAACGGGACTTTGTTGGCGCTATGTGTCGTTGCTCTGCCACGCGCAGGGTTTTGCCCTAAGCGCTCTGCCATTGCCTGCGGAAATGGTTTACGTTAGCATTTTTCGGGTGAGCCATTTTCGTATTCCACTCTTTTTGGTCCTAGTGATTTTCGTAGGCGTTTCGTGCAAGAAAAAAGAAACTAGCCCGGACGTGCCCGCCCCCACAAACCCCCCGTTAGGCGAAGTGGACAATTCGGCTGGCTTCTACCTTCGGCATATCGAAACCGGCAAAGCGAACTTTTACACCCACAAAGGGTTATCTACTTTCTCTGAGCGGTGCGTGGCGGCCGAAGGCGAAGACATTGCCTGTTATACAGAGGGAAACGAACTCGATCTGCACTACCAGGGGATTTCGCTGCAATACAATGTGCCGTCTAATCTTTGCGCTTATTTTACGTTGATGCCCTACTACTATTACCAAAAAGCTGCGGGTGCAGGACCAACGGTTGTCCGAAAAGATACCGACTCAACGGGCGCCGTGGGAACGGATAACGACAACGATGGTTTGATCGATGGGGCCGTTGCCACTTGCCAATTTGACTATAGCGCCTCGTCCAAACCCAACTGTTGTTCCGGTGATTACACCGAAGTCAGTCGATCGTGGGACGCAACCGCTACGGTTCCCGGATATCAAACGACTTCCGTTTCGGAGGGTAGCTGGGGCGGAAAGGCGAGTAATTGTCTTTACGGGCCAGCCATGGATACCCAAGAATTAACCGAGGACGGATTCCCCACTCCTACTATCTATTTTACCGAGGGCCAGGGAATCAACGATAAGTATGTCATTGCATCGCCGCTGTCCAAAAAGCGAGGGAGCAGTATTTTTTTGGCGAATTTTTTTCAGCTAGCGGAACATGCGGGGGCGAAGCCGGCGGCTGTAGCGTTTCCGTACTACCAACTCACGTGCCTGGATCGCGCGTACGAAGTGAAAGCGCGGATTAGCTTGATGATCCGGGAATGGAACACCGTCAGCGATTTTAATCTGCGTGAATCGGTCGTTACGGGCCATGATAGAGTGGGGGCGGAAACTTCGACGATTGGGGACTTTAACGATTTCGACGATTGGCTGGATATTGACTCCCCAACCGGCACTTACCCAGGCTTCGATCGGTAGAGGGCTTTTGGAGCCTTAATCCATCCAAGGGTGGCCAAGCTCTTGGAGTAACCCTCCGAGCCAAAGCAAAGGAAGCCCGCTGATTGCAAACGGATCTTGCGTTTCGACTCGCTCGAAAAGGCCAGCGCCGTACGATTCAAATTTGTAGCTTCCACAACAGTCGAGTGGTTTATCTTTAAGCACGTAGCGCAAGATCATTTGATCGTCGAGTTCGCGGACGGTAAGGCGAGAAATATCGGTGTTTTTGTAAACCGTCTCTCGTGTCCAAACCGCTACCGAAGTGATGAGGGAGTGCGTTTTGCCCGAGAGCAATCGAAGCTGCGCTTGGGCGGCTTCATTGGTCATGGGCTTGCCTAAAACTTTGCCTTCGATTTTCAAAACCTGATCCGCCGCAATGATCACGCCGCTCGAAATGCGGTTCCCCACGTTTTTTGCTTTTTCAATCGCTAAAGTCTCCGCAAGGATGGAAGGGGGCAGGCCTTTCGCTTTCCAAGCTGACTCGTCGACGCTTGGTGCCGAAACCTCAAATGCGTAACCCAGTTTTGCGAGAGTTTGTTTGCGGTAATTCGAAGTACTTGCGAGAATAAGAGGTCTTGCCATTTGCGTACCCTAGTGAGGGGACGAGGGCTGTGTCAATGAACGGGTGTGAAATGAATAAACGGATGAAGACTCTTTACCGCAAAGGCTCTTGGGTGGCAGCTCTCGGCTTAATCTCGGCTTGCGCAAGCAGCGGGCCGCAAACGTACTTGAGTTTCTTCCAATCCGTCCAAAAAGTGAGGGCCGAACCCGCCCAAGCGCAGTCCTTTCTTCAGTCGGCGTGTGCTCAGGGAAGCCTCGCAGGCTGTGCGGTGCTAGGGCAAGAGGTCCCGTTGGCGGAGCCGCTCCCGGTCCTTCAGGGGCCGACGGGAGAAACTTCGACCCAAGTCGTGGTGCTTGTCCGCTCGGGGCAGGAAATCCAAACCTTTTTATGGGAACTGGGTGTGCTTCGGCTCGCGGAACCGTCTGACTCCCGAGTCATTGAACTCCCGGGTGGTTTGGGTAGGTTGCTGCATTTCAAGTACGACGGCTTAAAGACCGAGGCACGCTACTCTCTCCAAATCGTTGGCGCGGCGGGCGAGCTCCTTGACGCACGCGAATTGCAAACGACAGATACCGCCAAAAAAAGTTCTCTCATAGCGCTGGCAAGCTGCATGGACGATGCGCACCCGCTATCTACGCAGATTTGGCAGGATCTCGCAAAAGCTGAACCAGACGCACTTTTTCTTTTAGGGGACAATGTGTATGCCGATAAAGGCAAAGGCCTGACGGGGATAAGTTCTTTGCAAACCCTTTGGGAGAGGTACGCGGAAACTCGCCGCACCCTTTCGCTGTTCTTTTTGCCTCGCCTCATCCCTACTTTTGCTACTTGGGACGACCACGACTACGGGCAAAACGATGGCGATCGAACGTTCCGGTTTCGCTCGGAGTCCAAAGAGGTCTTTAGGGCCTTTTTCGGAGGGTTCAATATCCCAGGCGTTTGGGACCAAGGCCCGGGTGTGGCCTCTCGCTTTTCTGCGTTCGGCCAAAGGTTCTTTTTCTTAGACAATCGAACTTTCCGATCTCCTCCCAAAGATAAAATTTCGCAGACCCAATTCGGCGCGGACCAAGAAGCTTGGCTTTTGACGGAACTGTCCTCCGATGTCCCTTCTTGGCTCTTAAGCGGGGATCAGTTTTTCGGAAAGTACCACGGCTACGAGTCTTACGAAGGACAGAGGCCCGAGAGTTTTACTCGGTTTTTAAAACGCCTCAAAGCCCAAGGCTCCAAGGTCGTCTTTTTCTCCGGCGACCGGCATCTAGCCGAAGTCATGCAGCTTCAGAAAGAAGTTTTGGGCTACACCACTTACGAAGTAACTACGAGTTCCATCCACGCAGCCGTTTACCCCTCGACTTGGGACAAAACACCGAACCCTCGCCAAGTCGAAGGCGTTGCGGGAGTGAACAACTTTGCTCTGGTGAAAACCGAATCGGGGCAGGGGTGGGCCATGGACGTTCGTGTCCTTGGGCCGGGGAACAAACGCCTGATCTCGCGGCAGCTTGATCTCGTCAAGCCTTAGGGCCTGTCGCGAGGCGCGTCGAGTTCTTTCCAACGGTGGATAAAAGAAGGAGGGGCTTCTGTGGGGTCATCTTGCCAAGATTCGGACGTGTGTAAAGCTTCATCGACAAGCGACTTGATCGTGCGGCTCCCGCGCGGCTCTTCGACTTTGGCAAGTTTCACAGCCGAAAGGTTATCAAAAATCTCGCTTGCTTTTGTAGAATACAATCGCTTGTACCAGAAATAATTTGCGAGCACAAAGCCGACGTAGTCTCTCGTCTCCCGGTAAGGGATGAGATCGATAAACAAAATTAAATCTTGCGTGGGGTAACGGGTAGTCCAGTGCGCTACAGTCTGTTCTCCGGCATTGTAGCTTGCGATCATCAACGGCAGCTGGCCCTTCATCACTTCGTTGAGTTCCTCCCAATAGCGAGCAGCAAGTTCGGCATTGATCTTGGGGTCGAATAAATCGGACTCTTTGCCACTCACTCGGCGAGCCGTGTCTGGGTTTAGTTGCAGCAGACCCTGAGCGTTGGCGGGAGAGACGGCTCGCGGGTTCAGCGTGCTTTCTTTTCGAGCGATGGCTAAAAGTAAGTACGGATCGACTTTAGATTCGAAAGCCGAAAAGAGCTCGAAGTATGCTTTGGGGTACGCAAGCTTATAGTAA
This sequence comes from Pseudomonadota bacterium, assembly GCA_031425635.1. Lineage (GTDB taxonomy): Bacteria > Bdellovibrionota > FAC87 > UBA2466 > UBA2466 > JAIEOG01. Next base: position 9,146 of record JANPJT010000324.1, read on the forward strand.
GTGGCATTTCGAGAGGCGGGCCGAGTGAGCAAAATCCCCTGGACCGTGCGGACCTGTAAACTGGGCGCGCCTAGCGAGGAAATGTAGGCTCGAATGGCCGGATCTCGGGGCGTGTAGTCGCTCAAAGCCCATGCGGCGATGGAGGAAGCTGATTCAGTGAAGCTGAAGTCGCGCAACCGTTCGGCTTGATCAATCAAAAGGTTCGTGGTCGAGTCTTCGGTACGCGTTGGCAAGGTGGGGCTTTGGCCTTCGAAATCGTTCGCGGTTTCGGGCCCCGCCGTCAGCAAGGCGTGGAACGATAACGGGAACTGAGTGCGGAGCTTCCCGAGGGTTTTTTCCGCCAAAGCGGTTTTGCCTAGTTCTTTTCGGGTTCTGTAAAGCCAGTAAAGGGATCTGCCGGAATAGGCATCTACTGGTTCCACTTTAGACAAGAGCTTTTCTGCTGCAATGTACCTTTTCTCCATGAAGTGAAAAAGGCCCGCACGGGTGAGGTAGTGCTCCCGGTTTGCGGAGCGTTTTCGAGTGCACTTGGCTCCCTTTTCATAAAGGCCCGCGATTTCGCTAGAGACGTTTTCGAATGGCAAATGGATTTCTAAGAGCGCTGCCGCCGCAACGGCGACGTGGTTGGGGCATTCTGCACGTTTCAAAGCAAAAGCCCCTAAACGTTTTAGCTCCTCCAAAGAAAACGCCCGCATCCCGGAAATTAAAGATTTGAGGCTCGCTTTTTGGACGGAGTTCCACCCTTTGATTTTGTCGCCTGCGAGTTCCGGAGTGATCGGCTCAGGTTTTTGCCGGAATGTCGGCTCCAGCGCGCGCCCTTCTTTCTCTTTGAAAGTGCGGAATTTTTTTTCTCGTAGGACCGTGAAGCAGAAGGGGTTTTCAACCCGTTTTTGAAGGCAGTCTTCGATTAGTGATTGTTTTTCGGCAGGGGGAAGCTCTTCTTTCAAAAAAGAATCAAAGTGCTTTGCTTGTTGGTACTTCGGTGTAGCGCGCACTGCTTCAGGGACCGCCGCTAGGCCGGCATCCTCGCGCGTTTCCGGACTAAAACAACTAGGGAGAGCGAAAAGAAGCAGAACAAAGGCAATAATGCGAGGCGACATCGGTGACCTTCTGTCTTTCCCAGTATAGGCTAGTCCTATTTGGGGTACACTCGTTTTCGGTTGTTTTGGTCGGAGGGTTGATGGATTTCTCTTTGAGCCCGTTTGGTTTTTTTGCCCGCACGGTTTACTGCATCGGCCGTAACTACGCCGAACACGCCAAAGAGCTGGGTAACGCGGTGCCCTCGAGCCCCGTCGTGTTTTTAAAGCCTACAGCTTCGCTATGCCGGACCGGCTGGAAGATCGTTTTGCCTAAAAATGTCGGCAGAGTGGATCACGAAGTCGAACTCGTGGTTGCCATGGCGGGGAGCGGTAGAAATATCCCGGCCGATAAAGCGCTCGATTTCGTTGCGGGTTACGCCGTAGGAATTGATGTCACAGCGCGGGATCTGCAGGCTCAGGCGAAAGGCAGCGGGCTTCCCTGGGCGCTATCGAAAGGGTTTGATACGTTCGCGCCGCTGAGTGATTTTATCCCTCGAGGAGAAGCGGGAGCGGGTCCTTTTGAGTTTTCTTTAAAAGTGAACGGCGAGCTGAAACAATCGGGTTGTACTAAAGACATGTTGTTTAGTGTGCCGTCCCTGATTGCGTATTTATCAAGCGCCTTCACGCTGAATCCCGGCGACCTGATTTTCACAGGCACACCGGCAGGGGTCGGGCCTTTACGGAGCGGCGACCAAGTGGAGGCCGAACTAGAGCGGGGCAGGGTGAGCCTTTCCCTGACGGTGGAGTAGCCGATGACCCCCAAAGAGCGCGTTTTGCTGGCTGTTCTAGCCCTGGTCCAGTTCACTCATATAACCGATTTTGTCATTTTGATGCCGCTCGGGCCGCAGTTGATCAGGGTATTTGGGTTTTCAGCGGCACAGTTCTCTGTTCTGGTTTCCGCTTACGCGCTCAGTGCTGCCGTCTTTAGTTTAGTGGGAGCTTTTTTCTTAGATAAGTGGGATCGAAAAAACACTTTGCTTTGGCTCTACGCTGGCTTTCTTTTTGGCACCGCCATTTGCGGCTTTGCGAAATCATACCACCAACTTTTAATCGGTCGAATCGTCGCCGGTGCTTTTGGCGGTTGTGTGGGGTCGGTCGTGCTCGCGATGGTCGGCGACTCGATCCCGGCTGAGCGGAGGGGGCGAGCGATGGGGATCGTGATGACCGCGTTCTCCGTCGCCACCGTGTTTGGCCTTCCCTTAGGGCTTGCTGCGGCAGCTCACTTGGGTTGGGCGTGGGTGTTTTTTGGGATTGCGATGGTGGGTGTGTTCATCCTTTCGGTTGCATTCACTTTGCTTGAGCCGTGCCGCTTTCACTTAGAAAAAGCCCGCTCGGAAACCCCCTTCCAGGAGCTTGCAAGCCTTTTAAGCTCGTCGCGAAGCCGTTTGGGGCTCCTTCTGGTGGCGTTGGTCATTGGCACCACTTTTATGGTCATCCCTTTTCTCAGCCCTTCTTTGGTGGCGAATGTCGGAGTGCGCGAGGATCAGCTGAGTTGGATTTACTTCGTCGGAGGCCTTTGCACTTTCTTTTCGACGCCTCGGATTGGGCGTTTGAGCGATCGCTACGGCCATGCCCGCGTTTTTTTTGCGATGGCGCTACTCAGCATCGGGCCAGTGCTGCTCATTACGCACCTTGGGCCCACGCCCCTTTGGAAAACGCTGATTGTCACCTCCGTTTTTATGGTGTTGGGAGGGAGCCGCATGGTGCCAGTGATGGCAATTTTAACTTCGCTAGTGCCAGCCCACCGACGAGGCGCGTACATGAGCCTCGTGAGCGTGTCTCAGCAAACGGCTTTAGGGCTTGCGAGTTTTGCCGTGGGGAGAATTGTGCTTACTGAGCCTAGCGGACGGCTCGCCCACTATGCCACAGCCGGTTGGGTTTCCGTTTGCCTGACAGTGCTTTCGCTTTTCGTTTTGCACTGGGTCCAAAAGAACTTGGTTTCGCCGATGACTCCAAGTCCGCCTTAAGGCTAAGTGGGATAGCGGGATCTTGAAGGACCCGCCCTGTGACTTCTTCTAGCAATTCTGCAGGAAGAAAAGGTTCTTTCGACAGCTTCTGGATCGCGCCAATTAAGTTCTCAGCGTACTGGTCGTAGAAAGGCTCTTTCGAAAACCCTTTTAAAAGGTCGAGGTAATTTCGCCCTTTGAAAGAAAGATCTGCTTCGCTTTGGGCGTTTGCAGCGAGGTACTCGAGAGTAAAGAAGGGGTTCAAGGGCTTTTTCGCAAGGTACGCGTGGACCGTTCGAAGGCCGACACCTTTTGCTTCTTTTTCCGATTTCTCAAAGGTCTGTGAAGCAGCAAGGATCCAATCGAGGGCTCCGTCTTGGCTTTTCAGTTCAGTGTACTCCGCGAGCTCAGTGAACAGCGTTCTCCAGTTCTCTTGCTCTTCGTCGCTTGGGCAGCGAGACGCTTCGTCGCCTTTCCAAGGCTCTTTGCAGCTCAAAAGCGATTTGGCTAATTCGCAGTGGAAATAAGGGAAGTCGGGATCCTCTGCGTTTTCTTCCGAGGCAATTTCGGTTTCGCAGCCTTCTTTAAGGAGGTCCATCAAACGGAGTTTTTCCCGTATTTTGCCCGTTTTGATTTTGATCGCCCAAAGCTTTCTGGAAATGAGGTGAGACGCATCCATTTGGTCGACTAAGTCCTCTGCCATGGATTCTTCGTTCAAGACCACAGATCCCGACAAGGGGATCGAAACAAATTGCTTCACGGAAACATGAGGCTCTTTAAGTAGCCCGTTCTGGATGGCTTTAAGAAGCTTTGCATCCGAGAAACACCCCGAGGGGCGTACGGCAAAAAGATCCAAGGTCTCTTCTCCCGCATCCCGGGCTCGATGGACAAAACCTGAAATTTGCCCGAGCGGGTTTAAGACGGGAGACCCGCTATTGCCTGAGGGCACGCAATGGTTCGTGTGCTTCCAGTCGCCCTCTTGACGGACCGTGGTTCCGACCGACCACCGTTTTAGCCCTGCGAAAGGGTGGCCCACCAAGTAGAGGTCTTCAGTCGCATTCGAGTTCTCGGCGAAGGAAAGTCCCTCGGGCGCTTGGAAAGGCTTTCCGGGGAAGTCCCCTTCGGAGGGGTCAAAGACTGAAAAAATACTCAAGTCTTGGATGCTGTCGGTGTACTTGGGGACGAGTACGACTTCTTTAGTTTCCGGTCTCTGCCCGTGTTCAAGCTGGAGGTCTAGCTCGACAAAGCAGCCTTCCCTGGTGCAGTTAGCAGGCCCCACGACGTGGGCATTGGTTACCAAAAAACCATTTGGGGCAATGAAAAACCCAGTGCCGAAAGCTTCGTCACGAGTGTGGATCCGAACAACGGCTTTCGAGGACTCGGAAATCGCCTTGGGAGCCTCCTTCATTTCCTTCAGGGGGCCAAAGCCCGTCGCCGAAGGGACTTCAGCGTGAGCCGAAACGAGTGACAAAAAACTTAAGGCAACCAAACCCAATCGCATGTGTGAACTCCAATCACCGAAAACTCTGAAGGTTGAGCGGCACCGTGTCAATGGAGAGGTTACATATCCGCAAGGCTTAGGGCGCAAGTGCCGCGAAGATCGGAGGGGTGATCCGTTTCATTGCGGACCGCGACAGCGTTTTCCACTGTCTTTTTGATGCTGGCAATGTGGTGCCGCACCGAACCTCGGGGGGTGAACGCGTTTCGGTGTTGCATCCAATCTCGGACAAACAGGCCCAAGTCGGGAAAAGTGTACTCGCGCGGGTAAGGGTTTTCCGCTCCGCTCAGTTCTTTAAGCAGGAGGCGAATGTTGAGCTCGAGCACCCCCGCAAAGTCGCTTTCTGTTTCTGGCCCGTAAATAGCCCAGATGTCTTCCATTCGGTTTAGCATGGCAGGGAGCAAAGAGCTCTCCGCGTCATTGGCCATGTACTCCCGCAGGCTTTCGGCATCGACGCCTTGGTGACTGGCGTCTAAATTTGAGAAATAAGTGGCGGCAGCGTTGGAAGTAAAAAACCAGTAAGCCCTATCAGTGGGTGCGTGCGTGGGCATTTCACTTTTGCCTGTCCCCGTAAAATACTTAATCGTCCGCTGTTCCATGAACGCCAGAAGAGCGGTTTGGATATCCTCGTGCGCTCGCTCAATTTCGTTGAAAACGATGACGGCGTTGGGGTTTGTAGTATGCAGCTCTCCTAAGAGCGTCGTGAATGCTCTGACAGCGTACGCGCCGCCTCCGGAATGATCGCCCATCGCAATTTCGACTGCAGGCTTTCCAAAAAGCGCTAAGCTAAACGCCCTCGGCAACGAAGTTTTGCCCACCCCTGGAAGGCCCACCAGCAGGATCCTCCCACGTGGTTCATTGGCCACCGCTCCGCCAAAAAGGTAGCGTCGAGCAAGGGCAAGGAGCTCTTGTTTCAAGCCATCCGCTCCGAAATAGGTTTCCCCCATTTTTTGCACCAGGCCCGAAAGTGCTTTCTGGCTTGCTTCACGGCTTTGTTCGGCCGGTGCCACTCGGTAGAGCTCTTTTGCGAACTCCCTGATTTCATCGCTCGTCGGCTCGCGTTCATCGAACCCGCTGCGCCGGCTATCTTTGAACGCTGAAAAAAACTGCGCAGTGCGGCCCGGCTCCGCAAGGTTCGGGTTGAATTTCCGGGTGATAGAAAGAGCGCTTAGGACAACGTTCTCGGGAACGAACATACTGCTCCGCCGGGATACCCGGAGGCTTACTTGCTCAACGAGATCACTGGCCATTGCTTGGTCTTCCACCCGGATGGTTTGAAAGTGTTCCGAAAGAAAACGGGCAGGCAGGTGGCGGAGCGCTTCGCTCGAAACAGTGAAAATGCATTGGACCGGGTTGGAAGCTCGGGTCAGGTAGGGAGCGACGCGGTCAAAAAAATCATTGCCTTGGCCTTGGTACCGGCCCTCTCCCACTAAACGGTCCGCATTTTCAATCACAAAGAGCGGCCGCGCTGATTGGCCCGGAGCTGTCCTATCAAACTGCGCGCTGAGCGCCTTGTCTAAATCGCCGACGTAGCGGCCGGAATTGAGCTGGAGCGTCGTCAAGTAACGAAACGGTCGGGAACGGAGAGCCGGGAACAAGCCCCGCTGGTTCGCCATTTCAAAAGCGCGCACGACTTCGTCTCTGTCCGAACCGTCCGGCCCCACCACCAAAACGTTGCCCCCGGCTTGGAGGATCCTCTCCAGCTTCTCATGCACTTGGATCTCTACCGACGTTCTGAGGTATTTCCCGGCGTGCGCAGTGGAAGCAGAAAGCCGAGGCTCGCCCAGCGGCTCCGGTCCCAACACTCGAAAAAGCCGTGTGGCGATCTGGGCGTTTTTCTCAGGCGAGCTAAAAGCGGCATCGTCCAGCTCGCTTAAGTCAAAAAATGCGGGGTACGACTCCAAAATGCTTCGGAGGAATAGGGGGTCGGAAAAACTCTTGGTTAGGTGATTTTCAGTCGATCCGTCCGGCCCCAGTACTTGGAATATCGGACCCTTCGGCCTCCGGCTAGGAGGAGCTTGTGGCCCTAGCACCAAGCGATTCCCGTGGAGTTGGAGGCTCGAAAAGCCTTGCGTTTTAAATGGTGTGGAAAGCAAGTAGGTCCAGGGTGAATCAAGTCTACCATTGGTGAAAACGTAAACGTGCTTGCTGCTTCGTGTGAAAAAGTAGATCGATCGCACGAGTTTGGTGTTGGTGCGATCGTCGGGCGGGCTGGCCAACGTTTCAATCGCGAAACAATCCTCTGGAACGGGACTTGGCTCTTTGGAAGCCGTGGATTCCGCGGTATTGAAAATGGCCCCATTCTCATCAATCAGAAAAAATGTGCCGTCCGCCCACACCATGCTGAACCCGCCTTTGCTCGGCTGGGGATCAGAAGGAAACTCATCAAAAGTAGACAGCAAAAGCCTGCCGTCGCTTGCTAGCGGAAGGGCCGGCCGATTGGGGTGTCGCAGGGATGCGGTCCAAAAAAGGATCGTCTTCTTTTTCCCTTTTTCCGAGAAAACCACATGGAACTTTTCCCCACCCAAGTGCACTTTCTATAAGCGCGCGCCATTGGGGAAAACGTGAAACGTCGAAACAGGTGAAGCTTGGCTAAAAAGCGGAATGAGGAAACAAAAAGCTAGAACAACCAGGTGGTTCAAATCGGTACCCCAACGGATTTTAAAACCTGGTGTGGGAGTACCAAGGTCAGGCGTGGTCTTCAATAGCGAAATCAGCCAGAAGGGAGCTTTCGGTTAAGTCAGGGTCGGGTGCTTTTCTAAGCAGCTCGGCGAAGAGGGATTACTTTCGATCCTTGCGCCGACCCGTCCTGGCCCGCCGACCGCTGTTCGGTCGTGGGGGACTTTCCTGACAAAAGCGAGTTCAGAATCGACACGGTTTCGCTGAGGCTATTGCCGCTTCGAGACACTTCTTCGGTTTCACCGGAGATTTCCTGGGCGGCGGCCGCGTTGTTTTGAGTGACTTGATCCAACTGCCCCATGGCGGCGTTGATTTGTTCAATGCCTTGGGCTTGCTCTTGGCTCGTGGCCGCGATTTCTTGGTTGATTGCAGAAAGCGCCCCAATATTTCGAACGATGTCCAGAAGGGCTTCGGTGCTCTTTTTTGCCAGCTGTTCGCCCTCTTTTGAAATGCGTGCGTTTTCCAGAATAAGGGCGGAAATATCCTTGGCGGCAGCAGCGCTCTTTTGGGCTAAGTTTCGAACTTCCTCCGCAACGACGGCAAACCCACGCCCTTGGTCCCCTGCGCGCGCAGCTTCTACGGCCGCATTGAGTGCGAGCAGGTTCGTTTGGAAGGCGATGTCGTCCATGACCGAAATGATCGCTTCGATTTTGGCGGAGCTTTCACTCACATGGTTCATTGTGGCTGCGAGCTGCCTGGTTTGGGCTTCCCCGGCATCCGCCGAGCTTTTGCTTTTATTGGACAGGCTAGCTGCGCTTCCTGCTGCTTCGGCGTTTTGTTTCACGGTGCGTGTGATTTGCGCGAGCGACGCAACGGTTTCCTCTAAGGAAGCGGCAGCTTCCACTGCCGAGGACGCAAGGCTTGAGGAGGATGACGATAGGTTCTTTGAAGCATCCAAAACGGAAGAGGAGTTGTGAGACAGCATCGTGGAAACTGACCCCAGTTTCGATGCAATCACGACACCCAGTCCCCCTAGGGCAAGAAAAATAAACGCGCTAATGCTCAGGTTTGTCAGCGATATGATCCCGCTATTCGTTTGGGTGTCCGCAAGGATTTTATGGACAGCGACGATGTTGTTTTTTGAGCTGTCAATTTCCGCGTCGCGCAATACAAGGCCCAAGTTCTCGACCTGATCGCGGATCGGGACAATCACGTCGACAATCATGCGATGCCCCTGTACGGCGATCGAAGGCGGGACCGGGCCTTCCTTTTTCAAATGCGGTAGCACCACAGCGTCGAATTTTGCAATCGATGCGGAGACTGCCGTGATCGCGTCCCCCAATTTTGCGAAGGTTGCCTTTCCGCTCTCCTGGGA
>JANPJT010000325.1:0-7663 GCA_031425635.1 Pseudomonadota bacterium
GTAGGGTTCACGCCGTTCGTGGTTTCATTGATACTCACATCTCGGAAAGAGGGAATGTAGGTTATTTTGAATTTACTTTTGCTCGTCAGATCACGAGCCACCATCGCACTGGTTGGCAGGCCTTTGACCTGAATGTCAAAAGGCCCGTCAGGGTAGTCTTCACTTTCTACGGAGATGGTTTGCTCGTAGGGTTTGCCCTCTTCAAGCAAGAACGGCGTCGCGGGCACATTGAGTTTCATGGGCCGAGTCACATCGCGCACGATTAGCAAAGTTGTGCGGTTAATGGTCGGCTTCGAATCGGCGGTAGTCGCCAAGTTAAACACAATAGGCCATGTTTTTAAAATTACGGATGGATCTCGATCGTCGTTTGCAGCTTGGTAGTCGGGCGACCACTTGACCCTCAGAGTTTGACTATCAAAAGTCGCGCCTGGGGGGAGCCCTTTCGCTGTCACTACCGGTTGCCCCGGACTCGGGACGCTCGCTGTGATCCCGAAATCGAGCGTTTGCCCTTCCAAGACTTCAACAGATTCTGGATAATCTATCACGAAGGCTGGTGCGACAGCCGGGGGAGTCGCTGGCTCAAACTGAACGGTCGTGCCCTTTTCTGGGTAGGGGCTTTGCGTGCACGCCGCGACCAACCAAAATGCCGAAAGATGCCAGATTCTATTCTTCATTTCAAAACTCCTTTAGCTATTCACAGGCCGAAGCAAGAAGGGGTAGTTCACTTTCACGTTCACTCCACCCACTGGCTTAGGAAAATCCCAAGTAAGCATTTTGCTCGCAATGCATTCCGGCACTTCGGCATCGCCCAAAGTAGACTTAGCTACCTTGGCGAAGTTGAGCTTGCCCGACGGACCGATCTCAAAGCCCATGTTCACTTGGCCGCTCAGCGCCGGGTTCTTGCGGAGCCCAATTTCGTAGCACGCTCGGACCTGGCTTAAGTATTTAGCAATCGTCGCGGAGATCACCGCTTTGTCGAGCCCACCTTCCAACTCGATATCGTTCGACAAGGGAAGGGTAGATAGCGATCGGCCGTTGCCTTGGCCCACACCCGCACCGGTTCCAGAGCCGACTAAAGTGTCGCCGTACCCACCAGCCCCGCCGCCAGGCCCTTTTCCGCCGCCGACTCCGCCGAGTCCCGCAAGCCCAGTGTTGCCCACCGTCGTGCGTTTAACCCCTTGGCCCAGGCCTACAAGCATTTCTCCGCCGCTGCCCTTATCGCCTTCAAGCCCTGCCCCTGGACTCACGTTCTGCATGCCGCTGGGGATCCCACCTACTGCTTTAGTGAGTTCTTTTTTCCCTAACATCCCTAGGAAACCAAGGTTCTGCGCGACGGCGCGCTTTCCCCCATCGTCTTTTGCTTTTGAGGCAATCTCCGGGTGAGGTGTGGTCAGCGCGGGCGCCGGTATCCTCACGGCGTTGCTAGGAAGCAAGATTTTTACGGTGACCGGCTCCGGAATGGGGAGGATGGTCTCCACCTCATTGGATGAACCCGTCCACCAGAGAAAGCCTGCAAAAAGGAGAAAGAGCGTGACCAACCCAATGAGCAGACGGTTCAGGTTTCCTTCTTCTGTTGAACTTTCTGATCGAGCCGCCGCAAGTTCCGCCGACGGGGAAACTAAAAACCGCCCCACTTTCGATTGGATTTCCCAGGCCCCGCCGCTCGCGGCATTTGCCGAGCAGCCGTCGATGGCAACGAGCTGCCACGCACCCGCAAAAGGCTGCAGGCGAAAACGAAACAGCCACTCGGCGCGGTTCACTTTAAGCCCATGGGACTTTCGGTTGTTCAGCCGCTCAGCACAAGCCTCTTCGCTGATAAAGCCAAAAAGCCGGTGGTAGCCAAAGATTTTCTCCGTAGTTTCAGGGATAGCCCGAAGAAAATCCCCGCTCGCATTGGCGATCGCAATCATTGGATTTCCTCCCCGGCATCGGAGGCAACACGATCAAGAAAGTTTTCTCGCAAACGTAAAAGCCCGTCGGTCCCGTCGGAAACATCGCCCGTGACCACCGAGATCTCAGCCCTTCGCAGTTGGCCTTGGATCAAGAGCTCCTCAAAGTTGACATCCTTTGCCTTTTTGTACCGAACGTTCGCGTTGGGAGGCGCCTCCGCGCCAAACGCTGAGAAGGACAAGCCCACTAAGAAAACAATCCACCCCTTCACGGTTTCTCCCCCTGCACGGCTCCAAGTTGAAGCAGGCGCCCTTGAAAATAAGAAGCGAGCCTGCCTTTCCCTTGCGATTCATAAAAGTCTTTGATTGCCGATAAAGCAGCGAAAGACGAAGGATCTTCGTGCAGCTTTGAAACGGCTTTCTTGTAGTTTTCTTCGGGGGCCGAAGCGGCAACCGCCGCGCTGGCAGGAGCCTCTACTCGGACCACTTGGTTGATATCGGGGTCGACTAGCAGCGCTTCCAAAGCTGCCTTCTCAGACACCACCGCGATCTGCGCGAGCTGCTCACGCGCCAAGGTTTCGTAGTCCACTTTCTTTTTCTGGAAGGGCTCTGCCATCGAAGCAAGAGAGGCTTTCACTTCGGCCAAGACTTCAGGCGAAAGCCCTTCCGGAGTGGGGCTGCTCAGGATTTCGTCAGAGAAATCGGAGTAGCTTTTTCTCAAAAGAATGGCCATCCGAGAACGCGTGTTGAGATCCGCCCCGGCGAAATATTTTTCCACTCCAGCGTCCAGCTGGGCAATCGCGGCCAGGCGGGCTTTAAATTTCTCCTGGCCTTTTCGTCCGTAGAAAGAAATCTTTCTTTGAAGCGTATCTAAACGAGCGATTTCCGCTAGCACGTGTCTGGACCAAGCAATCCCCGCGGCTTTTGTGCTCGCCATGAGCTCTTTTTTCGTGCGCTCGGTCCCTTTCCCTTCCAGCTCGAGCGAGTTGGCAATGCGCAAGCGGTTGGCTTCCGACCAAGGAAGATCGAGCGAAGAAAGACCAAGCATTTTGGCGTCCCGCAAGGTCGCAAACACAAGCTCTTCGTTTTCGCCCATCGATTTCCGATCGCGGATCCTTTGAAGGAGCGTTTCCACAAGCCGGTTACGATCGGTGAAACGGTTTGCGAGTTCGTAAAGCAACGCAAGCTTTAGCAGTTCTTTGTCGTCGGCCCCGGGCTTAAGCGATTTTTCTTGAAGCTCAGCGCTATCGGCGAAGAATCCGGCCGCTTCATACTCGGCAGCAAGCTCGGACTTACGATCCATTGCTTTTAACAACGTTAAAACTGCTTTCTGATCTTTGAGCTTTACTGCCAGCACGCGGCCGTTATCGCAGGACTTCGGCAAAAACCGGCCCGCAAGGCAGTACCGTTGAAAAACTTCGAGCGCGGCAGGGGTCTCTCCGCCTTGTGCCGCCACTTCAAACGACGACTCGTCTTTCAACTGAGCCATCGACTTTAGCCCTTCGTCCCACAGCTTTTTATCTTTCGCTGCTTTGGCCGCCAACTGGACCTCTGGGCTCGCGAGCCACTCTCCCGTTAAGCGCACGATTTCCGGGTAATTCTTTTGTTCGACAAGGATATCGAGCTGCAGGAGCCCACCCCGAAACGACCAATTGTCTTGGGGTTTAGCAGAAGGGAGAGCCCAAGCGGAAAGGGCACTCAGCGCTTCGGCGGACCGGCCTTGCTCTTTAACCGAAACCGCTTGAATGTACCGGTACTCTCTTACTCTTGCTGGATCTTTAACCAGCGAAGCAAGCTTGCCCGCTTCTGCCTCAATCACCGGAGAGTTCTTTGCTTTCACTGCAATAGCGAGGCGAATTTCCCGAAGCTTTGTTTGCTGCTCGGTAGAAAAACCTAGATCCGCTCCATTCAACCATTCATCGATCTTTTTCGAGCGTGCTTCACTATCTGATTCTGCTGCAAGCCACCCTTCGACCATTTTAAATTGATCGGGATTCTTTGGAAAAAGCCTCATGTAGAGAAGAACGACCGACTTAAAGTCGTCGGCGAATTGGGCGTTGCTTGCACGCTCCCCATCGAGTTGGACACTCAGGCGGCGCAAGATTTTGTCGGTCTTTGAATCGACGCCCCCCTGCGGCAACGGACTCTGGCCGGCTTGGCTCAAAGTGGAACGGAACTTATCCCATTGCCGTAAGCCGTAGAACTCTTCCATTAGGCGAACTTGGTGGGCAAGTTCCGGAGTCCGGCTGTTGACATGGGCAAGGACCCGCGTGCCGGCCTGACGATTTCCAGCAGAATAAAACGCTTCTGCTAGTTCTTCAAACAGACTAGCGCGCCCGGTTTTGGCTGCGAGCTCCTCCACCAAAAGAAGCGCGCGCTCGCCGTCCGTTTTTTCTGCCGATAAAAAGACAAGGAGGTCCCGCAGCGCTTCGTCTCGCACTTGCCCTTTGGAATCAAAGAGCGCGACTTGCATTTCATCGATCCCGGCCGCAAGCTGCCCCGCTTCTCTCAAAGCCCAAGCGCGGCGGTAATGTCCATAAGCGCAAACATCCCCTTGCCCACAAAGCTCAATCGACAGCCGGTAATAGCTGTCTGCTTCACGAAAAGCATTCGCCGTTTTTTGCTTTTCGTAATACTCGGCAAGCCGCAAGGCGGCCTCCCTCCGAATATCTTTCATTTCCTCTTGCTTCACTAGCACTCGCCAAGCCTTGAGAGCGGGCTCCGTCGCCCCGAGCTCCTGGTGGAGCCGAGCCATTTGGAACTGGATCTTCACAGCAAGAGCGCCTTGGGCGCCCGGGTGAAACGCGGTTCCTGCGAGAGCCTCTTGGTAAAGGTCCAAAGCGCGCCTGCGGTACCCGGCCAAGGCGCTTTTTTCAGACTCAGAAAGCGTATGGCTGCCTGCTAGTTCGACGGAGTGGTCAAAAAGAATATCGGCGAGCCGGAGAGTGAGAGTGGGGCGAGCGGAATCCTTGAGCGTGAGAGAACTGCGAAGCGCCTCGACATCCCGTGCGAGTGGTGGCTCTACCGCAAAGACTGGCAACACTGCCAATGCAACGACCAAGATAACGCGAAAGAACACTTGCTTACCCCCAACCCTAAAAAACTAAACTCGGGCGTGCGCCCGAGGACACGGCCTAGCCACCCGATATGACGGCCAGCTGAATCGAGCCATAGTGCGCGCTTGGCAAAATCGCCATCAGCTGCGAAATCAAAGTACTGGGGATCTCGCGGTGTGCTTGGAGCGTGATCTCGCCTGGAAACGCTTCACCTGGATTCCCCTTCAGCCATAGTTTGCGAAGCTCGCCCAATTTCTTAAGAAGCAGAGTAGGATCTTTGAGCACTTCCTCTGCCGAACCCATATCTTTTTGATCCAGAAAAATTCCAGCAGGAGCGACAGCAAGCACCGGGGCGTCTTTGATCTCTTTGCCCGTTGAGGCGCTGGGCAAAGTGACCCCCTTAACCATCACGAGTAACTCTGGAGAAGTGGAAAACGCCTGAAGCAAAAAAATCACGAGGAGACTGAACATGTCCACCATGGGGGTCAGCATCAAACCCGAAAGCATGCTTCGTTTTCCGGGTCCGCCTTTACCACGGCCTACTAAGTGGTGCTCAAACACTCCGGGTTTGAGCGTGTTGGATACAATGCTCATTTACCCTCTCCTATGGGAACGACTCCCAAGTTCACGATTTGGTGTTTGCGAAGCACGTCCATCGCCGAGACCAAGTTGCCGTAAGTCACCCCAGCTTTTGGCGAAACCATCGCCGCTGTGACAGGAGAAGCGGCATTAGGCGCCGAAATCGGTGAAAGCCATGCCGTTAACTGCGTGTCCAAAGAAGCCATGAGCTGGTTGAATTCGGCCGATTGAAAAGAAGCTTTCTTAACCGTTTTCCCTTGCTTCTTGAGCGCCATTTCAACCGAAGTAGGCCCCCCGAAGCGAAGGTCTAGTTCATAGTTGCCAGCAGGCCCCGCTTCAGTCCCGTGGCTTTGTTTCACTTGCACAGTGCTGAGCTGGATCCAAACCGCGGTCATCAAAAGAAAGCAAATGCACACCGAGAGCAAATCGATAAACGGAACTAAATTGATTTCAGCGTCTAAACTCCGTCGTCCACCGGACGACGGCATCATGGGCCCTGCACCAGCCATTTAAACCCCCACAGTTTGAGTGGAAAGGTTCGCTAGCGGCCGGCTCTCGCGGGCTGCCGGTGTGGGTTCCGTGAGAAAAAGAAGATCGTGGTAAATCTTTGCTGTCGCTTGGGTCAGCTGGGTCACTACCCTGTCCGTGCGGTTCTGAAAAATCGCAAAGCTGATGAGTGCCGGAATCGCCACGAGCAGTCCGAAAGCAGTGCAGTTCATCGCCTCAGAAATACCGGCGCTCAACATCGTTGCTCGATCCGCCGGGTTGGCGCTGGCCACCGCGGCGAAAGAAGTGATCATCCCGCTAATGGTTCCCAAAAGGCCCAACAGAGTGGAAACGTTCCCAAACATCGCAAGGAATCCCGTACGGCGATCAATTTTAGAAATCTCCTCCGCTAACTTTTCGTCCATCCGCGCCTGAAGCTCTTCTTCGCCCGCTGCATTCGCGCGCAAGAGGCAGCCTGTTTCTACGATCGTGTTTAACGCGGTGTACGGCTGCGCGGTGCGGGCAGCTTCCGCGGCCGCTCGAAAGTCTCCTTTAGGAAGGTGGGCAAGGATGCGTTGCCGAAAGTCCGCTGCAGGCTCTTTTACCGCGCCGTATAAAGCTCGCGAGCGCTCAATGATGAAGCCCAGGGTGGCCACTCCAAAAATAAGAATGAAATACATGAACGCGCCGCCGGCATGGAACTTTTCAATGATAAGACTCATTACCCCTCCAACCTAACCAATGTGCTGATGCTGTTATTGATTTCCTATTTGATGGCTCAGTGTCAACGCGCGATTTTGACACAAGTCACCAAAACTCAAACAAATGTTAACGGCTTAGATAAACGAAAGTGTGTGTTGGCAGGAAAAATCTGTCGATAATTTTTGCGACTCTTCGCGTTAAAGTCCACCGCCACACTAGCAAGCCTGCTTTTGAAACGAGTGGGTTATACTAAGTAAATGCGAAAACCCACCATCTCGTTTCTGTCTTTTCTTCTGGCAACGTTTGCGGGCCCGCTTCTGTCGCTTCCACCCACAGAAAGCGCCCACGGAGTCATTGTAAAGTTTCGAAACGCTGCCAAAACCACGTACCGCAGCAGGGACCAACTCCACTCCGGCATGGGCACCGAACTGGTTTACCGGCCTAAACGGTCTCCCTACGATTTCGTGCTTCCCAAATCGGAAGAGCAAAGACACGATCTCGCGTCGCTCGCTAAACTTTGTGAGAGCTACCAAAGCGCGTCTGGAGTAGTCAGCTGCGAAATTAACTTCGACCTTTTTTCGCGCGGTGCCGCCCCCCAGTGTACGTTGAATTCCTCCAACCCCCCCGCGAAAGACGGTGAGTTGTCACCGTTCTGGGCTCAAGAAGCCACCGGCCTTGATCTAGTGGCATTCCCTCGCAACGCAGTCCGAATGGGCGTAGGGGTCACGCTCGGTATTGTCGATCAAGGATTCACGAAAACGGTGGGCAAACGCATCGAGCCGGTAGTGCCTTCGGCAGCGACCAATACCCACGGAGCTCTCATTCTGGGGCTCGTTTCCGCACCCCTGCCCTTTTCCGTTCAGGCCCCTGTGGTGGTGACTCACCAGTTCGAAGTCCGCCAAACGGTCGACTACCTGAAAATCCTGGACACCCTAGAGGACTCGAAGCAGG
>JANPJT010000326.1:0-7853 GCA_031425635.1 Pseudomonadota bacterium
CTTCCTCAGACCACCCAATTGTTTGAGGAAACCGATGATTCACCCAAAAATTAAGTTGCTCTTAACGGTGGCCTTCCTCGGCGCTCTCACGGCGCACGCTGAATCGGGGGGCGCAGAAGCTTATGCGAATCGGCTTTTCAAAAACCTCACTCGGGGTGTCCCTTTGCTGCCGACGCACCCTCTCTACCCAGCGCTGATTGCGCAAGTGCGGTTAGGCAACCGGGAAGCGGCGGCCTCTTTAATTACGGACCCTGCGAATGGTGAAGCCGCTTTTTACAACAATGCGGTTGCCTCACTTCCCCAAGCATTTAACCGGGATGGCTCGCCGATGGGTGAGCGCAATGAGTTGAGCGCTTTATTTCTAGGGTACGCCCGTGACTCGCTATCGATCAGCGAAATACTGTTTAGCGATCGAGTGTTTATCGACCCTGCGGGAGATGCAAACCAGCTTCGGGATAATGCTAGTACCTACTATCAAAACGTTTGGCTCAATAAAAACCCTAGAAACACGTTAGTCGCGTCATCAAGGGCGGCGTTTCCTGCAGTGGGTGTCCTTACATCGGCACCTTGGGCGGAAAGCTACTTCAGCGGGGGAACGAACCGTCGAAACTGGGTTGGCATTCTAAATAACCTCTACTGCGTCCCTCAAAAATCCGTGCAAACAAGCGATATCCCCGACCAGTATGTGCGCCGCGATATCCCACGAGCGCCCGGTGGTGATCCTGCCCAGTTTGGCGAAAACTGCAAAACGTGCCATGCGCAAATGGATGCCATCATGCCGGCCTTTGCCCGACACGACGCCGACGGCAACGGCCGCTTAAACTTTGTGGCTCTCCGAGACAAGATCAACGAAACGAACTCTCCAACGTTCGCGATTACGAGCGAGCAATGGTTCTTGTTTGTGACCCCTGCGCAGCAAAGAATTTTTGGCTTCAATGACGTGAATGGAAACTCTTTCCAGTCTTATGGTTCGAGCGATCGCGGCGTGCGGTACCTGAGCGGTAGCGGGCTTCAAAACTTCGCCCGTGTCCTTGCAGAGTCGGACGGCTTCTTTCGGTGTATGGCGAAACGGGTCGTGTCTCAGGTTTATCTTCGAAAAGATTTTAGCTTTGCGACGTTCTCCGAAAAAGAGCACGAGCTTTTAGAGCGGGAAGCAAAGACGATTGACGGTCTGGCAAAGTCCCTCAAATCCGACCGAAGCCTCAGAAAACTTTTCGAGCGCGCTGCGCTTTACTACGCAGAGTAGCCAAAGGGAGTGATTGGTTTATGGTTCGAACAATTGAAATTTTAGCAGCAATCGGTGTATTAGTTCTGGCCTCGTGCGCGAAGCCACCGGGGCGCAACACGAACAACTCTGACGTTGCTATTGTCGACGCTGGCGTACGTTCGCCTCACGACATGGTTGCCATGTTGACCGAGTTTACTGGTGGGTTGACTCTCGGCAATAGCGCTTCCATTCGCGGTGTATATACCACGAACATGACGTCACTTCCTTGGGCCGGGGGCATGAGTGTGAACTCCATCAAAGCAGCCAAAGAACTGGCGGCTGCTTATTGCCAGGCGGCAACACAAAGTGCCGTGTCTCGGCCGATTCTTTTTCCAGGTTTTGATCGAAATCTCCCGCCTAGAAACGCAAGCAACGCGCTTGTTCACTCGGCGACCGTTCGAGCAGCCGTGGTGGAGAACCTTTTGGTGAGAGCGACGGGAGAGGCAGTCCCCATGAAACAGGATAAAGACATCGTGAACGCCACTTTTGAAGATCTTCTGCGCTTGGTGCCCAATACCGCCGCCGGCACAGCGCTCGCGATGGACTCCATCTGCACGGTTGTTGCGTCCTCTGCGCTGAGTGGTTTTGGTTACTAAAGCACCCTATTTTAGGAGCACGTATGAAAAGTTCTAAAAAAATGATGAAAGCGGATCTTTCGCGACGCGAATTTCTGAAGCAGGGAGCTGCGGGTTTAGGTAGTTTTGCTTTACCTCCGGCTACTCTGTTCGAACTCTTTCGGATGCAGAGTGCGCAGGCTGCGGGGTTTACCCCCTTCCTGCCAATCTACCGATTTCTCCATATCCACTTATCCGGCGGACCAGGAGCCTGGCGGTTAATGGGAGGGGCTTTTGCTTCGAATATTGCGAGCACTTTATCGGCCCAAGCCATGAGCGCCCACGGCCTTGTTTCTGCGCGAGGTGCGAGCGGAGTCACCGATACCCTTTATGGAACGACGGTTTTGCGCCCTACCGGGCGCGGAACGGGCGCGGGAGATAGCGCGTTCCACAACGCGTTGTACGCCCAAATTGCGGGTACCGGCGCTGAGAATCGAATGTCGCTTCTCTCCGCTGCCACTACGTCCCCTGACGATAATGCTTCGGGCACAGTGTACGGGATGCTACCCGCTTTATCTCTTGCAGGTTTTCAAGGAGAAACGGCCTCCTCACTCGGGCAAGAAGCCAATGACACCGGGAACGGTACCGGCCAGTGGGTCACGAACCCGAGCGGCCAAATGATACCCGTCACGCGCGTAGGAAACGTGCTTCGTTCGATAGTCTTTAGCAATGTCCTTGGCAATGCCGGGGATCCGGTGCTCAGGAAAATTGCGGAAGGCATGAAGCGCCTTTCAGATGCCCAGCTGAAACGCCTTCAGGGTCCCAGTTTCGCCGCCAACGCGGGGGCAGGCTACGAAGCAGCGGATCGATCTGCGAATTCGGCCCTGTCGGCAGACGTTTTGAACGCTACTTTGAATCCCGACATCCGGCGCATTTTTGGGATCGCCGAGCGCACCAGCACGGACAACGGACTTTTGAATAGCGGCAACATCGCCGACCGTACTGCAACGATTGTTTACAACGTGATGACAGGGTCTGCGGCCGCGGGCTCCATGGTCGTCGGCGGGCTTGACTACCATGACGAGTCAAAAAACAGCCAGGACTTAAAGGACACGGGCGCGGGCGCGTTGGTCGGTAGGTGCCTTGCCGCTGCCAATGCACTGTCGCAGGGCAACGGAGGCCCAGGACTGGTTCTTTGGGTGACTCAAGATGGCGGTAACGTGGGAAATAGCGGTTTTACATCGGGCTCCGATCCAGCAAACACTTCTTTGTTTGTCGGAGATCGCCGAGAGCTGTGCGGATCGATGGTTTTCCTGATGGATCCGGTAGGCCGATCGACCCCGGTGAAAAAGTTTTTCGGGACCTTACTCCCGAACGGTCAGGTGGATGATCGCACTCCTATGGGTAAAGACCGGATGTTTTCGGCGATGGTCTTTTTCAGCTACCTTTCGCTGAACGGGCAAGCCAGTCGAGCAGATGCAGTGCTTTCTGCCGCTGGGTTTACCTCCACCGAAATCGCGCTCATCAAACGGCCTGAAAACGTTCTGTTTGGGTAATCGAGGGTAAGGCCATGGTAGTCAAAATCTCCGCGGCAGTCCTACTTTGTCTTGCGCTGTCTTCTTGCGCGCTCAATAAAGACTTGGACTCGAGCTTAAGCGCCTGCGTGAATGGCTCGAACTCAGCTCTCCAGCAAGCGTTCCAAAAGACACTGGCCCCGGCCATGGGTTCAAAAAACTGCAAAAACTGCCATCACGGCGGCAGTGTCTCAGCTTCCTATGCGTTCGCTTCGTCCGATGTAGTGATTGCGTATGGGGATTCGAAAAAACTCTCGGTCCTGTCTTCGCCAGGAGCCTCTCGCCTCGTCACGAAAGTGAAAAACGAACAGCACAATTGCGCCCCTAACTGCGCGTCGATTGCCATCGAGTTCGAAGCAGCCATTCAAGCTTGGGCTGCAGAGGAACAGAAGGTCCCCTCGGTCGCTAGCTGCCAAAAGAAAGTGCCGGTCCCGAGCCCCAATCGGGTAGTGACCCAGTCACAAGTGATTCGAATGGCCGATTTACCCAACGGCACGACCCGAAGGTACCGGTATGACCTTGCGTTTGCCACGCCCCCAGTGCCGAACGCAGGGTTTGAAATAGTGGTAGCCCCTCTGAGCCAGCCCAATGAAATTTCCCGCGGTTCGTACCTTCTCTCAAGCCCTAAGTTCGGCTTTGCCGGCACGACGAACTACCGCATTTCCAACCTTCAAGTTTGGCAAGAGCGGGCAATCAACACTTCGGCAATTAATTTCGAAGGCCTAGAAGCTGTCGTCGCGGGTGGCGCGTTCAATCTGGCTGCCGCAACCTGGCCGTTTCCTTTGCTTTCCCTATTCACTCAGCTTGTCACGGTACGTGTCGCAGAAGGCGACTCGGTTGCGTTCTCGTTCGAGTTGGTAAAAACGACTGCAGACCCCTTTGTGGGCGGAGCGGGGGTCGGAGGGTGCCGTTCCATCGCGCTATTCAATTCGACGGTCGATCCCGTGCTCACTGCCCGCTGCCGCAGCTGCCACGGCGCCAACGGCTCCGGCGCCTTCACCGCGTACCCGCTTCGCACCGGCGATGACGTATGCACACAGTCTCTCAGCAGGTCCAATCTAGCGAGCCCGGCTCAGTCCCGTCTCTTGCTCAAGCCACAAGGACTTCAAGGCAACCACCCCATTCTTGGGGGCAACGGACTCAATACTTCCGATATTTCTCTGATCACGGCTTGGATCCAGGACGAAGCGGCTCGCTCCGGGCGATAACTTCTAAACGACCGGAACAGGGGCCGTTGCCACAAAGTCTAGCAGGCTATCTTCATCAAACCCTTGGTAGGCTTTATTATCTCGGATAATCAGCGGGCGTTTGATGAGGTTCGGATCTTTCAGCATCAAACGAATGGCTTCGTTCTTCGTCGTGCGGCGCCTTCCCAAGTGGTTGTCCCGGTAAGTGGTGCTGCGTTGGTTCAGGCTTGCGTAAATATTTTCTGCCTTGATGACTTTTTCAAGAAGGCTGCGCGGGGGCGGTTCGTGAACAATATCCTTCAACTGGTACTGCACGCCTTTTTTATTCAGAAACGCGATAGCTTTCTTGCACTGAGTGCAACTTTTCTTCGCGTATAGAACGATCTCTCCCATCCGGCCTCCTCATAAAACGTAGGTTTTCTTAACATAAGGCTGACAAGGGAACAAGGTAATCATCTGCCCCGTCGCATGAAGTGGATTGAGATTTTTCGCGATTTCCGGCAGAAGGTACGGCGAGATGAGAGACACAGGTGTTGAAATCAAAAGCGACCGACTCCGGGGAAAACGCGTGGGCTTTGGAGTGTGCGGCGGCATTGGGAGCGTGGAGAGCGTTCGCTTAATCCGCGAGCTGCGTCGCCATGGTGCTGATATTACGGCTTTTTTGACTCCTTCGGCCTTGCGGTTCATCACCGAACTCCCATTAGCATGGGCCACTCAAAATCCGGTGCAGTCCGAGGCGGGTTCCGAAGTGCAGCACTTGGATGATTTCGATTTGGTGATTGTCGCCCCACTGACCCTCAACACGCTGACCAAAATGGCGCTTGGCTTAACGGACAATGCAGTCGCCCTTCTCGCGGCCGGTCAATTGGGCCGCCGCGGAACGCTTCTCTTGGTACCGGCGATGAATGGACAGCTAGTGCGGCACCCGCTGTACGCAGACTATGTCGCTCGCCTCGAACAATGGGGCGCAAAATTTTATCGTGATGAAGAAAAAGAAGGTCGTTTAAAAATGCCGACTCCCGAGGAATTCGGGGAGTGGGTGCAGAAAGTAGTTTAAAAATGGAAGCGGATTTAAAAGTAGATTTTGTAGGCCTCATGGGCCAGGGCGTCGCGCGAGATGCGCACGGCAACCAGTACTTCATCCCCGGTGCGGTCCCGGGAGATTTTGTGCGAGTGGGTTTTCTCGAGACGGAGAAACGCTATCGGGATGCCGAACTCTTAAAAGTGCTCACCCCTTCGGTAGACCGAGAGGCGCCAGCTTGCGACAAATTTGATGAGTGTGGCGGTTGCGATTGGATGCACTGGAGTTACCCCGCGCAAGTGAAAGCCAAGCAGCAGATCCTGGACCATGTCCTTGAACGAGGCGGCTGGCTCCCTGAAAAAACGCTGGAAGCCGTGAAGGCGGAAACCACTTTGGGGTACCGCAATCGAGTGCAGCTGCATTTGGGCTTTGGGCAGGTTGGTTTTTACAAGCGCAAATCGCACCACATTGTGGACATCGAGCAGTGCCCTATCGCGCACCCTAAAATCAATGAGGCACTGGCTTTGCTTCGTAAGGAAGGCACGGCCGAAGAGAAATCTAAAGTGGAGCTCGCTCTTCTCGAGAATGGGGAAGTAGTGCGTTCTGACAACCAGCCCAATGCGGTTTCGGGTTTTACCCAAGTCCACGATGAACAAAACGAAGCGCTTCGGAAGCTTGTTTCATCGGAAATGGTGTCTAGAGGCGCTGAGTCAGTACTCGAGCTTTTCTCCGGAAATGGAAACTTAACGCGGGGGTATGCTTCCTCCGTCAAAGAAATTTTCTGTGTGGACTCCTCAGAGCCGGCTTTGGCTCAGGCTCGGACGCATTTCACTTCCGATAGCCCTCGCATGGCTTTTCTTCACCGACACATCGACTCCAAGTTGGTGAAAGGGCTGCCGAGAGACTTTAAGCAGCGGTATGATACACTTTTGCTAGATCCACCAAGGTCGGGGGCCGAAGCGTGCATCCAACCTCTGATCCATGCAGGGCTCAAAACGGTGGTTTACGTTTCGTGTTCGCCGGTGGCTTTTACGAAAGACATTCAATGCTTGAAAGAGAACTTTCGATTCGATCAAGTCCAGATCATCGACATGTTTCCCCACACGCGCCACGTCGAATTCTGCGCTGTTTTCTCGCGTTTGCTTTCCTAACAACAGCGGCGTGGGCCGAGAGCCGTCAAGGCGCGGTTGCTGAAGTGCTGTCCGATGCGGAAATCGTGAGTGAGCCGAAACCCGGAGCCCAGTCGTTTGGCATTCTCCCTCGGGGCACGTTACTCCGCATTTCCGGCGAAGAAGAGGGCCGCTACCTCCCCGTCGAAGTGGAGTTAGAACAAGGGGGACTCGAGGGCTGGATCCTGCAAGATAAGTTGAGCCGGCCAGGGCAGGAAGTGAAAAAGAAAGCTCCTGCGGAGACAGTGGGAACGGTGAAACCCCGCCGCCGGAGAGTGCCCAAGGACGAAGAGCTTCTTTTTCGTCGGCAACCCACTTTTTTTTACGGTGTGAACGCAGGCGGTGTTTACTCGCTGATCAACGCTTTTGACGCCAGTAGCTATGGGGGGCTTGGGTTCTCGGCGGGAGGCCATTTCGGGTTTTTTTTAAACCCCGTGCTGCCGCTGCGGATTGAAGTGGGTTACACGTCCCTCATCGCGTCCGACTCAGCGGGAGTGCCCGTGAGTTTTGGTTTCCTGGATGTGGGGGCTTCGCTTGCTTATGAACTGAAAGATTTTGAGTTCTTTGGGAAAATCCACTATGCGATTGGTTCCAGCGTTTCGGCGCTCCCGGGGGCTCTGGCCTCGGCCTTTGGAGAGGTTTCCGAACTGGGCGGCATCTGGGTGGGGGCTGGCGTCGGCTACCGTTTTCCCGCTTCGGGAATGGTCCGGTTCTCCACAAGGCTGGGCTACCATGTGTCCGTGGGCAACTCTGTTTTTGCCTTCAACACTTTTAGGCTTTCGCTACTGCTTGATTTTGAGGGGTGAAGCGTTTTTCAGCTCCCGCAGCTTCGAGTCGTACTCTTCGGCTGCTTTTCTTGCGGCGAGCAGCGATGCTTGGCTCCCTTGGAATTCAAACAGCTTTTCCGACGACGCCCCGTAGTTAGCCTCTAACCAGCTGACCGCTTTGGGTCGGGTAAGTGTTTGCGGCACCAGCACACCAAACCCTCGGTGGTGAAAGTATTGGATCGACGGGTTGAACCGCGATTGGTACTTCGCGCTCGGGTAAAGCACCCAGGCGGCTTTCTCCGTGTTTGGCGGCG
>JANPJT010000327.1:0-7421 GCA_031425635.1 Pseudomonadota bacterium
CCTTTATGTGGATAACTCATTTCACGGGTGCTTTTTGTGCCTAGATTCGCCACGCCTTCTCCGCGTACAAAGAGTACGCTGTCGTCGGCCCGGCAAATCTAGGCACAAAAATCCCCACGCGATCTGAGTTATCCACATAAAGGTACAGCCCTAAGCAACCGTCAGGATCTGAGCCTTTGAATCCGTGATCAAAATAGTGTGCTCGTACTGAGCCGAAAGCGTCCCGTCCGAAGTAGCAAACACTTGGATTTCAGAGCCCGGGATAGCAATTTCTAGAATAGGGGCCGAGGTTTCATTCACCATGGGCTCCACCGTGATCGTGGCCCACTTGGGAAGCAATACCCCTTTGCCCTTTTTGCCGAATGAGGGCACGAAAGGCTCTTCGTGGAAGCGTCGGCCGATGCCGTGGCCTCCAATTTCTCGCACGACGTGGAACCCTTTTCGGGTCACGAATTTATTCACCGCAAACCCGATGTCTCCCGTCGTGTTCCCTGCCACCGCTTCTTCGATGCCTCGGTGCATCGCTTCAAAAGCACACTCTGCGAGTTTGGTCGCCCGAGTGTTCGGCTTGCCGACAAAAAACATGCTGGAAGTGTCGCCGTGGAACCCGCCTTTGATCACCGTGATGTCGATATTGATAGCGTCACCATCCTCGAGGCGTCTTTCGCCCGGTAAGCCGTGGCAAATGACTTCGTTGACCGAAGTGCAAATGGCTTTGGGAAAACCGTGGTAGCCAATGCACGCAGAAATGGCTCCGCGAGAAAGAATATAGTCGTTCGCAATTTGGTCGAGTTCGCCGGTTGTGATGCCCACCTTCACGTGCTTGCCAGTGTACTGGAGCACTTCGGCCGCAAGTTTGCCGGCTTCTTCCATCAATCGGATTTCATTTGCAGTTTTAATGGTCACATTCTGGGTTCTTCCGGCTTCTACTTAATATACGATTTAAGCCATTTACGCATAAGCACGATATCGGATGCCATTGAATCGGCAAGGTCAGAAGGGATTTCAATGAACGCTCCGAGAGGGGAATCTGCCTCGGCTGAGTCCATTTGCGCAAGCGGGATTTCCACTAAAGAGCCAACCGGGAACGACTCCAGGTTGAGGCGCAAGAAAGCGCCTCGGTATTGCTTCGCCTCAGCGTTCCGAAGGCGGTACACCACAGAGGCATTGTCCCACTCCCCCGGCGGTGGAAGCGCTTCGTCCTGGAGCAGTGTTGCGAGCGGGGTCTTATTTTGTAGATCCCTTTGAAACCGTTCTAGCCCCGCCAGAAGGAGAGACGCCATGGATGTTTGGATATTGCGGATAGTTCGCTCGTCGTAGTAATTGGGGCCTCGGAAGGTGCTTAAGACCAGGCGAAAGTCGGAAAGCGACGGGAGCCGGGAGAAATGCACTGTGCTGGCGTCAAACTCTCCTGCGGATCGGTTGGCAACAGACGCAAGGAAAAGGCTCCCCACTTCGCTATCGAAATGGGAATTGAGTTGGTGTGCCCAACGCACCAGGGCTTGTTCATAAAGAAAACTTCCGTCGAAGCTCTGGAAAGCATCCCACTTTTCGGTGAACGCTCTGATCCCTTGCTCGGTGAAGGCCGTGGGAAGGCGGACTTCAGGTACCTTCTGCATGAGTTCCAAGGAAGAAAACCCTGGAAGCCGTAGCGGCGAAGAATTTGGCAAAGAAGACGCCCGCACGAGGAGCGTCACGCACCCGTTGCTCTGCGCTTCAAAAGCGAAGGCACAAAACGCGGCCAATATGGCAATTCGTGAAAACATGGAAGCCGGCTGATACCACGGAAGGCCCGACCCGCGCTAGTCTATCGAGCTAAGGAGTTGATAAGATAGAAACAACCTCGTTGCAGTCGGCGGCCGAAAAGCTGAACCCGCGCCGATTCTCGGGTCTAGGGGGATTAACGGCCTTTTGGACCGCCTGCGATAGGTTAGGGAGGGTGCCCGCGGCCTGAAGCGTTTGGAGCGTGGGAGTCCCTTCAAACTTTAGCCCCTGCTTGGGCCCCACATCGGCGCCATAATCAGCGGCGAGTTTAGCAAAAAGCGGAGCGGTATTGACATCAAACGCCGCGGGTTGCGGGTTGATTTTTGCTTTCCCTTTGATATCCGCTCGCTGGTCTTTCGGGAGCGCCTCCCCTGCGGTCAGAAAAAGATCGAGCCCTTGGGCGCTTCCGATTTGGAGCGTGCCGGGAGTCGCTGTTCCGCGATCGGATGTGTTTGGATCGATTCTCATATGCTTTTGGAAATGAGCGGCGTACTCGGGGTCTTTCTGCAAACGCTTTTTCACTGCGGCAAACAGAGCAGGGCTGAGCTTAGGGGGCAAATACCCCGAAAGTGCGACAGGGATCTCGTTAAAAAGCGCTTGGTGGCATCGGGCAAGGGCAGGGCCGATGCTCTCCGTCAAACGCAGTCTTTCTCGGAGCGGAGCTTCGAGCCGAGCCGCACGCTCGAGGTCTGCTCTGATCGATTCAATATAGTTCTTACTGGATCTTTGGCTGATGACATCCTGTTTCCAGCCCTTTTCCATATTGGCTTCTTCGATCCGGATACTCTCTTCTTTACGAGCGCGCTCGCTATCGTAATAGGCGATTTGAGCTCTCATCGATTCGATGGTTTGTTTGGTGCCAAGGCCTTCGAAATTTCTTGCCACATAAGCTGCAGCGTCCCGTCGGATAGCTTTAGACTCCTCGGTGTTTCGGGCCACTCGCTCCCCTGCCTGTATTAGCCGGTCTTGGAAGGCGATGTCCCGAAGGAGCTCTTTCAAAAAGTTTTTTACGATGAGGCTCCCTCTTTGAACACTCAAAGAGTCTCTTTCGCCCACTTTGCCCGAATTCGCGAACATGGCTGCGTTGATCTTGTCGATCCAATCCTCTAAGTCGGCGGATGTCAGGTTCGGCGGGACGGTCACTTCGGTGCCATCGAGCATAGTGAAAGTGGTTTCGGCAAGTGCCCCGAAAGAAAGTACAAGAGTGAAGAAGAAAAAGGCGCGGTAGATCATACCTTCATTATAGCGTGGCTTTGCGCAAACGGGGCCCTTCGCTTGCGACGCAGAGCGACTTGCCCAAGCCTTGCATCCAAATACATTTGTATGCTATTTGGAATGGATAACACCTTAGGAGAAACCACCATGATCCAAACCCCGAACCCTTCGTCTGTGGAAATCGTCATTAGCCCAAAGTCGCTGGAAAAACAGATAAAGCTTTTGGACGATCGCCTTTTAGAACTCCAGACAGAAGTCAGTTCTTTGGAAAAAACCCGTGAGGCTTGCTACGTGCTTCTGGGTGGCTCGCCCGCTGTTTCTGCCTCCTCTGAAAGCAATGTAGTAGCTAAGAAAGCACCGCTGAAGAAAAAGCGTAGCGCGGATCTTTCGGAAACAGCCGACGAAGAAAACGGTGGCTCCGTTGATTTTAGCTCTCTGCAGTCCATCCCAGAGCACGCTCCTCTTTGAATAGGTCAAACGCGGGCCGGAGCCTGAAAGCACTTTTTTAAGGCTCCGGCGACGCGTTTGTATTTAGGGATACTCAGTCACTCTGAGCCAGTCGGATTCTCGGAGCCTTGGGAGTATGGGGACTCTTTGGAAGACTTCATCGAACCGAAAAGCAAACCTTCCCAAGCTACCCAGAGCGACTTCGGCGACAATCACGCCTTTAAATTCTCCTTGGTATCGGCTTTGGTAGTTTGGGGCATTGATAAAAAGGCGCTCAAAAGCAACGGCACGGCCATTCGGGGTCTGTGCCGATGCATCGGATAAGTCAGCGATGGAGGAACTATCCAGCACGATGCTATCGAGTTTCTCTTGAGTGCTGCGGCTTGTATCCCGGGTGAAATACCCGGGGCGGGTCCAAAAATTCTGGAGACGGTTCGTGAGCGTATTGCCGGCCCCGCCGTCCGTTGCACCGGGCCCCAGGCCCATCACGACGGCGCGGCTGCTGCTTACCTGTAGGTTCCGGTCGTTATTTGTTCCAAGGTAAGTGATCGCGCCTTGGATGAAAACGGAACCCGTTACATAAAACCGGCAGCCTCGCTCGGTTCGCAACCGTAAATTGTTTAGGAAAAGAACCGACGAAACGATCACGTCGCCCGCACATACCACTTCTTCGCCGGGGATATTTTCAACATATTGGCCGCTCGAAGCCAGTCGGAGCCCTGCAATGTCGGCAGACCCCGACTGTGGCAGGTATTTCCACTGAGGGTGCTCGGATGGAAAAACGCCTGCCACTTCGAGGATGCGGCTAGCGGTAGGGGCTCCAATGAACGAAATATTTTTCTCCAGCACTGCGTTCAAAGGCGACTGCAAAGTGCTTCGGACATACGCGGCGAGGCTTGAGTAAGCAGCGGTTGGTCCAGGCGCTCGAGGCACGACGACCGAGCCGACCAAACTCAAAGTGGACCAGTTTTCTGCGTGGTTGCCGTAGACCGATCCGTTAAAAGCGTTCAGTCCAGATCCCGCGCCGAAGTAGTAGGAATTCCCAAAACCAAAGTCCGTGATAATCGTGGACTCGACTCGGCCATGGCAAAGGATGCAGCCAGAAGCTCGGACGACTAAGGCCGGGCGAAAATGCGAGATGAGGCCTGAGTCCCCACCGCCGCTACCAATGGGCGGCGGAATGTAACCACCGTCGGATCCGGAGCTGGTCCCAGTCCCGGTGCTGCCGCCAGAGCCAGAACCAAACGAAGCGGTACCGCCGCTTTGAACGAATCGTTTTCCCGCGTTCTCGGTACCGCCGCATGCGGCGAGCAGGGCGAGAATAACCGCGTAAATAAGATTCGTTTTATTGATAAAGCGCATGTGAACTCCCTCCATGGAGTTGCTGGCCTGTTTTTAGGATCTTCTTTTTTAGAGTAGCAATTAAGGGGGGAAACGCTGGGGGAGTGACACAGTTTCTTTTGTTGAATAATTACAGGTATCTACAAAGCGGTGGCACAAGTCTCCCTCGCAGGGTACCGCGAAAAAAAGGGGGCAGGTACGCCGTTACTTTTGAGGGAACTGGCGCCCTCTTCCCACGTGGTGGCAACTTGCAAATGCGGCATTCCCCGAAAGAAACCGCGCACCGCCGACTGGTTTCACAGGTTACTGGTGGAATTCTATCTTCTAATCGCGGGCACTTTTTTCGACAATGACACCGTAATGGAGGCTTTCGTCTGCCGATCCTAAGTTCAGGAAAATTCGATCGGATTTCGGGTACCGTTGAATGAAGATAACATTGCCTTCGCGAGGCTTTATATAAGCTACAACCCCCACCGCTTTCAGTCTTTCCACGCCTGCCATATTTCTCACCTGCGCCTCGGTGACACCTGCAGAGTCTCGCAAACCTCCAAGGTAAAGAGTGTCAAAATTACTGGCGTACAAGAGGTCCGAGGGAGTTAAGCTTTCAATTTTGTGTACCGATTTAATGTAGTGGCTCCATACCTGAGACCGTTCTCGATCCGTCAACACCAGCCGGTCGGGGTAAACCTCCAGATCCAAATCCACGACTGCGCCCAAACGAGTGTTTTTCTGGTAAGGCCTATCCAAATTGTCCGCCCCACATGACCTGACTCCCACAATCTTCGGCTTCTCGAAGTTCTGTTTAGCTCCATCGTAGCGAAAGCCAATCGACTGGAGTTTCTCGGTCATCGGTAGCTTTTCAAAGTCCGCAGCCGGCATCGACTCCACACTCTGTACACCACATGCCGCTAGAAAAACTGCGGCGGGAAATAAAAGGATTAAGCGCTTCAATCTCTCACTACTCATGCTTCATTTACCTCAGTCTCTTAAACTAATGAAACCCTAGCGTCCTTGGGGCCCACCCAAGACAGGCAGGATTACTACCCAAAAAATAAACCAAAATCTAATTAACGACGTGCATTATATAGATTTTGATTTTTCAGATCAATGCGCAGTTGAAACACTGTTTCAAAATATGAAACAAGGGAATGGCGGCCTAACGTCGGGGACAAAAAACGGCACCTAGTTCGGGCAGGTAGCGGTTACTTTTGAGGAACTCAGCTTCCTCGGCCCACGTGGTTGCACTTTGCAAACCCGGCACTCCCCAAAAGTAACCGCATACCGTCAGCGCGGACCCAGGGGTGCTGAAGGCTCTCGCTTTCAGCGCCCTTTTTCTCGTCAATGATAGAATATTCAGATGCGAACATTTCGATTCCTTTGGTTGGCTTCCGTGCTCTTTTCGGCGACCAGCCTTGCCGTTTCTGTCGCCGATGTCCTAAGCCGGCTACGCACCGAGGAAAACGCCGGGGCCCTGATCGGGTTTATTCAAACTTTGCCACCATCCTTGGTGAAAGAACCGATCGCCCGAAAAGCCCTGATGTTCGCGGCGATGGATAGCGCTTACAACAAAAAGCTTACTATCTCGGAGCGGCGTGAGGTTGGCTCCGCGGTTGCCGAGTACATGGCGGAGCACGCTCCCTTAACCGCGGAGAGCTTTGCCGCGGCGGGGATGTCCGCTAAGGCGAGTCAGCGGCTGAGGGAGGAAGCTAAAAAAGATCCGCGGGCATTTAAAGCGGTTCTGGTGGAAGCCCTCAGAAAACCGAATCCTCGAGACGTTCCGCAGGCCGACCAATTGGAGCAAATGCTTCACTTCGTGAGAAAAGCCTTCTTCGGGGATTCCGAGGCCGAGCGGGAACAGGTGGCGGAATTGAGATCTGCAGTCATTGGGGACGAATTTAAGGGGGCCCTGCGCGATTACGCCAAAAAGTTTCCCAAGGTGGGGGGTAACGGGGACGGCGATGGATGTTGGGTGCAAGTTCTAAACGCTTTGTGCAATACCGGCTATCAAGACCCCCAGCTCGTTTCCATGTTGGTAGAGCAAGTATTAGCGGTCGAAAAAACCGACGGCAAAAACCCAGATTTCGACGCCCTAATCGCTTACGCCGAGTCGCTTGACCCTTCCAACAAAGAAATTCGAAAAAGGATGGTTCGAATTTCCCACGAGGCAGAACAGGGAAATGGTGAAAAGCCGCTTACGCAAGGTCTAGCGCAAATGAAACGGCTCGAAAAATATATCTCGTTAGATCCCGAGCGACAGCTTCAACTTTTCCAGATGGCCCTCGATGACACTTACGATCGCATTAAGGTGGACGGGGTAAAGCGGAAAGCGGTTCGGTCGACGGCTGGAGACCTGGTGTTGATAATGCAAATGATGGACCCGAAAAGCCGAGTCGAAGCGCTGCGCATGGTGATGCGCAAACTCCGAGCAAATAAAGGGAAGCCGATGCGAGCGTTATTCACCGACGTGATTGACCTGGTTTATGTGGGGCGTTCCTTACTCACCGGCGATCAAGGGCCTCTCGTCCCCAAAGAAGTGCTAATGGCGAGCCCCACGTGCGTGAGGGCCCTGATTCGCCTTGGGCACTTTTAATCGGTTTCCTACTTGGTGGGTAAGGCGATCGGATGGTGGGCGCCGTAGGGCTCGAACCTACGAC
>JANPJT010000328.1:0-5892 GCA_031425635.1 Pseudomonadota bacterium
AGTACGGTTACTAAAGCTTGTGCCCCCGTCCGTAGAGATGGAGAGGCCGCCATTCGTCGCAGCGAAAACCTGGGTGGGAGTGGCATAAACGCCGTAGACGAGATTACCTCCCAATCCATTAGCGGTAGTACGGTTGCTAAAGCTTGCTCCCCCGTCCGTGGAGATGGAGACGCCGCCTTGAGTCGCAGCAAAAACCTGGGTGGGAGTGGCGTAGACGCCTTGTACGAAATTACTTCCCAATCCACTAGCGGTAGTACGGTTACTAAAGCTTGCGCCCCCGTCCGTAGAGATGGAGAGGCCTCCTTGAGTAGCAGCAAAAACCTGCGTACTAGTGGCATAAAGGCCGTAGACGAAGTTACTACCCAACCCATTGGCGGTGGTGCGAGTGGCAAAAGTGGTGCCGCCATCGTTGCTAATGGCGAGCCCTGCAGTGGTTGCTGCGTAAAGAGCCGTGTCAGTGGCAAAAACCGCGAATGCACCGCCGATGGGAAAATCTACAAAGCCGACTGCGGCTTGCGGGAACGTGAAAAACTCCGAATTGGTCGGTGCGTTGCTGCCTTGGGTTGAGACCACGCTTTCTCTTCCCAGAATCAGTGCTGTGACGACGTAATAGTAAGCAATTCCATTGGTGAGCCCTCCGTGGGTGTAAGGTGAAGTGACGTGGGCAATCTTGTTGCTGCTCTTTGTCACTCCGGGACTCGTGCTCCAATAGACATTGTAAGACGTAACGCCCGGAACAGCAGGCCAGGCGAGAATATTGGATGCGTTGCGGTGCGCCACAGAAAGGTAAGAAGGCGGAATGGGAGCCCCAAGACCGCCACCCACGCAAACCTCACTACGCAGGCAGAGTCCGACGCCGCAGCCCGACAGAAGAAGTAAAAGACTGCAGAGAACAACACGCATACCGGTTTTAGTCTGTAGGGATTTAGAATTGGTAACGCACGTATTATACCAGATCGGCCAAATTTCCCGAATGGCTGTGTTAAGTCCGTTGAGCACGATAGCCGCATTTAAAAATGAAACAAGAATTCCACCGAGGCCCTTCAAACTCCGACGCTTCGATTGCGATCATCTATCGTAATCAAACCATCCAATTGCTTCGCCTCGAAACGGGCCCCAAAGCGCTTTTAGGGCTCGTAGGGAGTATAGGCACCGAGCCCATTGATATCGAGGGCCTAAGTGGGATAAAAGAAATAGAAGTGGCTGCCGAAGTGGATTCGAGCCAAGGCTTTTCTCTTTTAAGGGAAAACGCAGTGAAAGTGCGCATCAAAGTACGGAAGGTCAGTCGTTGAGCGAAAAGAGCCGGATTTTTGGAACCGATGGAGTCCGAGGGGTTGCAAACCAGTTCCCGATGACCAGCGAAATGGCGATGGCTTTGGGCCGGGCCACTGCGTACACCCTCTTTGATAAACCCCTCAAATCGAATGGTCACCCGCCCAAAGTCGTGATTGGCAAAGACACGCGACTGTCCGGCTATATGCTGGAAAATGCGTTAGCGGCCGGTTTTTGCTCGATGGGCGCTCAGGTTTTTCTCGTAGGCCCGCTCCCCACTCCCGGGATCGCTTTCATTACGCGAAGCATGCGGGCAGACGTTGGGATTGTGATTTCTGCGAGCCATAATGCTTTTGAATGGAACGGCATCAAGATTTTCGATCGCGCAGGGTACAAACTTCCTGACGAAACCGAACGCAAAATCGAAAGTTTGATTGGCTCCGAAGAGCTCGATCGCTACCGACCCACGATGGATGGGATTGGCCGGGCAAAACGCATCGATGACGCGATTGGCCGATACATTGTCTTTATCAAGGATACGTTTCCAGCGGATTTAAGTTTGGAAGGGGTCCGAGTCGTTTTGGATTGTGCCAATGGGGCCGCGTATAAAGTGGCCCCCACCATTTTTCAAGAACTCGGCGCCGAAGTATTCCCCATCCACTGCGCCCCGAACGGCAGAAACATCAACGACCAGTGCGGTGCGGTGTACCCCGACGCCATGGCCCGGGCTGTCCACGAACACAGAGCCGATATTGGCATCGCGCTCGACGGCGACGCAGACCGAGTGATTTTGGCTGATGAAAAGGGCGAAGTAGTCGATGGCGATCAAGTCCTGGGCATCTGCGCTTTGCAAATGCTCAAAGAGGGCACGCTCAAAAACAAAACGGTGGTTGTGACTCCCATGAGTAACCGAGGAGTCAACGTCGCTATCCAGCGCGCGGGCGGTTCGCTCGTCGAAACGCGGGTAGGGGATAGGTACATTGTCGAGTCGATGCGAAAGCATGGTTTTAACCTCGGCGGAGAGCAGTCAGGGCACATCGTTTTTCTCGACCACAACACAACGGGAGACGGCATGATGGCCGCTCTCAAAATACTCGCCATCATGAAAAAAACGGGCAGTTCCCTTTCGAGCCTTCGTCAGCCCATCGAACTCTACCCGCAGGTGCTGAGCAGCGTGATAGTCCGCGAAAAAGAAGAGCTTTCCCAGTTCCCTAAAATTTCCGACTTGATCGCAAAGGCCCAAGCTGAACTGGGGGATTCGGGCAGGGTAGTCGTTCGCTACTCGGGCACTGAACCGCTCGCTCGCGTGATGGTGGAAGGGCCTGATTCCAATCAAATTGCTGTTTATGCCCGAGATATTTGCCAAGCCATTCAGGCTCAGCTCGGGTAGCGTTGAGCTATGCAGCCCCTACTGACAAGAGAACAAATGCGGCTTGCCGACAGGCAAGCGATGGAAGCGTTTTGCCTTCCTGAGGCCATCCTCATGGAACACGCGGGGCTAGCTCTCGTCGAAAGGCTCACCCTTCGGTTTGGCAAGTTGCTACCCCATTCGCGAGGCGTCGTTGTTGCCGGCAAAGGGAACAACGGAGGAGACGTGCTGGCAACGGCGAGACTGCTCGTTGAACGCGGCTGCTGCAACGTACAATGCGTGCTTTTAGGCGATGAGAAGGAATTATCGGAAGCCACTCGCAAGCAGCTGATGCTTTTAAACGCACAGGGCTTCAAGACACACCCAAAGCTCACCCCCGAGCTTTTAGAAAACGCCGACTGGGTACTGGACGGGCTCTTCGGCACCGGTTTCATCGGGCCCGTCGCTCCAAACTTTCACAAAAGCATTGAGCTCATCAACTCTTGTGCCGGCCGGAAGTGGATCCTTTCTGCCGACTTGCCTAGTGGCTTGGATGCCAATACCGGAAAAGCGCTGGGAGCGGCGGTGAAAGCAAGTGAGACTGTGGCATTCGGTTTTTTTAAGCGTGGGCTCACCACGGGAGACGCTGCGGAACTGGTGGGCAACCTCCACCTTGCCCCGATCCAAATACCGCGCGCTGTCAGCCCGGCGGGTTGGAATACTTTTCTCTATACAAGGGAAGACGCTAGTGCCCATTTGCCCCAGCGAAAACAAAATAGCCACAAGGGAAACTTTGGGCACGTCACGGTAGTTGCAGGGTCCTCCAACCAAGAAGGAGCGCCAGCGCTCGCCGCTCTCGGAGCGCTCCGGGCCGGTGCCGGGCTGGTGAGCATCCATGCACCCAGCGACACGCTTTTGACTTTGCGCACGCGGTTACGCGCCGAAATCCAAACGGAGTCCTTGGAAGTTTCTACCCTGGCCCTGGCAGCACCCCGTGTTTTAGTGGTCGGACCTGGCTTAGGCACGGAAAACTGGGATCAGCTCGCGGTTCTACTTAAATCTAAACATTTATTAGTGTTAGACGCCGACGCGCTCAATCTCTTATCGTCCAAGGGTGCGGAAGCGAAAGCGCTGCTCTCACAAAGAGCGCCAACTGCTACCATCTTAACACCTCACCCGAAAGAAGCTTCTCGACTCCTAGGGTTAAGCATTGAAGAAATCGAACGCGACAGGTTCCACTCTTGCGCGGAAATAGCAAAGCAGTGGAATGCGTTGGTGGCACTGAAAGGTGCGGGCACGCTTTGCTCTGGGCCCGGTAGCCCGTTGATCGTTGTGCGAGCCGGGGACTCAGGACTTGCCAAAGGAGGCACCGGAGACGTTCTGGCCGGTGTGGTAGGGGCTCTGCTTGCTCAGGGACTTGCTCCCATGGACGCTTTACTGCTTTCCGTTTACCTTCATGGAAAATCTTCTGAGCTCCTCACTCGTCGAAACGGCCATTCCCGATCTACTTTAGCCTCGGAAGTTGCAGACGGTGTGGCAGAAGCAATCGAGGGGTTGGAATGCCCTGGGAGTTAATTTCTTCGCCTTCCGGTTGGGCCTCGGTCGCTGAAAAGCTTCTCGCTTCGTACCCTGAAGGGGCGATCTTTGGTTTGGAAGGGCCTTTGGGTGTGGGAAAAACGGCATTTGTTAGAGAGTTTGTGGGAGTGCTTTGCCGACGGCAAAACGTGCTTCCGCCGAGAGTGATTAGCCCGTCGTACGTCCTTCACCAGAAGTATGAATTGGGGAGAACGGTCGACCATTTCGATCTCTACCGCTTGGAAAAGCTGAGCGAGGATTCGCTGGTAGAAATCGGTTTTTTTGAAGCCGTCGAGCGGGCCGAACGGGGCGGCTATGTATTTGTGGAGTGGGCGGAGAGACTGAGCCCCAAGGAGCTTTCTTTAAAACGTATTCAGATTCGCTTTTGCGGAAACGAACGAGAATTTCTCATCACCGATGGGTTTGAATAACTTTGAGTTCGAGCGGGTTGGCTCCTGCGCTCAGGCAGCGGGCCCAAACCTCTTCGGTCTTCCATTCATCAATGCGTAGGGCGCTCGTTTTGCAAAGTGCTCCGTACTGAGCGTCTTGTTGTCCGCTCAGGGTAGCGCAGTTCACAGCACGCGTTTGCGGAGTGCCCCACGCCGAAGTCCATTTTGCCAAGACGGCTTTTCCTTTTTCATTTTGCGCAAGACGCCCTTCGATTTGAAATAAACGCCCTTGTCGAAACTCGAGCCAAAGGCCAAGAAAACCAGGCTCGATTTCTCCGCAGCGGTACGCACCGGGTGGGCTGATGGCAGCGCAGAGATGGAACAGAGGGTGCGCGTAAAAGGCTTCTGCAGCCATTCCCACCTGGATGGAAGGGTGTATTTCGACTCTTTTGACAGAAGCGGGCGCCCGCTCGCTAGTGGAGGGCATGCCAATGAGCCAAGCCATCGTGGCAGCAAGAAAAACGGCAAAACCCACCCCTTGGTACACCCAGGTATTGGCTTTTCTAGGAGTGGCTAAAACCGGAGCGGGCGGCCCGTTTTCTGCCGCCACCGTGGGAGGGGCGACGGGGGCCGCGAACATTTCGGTAAAAAGCGGGTGCTGGTCGGCCCGCACCCATTTGGATTCGGCCTCGAGGAAGATAAGATCCCCCCGCCGGTAAGCGTTTTCTTTGATTTTACGCTTCAAATCTTCAATGGTTCGCCCGACCACTTTCAAGTCTTCATAGGTCCAAACTTCTTCTTGGGGGCCTGCCGTAGGGTGAGTCGCTTCGGGAGCCACCACTACCGCTCTTTGATTAAACTGCGGGATGTCGCCGACAGTCACCCAGTTCACAAGGCCGGGGTACCAAAGGAAAGTAGCGCGCGTTATTTGTTTTTCGGAGAACTTTCGTTCGAGGTCCTCGATGGCAAAAGGACCTTGGCGTTCATCACCCACTAAGAGGTAAAGGCCGGTGACAGGAATGTTTAGCGAGCCGTTGTCCATGAATCCTCGCACACGTATCGGCAGAATGGAGGGCCCGCCTTAGTTCGTCGAAGGCCTTGGTAAAAAGTACGACGCACCTTGTTACTACCTCTCATCCTCCGCACTTGAGCAGGCCACTATCGGGTGGTAGTGCTTTATCTGGGGCAGGGTGATGGGGATTTGGGATCAGAGAAATGGGTTGGCACTCGCTTTTTTGTTGAGTGCTTGGGGCACTTCCCAGTGTTGGAGCTTGCCTTGTTCGTATGAGCTCACCCAGCGCGCGCTCA
>JANPJT010000329.1:0-12585 GCA_031425635.1 Pseudomonadota bacterium
AGACTTTGAGCTTCGTAACCCAAATTCTATCCTCAAGTCCGCTTATGACTCACCGCTTTCCACCTTCATCGGAGAAGAGCCTATAATTGAATACTGACCGGGAGGAGAATGAGACCGCTCTTTTTTCTATTTTTGTTTCCGTTACGTTTAGCGCAAGGCGAGCTTGCGCCGGAAGACTTTCGCGAAAAGTTGGCCAGCCTAAAAATCCAAGACAAGCAGGCCGAAAGCGCGCTGAACGAGCTTTACGAATCCCGTTCCTTTTTTGATAACCCGGCCATTTGCAACGGCCGGCTCACGACCGAGTCGGGACAGCCTATCTCGACTTCCGATCGCACAAGCCAGGGAACGCTGTATTTTACGCCCTACGAAGGGCAAAGCATCGCCCTCTGGGGAATAGCGCGGTGGAAGCTCTACCGCCTAACGGAAAGGTCGCTCGCACTCTCGCTCGCGAACAATCGGAACTACGACATTTTTATTTACAATAACTCCGGCACTTTGACGCTCGAGCGATCCGCAGAATGGACAGACGACTTTACCCGAGCCGATGCCCTGATGCGTGTCGACGGCGTGCTCGTCAAAGCGTCCGACGCCACTCGCCGCTACATTGGCTCTATCCGGGCGAGCGGTGCGAATGTGACGGAAGATTCCCAGGCCCGCAGGTTTGTCTGGAACTACTATAATCGAGTGTACCGAACGCTTAGAAACTCTTCGGCCGCTTCCCATAGCTATGCGTCGTCTACACGCCGGTATTTCAATAACTCGAATGTCAATCGAGTGCAGCTACTGATCGGAGAAACTCAAGGCTTTTCTGCAGCCATGTCGATGCAAACAGGGGCGAGCGTCAACATTGGCCTCGGCATCTACCAGTTGACTCCACTCACTTCCGGCACTGAAAATTTCGGTTTAGCTAACTCATCCGAAACCGCCAGTATCTTTAGTGCTTATTCCTTCGGGTATTGGTTTGTGACAGTCGTCGAGAGCGCCACAGCGGGAAGCACGACTTTCTCCTCTTATTCGCTTTACGGGGCGCTCAGAAACTAAAAGGGAGGCTTTTGTGGTACGGGTTATTTTAAGTTTAGTCGCTCTGCTCTCAACTAACTTTGCTTTAGGCAAACGTTCTCCCTTCGATCTTCTTTCGCTGAGCAACGCGATGAAAGACCCTGCATTCGCCAAAGCAGTTGATCTATTTTTAGAGAACCGTTTTGCTGACCTGGGCTCCGTTTGTGAGGGGCGCCTCACCATTGAATCGGGAACGCCTTACGAAATGCTTTACCTTAACGGCGCCACTACGATTTACTTTACGCCATTCAATGGTTCGGCGATTGGCCTATACACCGGCACCCGCTGGCAGCTCCTCAATTTTTCTGAAACGTCGCTTACACCCGCTTTGAGCGCGTCAAAGATTTATGATGTCTTTGGTTACGACAATTCAGGGACTCTGGCTTTGGAGCTTTCGGCAGCGTGGAGCTCCAGCACCGTTCGAACGGATGCTTTGACGACTGTCGGGGGGGTTTACGTCAAGTCCACGAACAATACGCGCCGGTACCTAGGGACTATCGCAGCAAATGCCGGCGCGCAATTGGACGACACCATCAATACCCACAGCTTTTGGAATCACTGCAATCGAAGACGCACCCACATGGTGATTGAGGGCACAACGTTCCATACCTACGATGGAGGTTACCGGTTTTTCAATGGCGATTCGACCCGCCAAATCACCGTAGTGGTCGGACTGACGAGCGGCTACGAAGTCATGACGGAGTTCGGCCGCGCCGCTTCGGTTGCAGGCTATGCGGGAATTGGTTTAGACTCTTCCACCGTCCCTTTGCTTGAAACAGGTTCCAATGAATTGGCGCAATACGCTAGTACCAACGCAATGGTAGCGGGTGTTTTGACTCAAGGGACCCATTCTTTCAATATGATCAATTCAACAAACTCTTCGGGGAATATGGATGTTTACTACCAAAAA
This sequence comes from Pseudomonadota bacterium, assembly GCA_031425635.1. Lineage (GTDB taxonomy): Bacteria > Bdellovibrionota > FAC87 > UBA2466 > UBA2466 > JAIEOG01. Next base: position 1,970 of record JANPJT010000329.1, read on the forward strand.
ATTCAAGGTTGGCTGGAATATTAGTACGAGCGTTTTTCTTTGGGTAAGCGTGAACGCAGCAGCTCACGACCCCTCCCGTAAAAAAGCGATTGAATTACTCAACAGCACCCGCGCTCTAACGCTTGGCTCCATTGCGGGCGGCCGCTTGACCACCGAGTCTGGTGTGCCGCTTTCGACCAGTAACAGAACTGCCCAAACGACTTTGTATTACACCCCCTACATCGGCTCAAAAATCACGCTTTACACCGGAACGAACTGGCAAATTTTCGAGTTCCCCGAACTCTCGGTCGCAGTCCCCGCTGGATCGGCGGGCGACATGTATGATGTGTTCATTTATCCCAATAGCGGCACCCCGACGCTTGAGCTACTTGCATGGACAAACAGCACTACCCGAGCCGTTGGGTTAGCTTATGTCGAAGGGGTTCGAGTAAAATCGGGAGCTACCAGCAGAAGGTATTTGGGATCTTTTTCACTCAGCGGGACAGGGACGACAGAGGACTCCGAGACTGCCCGGCTGGTTTACAATCTTCTCAATCAAACCGAGCGCCTACTTTATAAACAGGACACGGTAAATGCCCACTCCTACAACGGAAGCTACCGACTATTTAACAACGACGCGAATAGTAAGGTTGAATTCGTCATTGGGGAGCAAGGGTTTGTGATGGGAAACGTTGACGTCGGATTCACTAATCCAGGCAGCAGCACTCAAGCGTACTTTCACTATGGGGCAGACAGCACCACATCTCCAGCAGGGTCAGTGTCGTACAATACGGGAAGCTACGGAAACAGGACCCTGCCGATTTCGTTCCCTTTTTTTGATGCGGGAAGGCACTACATCGCTGTGCTCGAACAAACAAACTCCTCAGGCCCGGCGACCTTCGAATACTACAACCTGATAGCCGCGCTGCTAATGTAAAGCAACGCGATTAATGCAGATCTTCGGGCAACTCCTGGCCAGATAGAATGGCTCGCAAGTCACTAAACGCGTCCTTTTCAAGTTGCCTCACTCGTTCTTTAGTGACTCCCAGTTGGGTCCCGATTTCTTTCAGCGTCAGCGGCTCGGTTCCATCAAGGCCAAACCGGAGCGCGATCAGTCGGGCGCTGCGCTCGTTTTTTTGTGCGAGCTCGGCGACCGCTCGCTCAACAGTCGCTTGCGCTAAATGGGCGTCCCCTTCTGCTTGAAAGCCGCTATCGCCGCTCGTAAAAAGGGCTAAAAGCCCCTCGCTAGCCTGAGTTCCGCGAGTGTGTTTTTGCTCTTGATGAAAACGTCGGATTGCGTCGTTTCGAATAAACACGGTAGCTAACGTCGAAAGTTTATTGCCCCGCGTGTAGTCGAACTTTTCGATCGCTTCTATCAGCCGCACGGTAGCTGCCCCCGCTTCGTCGTCCCCGACGATCGAACGGATTAAGCGGGTGTTGGCTTGGATGAGGTGGTTTCGGATGGCGTTCGCCTGAAAGAGTAGGTCTCGGATCCGAGCGACTCGGGGCAACACTCCCCGGGCCCCTTTTCGGATCTGTTCGACCTCCTGGCTAGCCAGAAACTTTAAGTAGTTCATCCGCCGAAGAAGGCAGGTTTCATCGCGGCGAGTAAGCAAAGGCGTCGAATGGTAGCCGTACACTGGTTCGAGGCCGCCGGTCGGTCGAGGGGCTTCGTGAGGGAACACGAGCCGATCGTAAACTTGCCTGTCTTCTGCGTCGAATTGATCGTAATTCTCAAAATCGGGGCTAGGCATGAAGTGGATAGCGGTGTCCGAAAAAATACCCCGAGCGGTTTTGGGCGCAGCGGCTTCGAAAGCGAGCCTCAAACGGCAAGCAGACCGTTCCAGCCGGTCGATGAAACTATTCCCCGGGTTTCTCCCCACGGCGAAGGCGCCTGAACAAAACAAAATAACCCCTAGAATGTTAGCTAAGCTCGGCACGCCGCTACGGTAGTGCGATCGATAGAAAAGCACCAATACTTTTTGCGTGCACGCTTTGCCATCGCTCCCGAGCCCCTTAAAAGCCAGTATTCATTGAATAATTTTTCGGGTGCCCCCTCAAGATCGGCCGCGTTCTTGCCGATAAGGTTCTAGGACCTTATCGCTCACAATGGATGAACTAAAACAACAGCTTGCGGACGCCCGGGCTCAAGACGTTCGCCTTGTCCTCATCGTTACCCTCGCAGTGGGGATCTTCCTCATGCTTTTTGGACTCAATGCGTCCAACATGAATAGCTCGGACAAGCCCCCTATCGGGACCGTTTTTCCGGACGGCAATGTGCGGTACCGCGCGGGCCGGTCCCTGGAGTGGAATGACTTTGACGCTGAGTTTCCCGTGTACCAGCGCGACAGTATCTTTACCCCGGAAGGATCGAGCGCGACCATCGAACTTACCGAAGGTGGCAGCATCGATTTAAAACCCAACACGCTCGTGAAGCTCATCGACCTCGGATCGGCCCAGACCGATGTGGAGTTGGTCTTCGGAGACGCCAAAGGCGCATCCCAAAATGCCCCGCAAATCGAAGCGCTTCGCAACATGATCTACGCGTGCCAGCGGCCTAGCGATGTGAAACGGCTTTCGGGGCCAACGAGCGGCGAGTTGCCAAAGCTTCCTGAGCGCCTCAACCTAGGCGCGCTCATAGCGAGGCCAAACGTTCCTCCCACTAAACCGCTTGATAAGCTGGACTATTTTGGGATTAAGATTTTGAGCCCGGCAGATAAATCTACCCTTCCCCAAACTTCCCTTTGGGTTGGATTCAACTGGTCCCCCGTGCCGCTCAAAGGCGTTCAGTACGAACTCGAAGTTTCCAGAGAGAGCACATTCGTAAACCGCATTGGAACTAAAAATGCGAAACCCGGAGAGCTTCTGCTCGTAAACCTGCCGGGAAAGTACTTCGCGCGGATCCGCGCGAGGATTGGCAGCCGCACCGTGCTTTCACCGACTTCGGAATTTACGATGGAAAAAGTGACAGGGAGACAGATTTCGTCGCCCATGGGAAAAGCGACCCCAGTGAAACGCTAGAGTCTGCGCGAATATCCGTCCCTTTCAACCCTGCAATCGAGGCTTTGCGGAGGTCGGCTTGAAACTCCTCTCCCTGAAACCGTTACCGCCGCCACAGTACTCCTAAAAAGCCAAGGACCCGTCGGCGGTACGAGCGCCTAGCAACCGCTAAAGAGCAAACTCTCTCTCGGCGTGTTTCCGGGAGAGGAGTTTCAAGCAGGCCACCGCAAGGCCGGTGGTTGGCCACCAACCCGCTCACTTTTAATGGGAAAGAGCGCCCTAAGCGGCTTGCCTCTGAAGTCTTAGGAGCGAGAAAGTAACGTCATCATGGAGGGGTTCCGCTCCGATAAAGCCCCGCAAATCGGTTAGCATTAAATCGCGCGCTTTGAGTAGGTCGGGGCACTGCACCAGGGCTTTCGAGAAAGATTTTTTCACTTGCCTCTCCCCCCACTCATCACCCGAAGCATTTTTCGCTTCGCTGATCCCGTCGGTATAAAGAAGCAAAGAGTCCCCATCCGAAACCGTAAAAGACTCGGAAGTATACAAACTATCTGCAGCAAACCCTAGCCGTTCGCCTCTGCTAAACAATTCTTCGGGCTTTGGTTTGGCGGAAGTCATCATTTCTTTGCGCAAACACAAAGGAGATTCATGGCCTGCGTTGGCGACTAGGAGCTCGCCCGTATCCAGGTTGAGACGCACTAAGCACATCGTCATCAAAAGCTTGCCTTGGCACGCTTCAAAAATAACTCGGTTCAGGGAAGTCAGCACTGAGTCGGGAGTCGGGGCTTCCCCCGGATTCATGATCCGAAGGGTTAATAGGCAGCTTTTTGCGACCCCAGTCACAAGGGCAGCCGACGCACCGTGGCCCGTCGCATCGGCGACTGCGAAGTAGAGCATTCTCCCAACGAGAAACCCATCCAGAAAATCTCCGCTACACTCCGTCGCCGGCAGGTAGCAGCTTGAAATATCTAAATCGGGTGAGTTCACATCGGGAGCAATGAGAACCGTCGACTGCAGCAGGCTGACCGTTTTGAGTTCGTTCTCCATGCGACTTTTTTCAGCTGTTTCTAAAATGAGATTCTGGATCTCTTCAGCCATCACTTCGAAACCAGTGGACAACTGGCTGATCTCATCCGATACATCTCGTCTTTTGGGCCTTAGAACCACGTCAAAATTCCCTTGCCCGATCTTTTTGGCAGCAAATGCCAAACGCTTCATATCGGTTGTTAAACGGTTCGCGAAAAATAGGCTTCCGATAAAGGCAAGGTAGAGTACCAACGTAGCCGAAACGGCGGTCGTCCGAAAAAGTCGCTTCATCGATCGATAAATTTCACTGGAAGGGATTTGAGAGACGAGGAATAGCCCAGGGAAACCCGCTTCGCGGATGGTCGCCATGTACTCTTCGTCCCCTACTTGGATGTCCAAGCTTTCACTTTGCTGTGTGACGCCCTGGAGCTTCTCTACCAAAGGGTGATCAAAGACGCCTTTCGAAAGCAGCAGGCCCGATTCGCTGTGGCTCAGGAGTTTGCCATCTTTATTGATGAGAAAGATCTCGGAAACATCCGAACCGGCAAGCGCTCTGACTAGAAAACTTTGATCGAGGTCGACGCGAGCGAGCCACGTACTTTCCTCTTGGTCCGCCGACCGCGCCGGAACAAAGAGCGTCACTCCAAAAAAGGGCTTAGCCCCTTTCTGAGTCGAGATCGTTCCCGAATAGTTTGCAAGGCCAATGCCTTTATCACTAAAAGAGTTGGCGAGATCCATCGGGTTCTCGTTATCTAAGCTGGTAAGAAAATCTGGCTGGTACTGCCGCTTAGCAATTAGATCCTGGTTCACGTAACTGGCGAATCGTTCCAGAGTCCCTTGGGCGTTTCGCTTTAGGAAAATGACTCGAAACACTTCTTCATCGACCGGAGAGCGAAACCCGGCAAAAAAGTTTTTAACGTCCGCGGGGCTCGGATCTTTGCCAATTTGACCCATCGCAACGACTTGGACTAGGTCAGTCGCTCTTTGGACAATGGCTTTAGTGACTGCTCCGTAAGTCCCATCCATCAGCGCAAGGTTGAGGTCACGGATCAGCAGCTTTTTGTCGGCAATGATGATGCTGCGCGCTGCAAAATAGAACGTGGCAAAAGAAATAACCAGAGACGCAACGAGGGCGACTAGAATCTGGTACTTAATGGAAAAAAATTTTTTTGGCTTCCGTACCAAGTGGGGTCTCCTATGAGGCGTTTCGGAAGATTGGCGCTTAATCTATAGCTGCACTAGAATAGTTGGGTGGCTCACTCCAACAGCAAAACCCCTTTTGATGTCCTCGTGGTCGCAAGCACCATTTATTCAAACCATGGCGGAATAGAAACCCATGTGCGCAACCTGCTGAAAGCGCTCTCGAGCCTTGAATGGCCGCAGCGCATTAAAGTACTTTGCCTAGAAGACGCCCAGCAAGATTTCGACGGCCTGCCAGGCGTTCAATTCCTCGGGCTTCGCACCCGGCCCAGGTGGCTCTCGAAAATTAGATTCAGCGCCCGCTTTTTTGCAGAGCTCTACCGAGATCGCCCGCGACAAATTGTCCTGACTCACCCCCATTTAAGTTTACTGACCGCAGTTTTTTGTTGGCTCCTGGGACTGCGTTTCCGGTGCATGGTCCATTACAGCGAAGTGTCACAACCATGGAAAGGGCTCCGGCGGTGGGGCTTGTTACGAGCAGAAAAGCTCCTGACCCTATCGGACTCAATGTCAAAGCGGCTAGCGGATATTCAATCGCTTCCCCTCGCAAAGTTCGAAGCGCTCCACTGCTGTGTGAACACGGATATTTTCCGCCCTGCCCCGGTTCAAGAAGCTTTTAGCGGCAAACCGCTTTTGCTCACGGTGGCTCGCTTAGACACTCGAGACGCTTACAAAGGGGTGGACACCGTTCTCTACGCTTTGCCGCTGATCCTTCAAAAACACCCTCGCGCGCTTTACGTGGTGGTGGGGAGCGGCAACCGAGAAAGCGCTTTGAAGGTGCTGGCGGAGCGGCTGGGAGTCGGACCGAATACCCGCTTTGTAGGCGCTGTGAGCGCCGAAATGCTTCCGGAATACTACCGCATGGCGGACTGCTTCGTGATGCCGTCCTGGGAGGGGTTTGGGATTGTGTATTTAGAAGCTCTGGCTTCCGGAACGCCCGTGGTTTCAGGCGACTCCGACGGGTCCGACGCACCCCTCCAGGGCACAAAACTCGGCTGGCGAGTGCCTCGCACTAACCCCACGGCCGTCGCAAACGCCTGCCTTGAAGCTTTGGCCGGACGCGATCCTCGCTGCGATGGGGAAATGCTTCGGAACGAGACCAAAGCGCGTTTTAGCTTCGAAGCTTTCCGTAGCGACGTTGGGCGGCTTTTTCCCCCTCAAGTAGACCAGACTTAAACAAAATAGCGGGGGGTCAGGAGGCGCACTTTAAGCGATCTAGGCTTTGTGGTTTTGCAGGGCCCCAAAGAAACTCCTGAAACCGTCACCGCCGCCACCAAACTAGAAGGAAGCCCCTGCTCGAGCCGGCGGTGCGAGCGCCTCCCAAACTGTGAACAGCAAAATAGACCGGCGTGTTTCTGGATTTTCTTTGGGGCGCTGCAAAACCACAAAACCGGCCGACCTAGCTCAAGGTGTTCGCAGCTGAACCAGCAGCGCAAAAAGCCCATTCCAGCTGATCTGTGCGCCGATGCATAGAATGATGAAAGCCATGAGCCGCATCGTGACTTTGGTTCCGGCAGGCCCAATTCGCTTCAACAACGACACCGTGTAGGCTAGCGAAAGATAAACAGTAAATGCTAGAGCGATAAACCCGACGAGTGCGCCGGACTGGCTAACCACGGTTTCCGTCCAGTCCGGGTGGGTGGTGTGCGCGCTCAGGGTCAACGTAACGGCAACGCTCCCGGGCCCCACCGTGACAGGAAAAGTAAACGGGTAAAAAGCGTACTCTCTGAGGGAGCCGACGCTTGCAACCGCTTCTTTTTCTACACTTTGCTGGTCGTCAGCCGTGAGGAGGCGCCACCCCATCGATACTAGAACCATTCCGCCAGCGGCTTGGACAACCGGGACCGATATCCCAAAAAAAGCGAGCACATGGCTACCTAAAAGGAGCACTACTGTGAGCAAAATAAACGCATTGCGCGCGACTTTTCGTGCGATGAACCTTCGCGTTTCTTCCGTGATCCCGTTCGTGTAAGGCAACAGAATAATGGCCGAACCCACGGGGTTCAGGACCGGAAACAAAGAAGCAAAAACCACGGGCACGGCTTGAATGAAGAGAGTGGCTAAGTGCGTGTCCATGGAGCTCCCGGTGAAAGTGAATGCTTATCCATGATAGCTGTTCTTGGGTTCCGACTCATTTCAAATTTCTTTAGGTTTTTGCTCGCGGCTTAAGGGCGTTTAAATTCGGTGTATTTTTTAGCCGAACCGCGCGACAGCTCCACCGGGTACTTTCGGGCGTTTTCTTCGAGTTTTTCCCAAAGCGCTTTGTCCAAATCAATATCGAATTGATCTGCGATTCTAAGCACGTAGAAAAGGATGTCGGAGAGTTCGTGCCTGAGGTTGAGGGCTTTTACTGGGTCTTCGGTAAGGCGCACCGATTCTTCGGCAGTAAGCCATTGGAAAAGCTCCAGGAGTTCCCCCGCCTCCCCTGCCAAAGCCATGGCCAAATTTTTCGGCGTGTGGAACTTCTCCCAATCCCTTGCGCGCACAAAATCCCGCTGAAACTCTTGGATCTTACCGACCTGTAAAACGCGTTGATTTTCCATTTCGAAGCGCACTGGAACCCAAAAGAGCGAATTTGCCAAGCTGTTACTGGAACCGCGGCCCAAGTTGTGCTCTAGTTCGGCCGCAATGGAAGAAAATCCTAAAAAACCTTTTAAACTTTGGAAACGCCCCGAACTGAGGGTGCAGACAACAACGCTGTGGGAATACCCGTCGCAGCACTACGGCGTAGGGATGCAGGGGCACAAAGACTACAAAGGGGCCACTCCCTCCTACGTTATTTGGAACTTACTCGAGCGCTACACTCGCGAAAACGACTTTGTGGTGGATCCGATGTGCGGCAGCGGCACAACGCTGGATGTGTGCGCGGACATGAAGCGCCAGGGAAAAGGCTTCGATATAGCGCCTTTCCGTGAAGACATCGTAAAAGCCGATGCCCGTAGTTTGCCGTTGGCCCCTGAGTCGATGGACTTTTTCTTTATGGATCCTCCGTACTCGAACCATATCCAGTACTCGGGAGATCCGGCCTGCATTGGCGAGCTCGACTCCCGCGCTGAACCTTACTACCAAGCCCTAGACCTCGTGATTGGCGAAGCATTTCGGGTGTTAAAGAACCGAAGGTATTTCGCTATTTATGTCTGCGACTCCTATAAAAAGGGAAAGCCTTTTTCGCCCATTGGGTTTGAACTTTTCGAGTTGGCCCGCAGGCGCTTTCACCCTATCGACATTATTAGCGTGGCTCGCAACAACCGCACGCTAAAGAGAAACCATTGGCATACTTCTGCAATTGAAGGGAATTACTTCCTCCGCGGTTTTAACTACTTGTTCATTTTTAAAAAGGAAACCGACAAGCCGCTTTTTAAAGTCCCCCTTTAGCGGACGGCTCACGCCAAATCGTCGTAACGAAGAGAGCCTTTCTTGTATTTTGAGCGGGGGCTTTCGGGGGCTCGATTCTTGAGGGCCGCTTCCATCCACTTGGATTCTGCGGCCCACTGTTTTCTCAATCGTGCTTCAGCTTCTTCGGGGGCTAGCTTAAGGCTATCGTTCCACAAGCCATCAAAGAGGCGGCTAGTTGCTCCAATCGCAAGCGAGGGAAAGGCACCGTCGTCGACTTCTCCATAACCTACGATCAGGACGTACCTCCAGAGCTCTTTCAGCGCCTTATCGACCTCGGCCTGAAAGTCTTTCCCTGTTTTCCCAAGGCGTTTTTTTAGCTCTTTGGTCGATAAAGGCGAGTCCTCTTCGAGCACTTCCAGGGCGGCCTGCGCCGCGGGACTGAGGGGGGCCCGAGAACTGCCCAAAAAAGAAAGGAGCGAAACAAACACTTCTCGCGAAAAAAAAGTGGCTCTCCCTTTGTACCATTTCGCGTACACGGCTTTGCCCGAAGCGGAGACCTCGGTGCGCAAGTGCCAAAGGCGCGCCACTCGATCGTTTGCACCATCGTCCCATTCCCACTTCATTTTAGTACGAGGGAAAAAACAGGACCAGAGCGAGTGGGGATCCTTTTGCTGAGGGATGGGGTAAACGAGGAGTGCCCCATATTCGTTTATCTTGTCCACTGCCTTTTTTAGCGTCATCCTAGCCGGGTCTACCATGAAAGCGTGCGAGGTGTCGCCGTTCGTGGTAGGGAATGATCGCGCATGAAATACCGAATGCTGCCCGAATGGGCCCCTCACAAAGCTTGTTGGGTTGCTTGGCCGAGCCACGAAGACCTATGGAATGAAGACCTGATCCCCGTGCAAGCCGAGTTTGTGGCGCTATGTAAAGCCATCCAACACACCCCACCAGGGGGGCAAATTGAATGGCTCAACGTTCTGGCTCCTACCGAAGAGCGCCTTTCCGAGGCGAGAAAAGCCCTCTACGGGTTAAGCGCAGACTTCTACCAAGTGGGGTTTGGAGATATTTGGCTCCGAGATACCGCCCCTTTGTTTTTAAGCCCTTCGAGCGGAGGAAAAGCCGTTGGTTGCTTTGAGTTTAATGGGTGGGGCGGCAAGTTTGATCTGCCCTTTGACCATGAAGTAAGCTCGCAAATCGCTAGCCTCGTTTCAGACACTCGAGTCGACTTTGATTTTGTGCTTGAAGGCGGCTCTATCGAAATAGACGGAGAGGGCACGTGCTTGACCACCGAGCAGTGCCTCCTTTCTCCCAACCGAAACCCCACTCTCACTCGAATGGAGATTGAGACCCGTTTGAAAGAAGCGTTGGGGTTAGAAAAAATCCTTTGGCTCAAACAAGGTTTGATAAATGACCACACCGACGGGCACATCGACACACTTGCCCGATTCATTGCGCCCGGAGAAGTCGTTTGTATGGTGCCTGCCGGCGGACGCGACCCGAACGCCAAAGTCCTCAGTGAAATCGAGCGAGATCTTCGTGAAATGACCGACGCCAAAGGGCGGAAGCTGAAAGTCCATTGCATCCCTTCTCCCGGCCTCGTCGAAGACGAGACGAAAAAGATCCTACCGGCGAGTTACGTGAACTTTTATATTTCAAACCACTCCGTGGTCGTTCCCCTTTATGGAAGTGCGGCGGACGCAGAAGCCGTTGCCTCTCTTGCCGCGCTTTTCCCCGATCGGAAAGTCATGGGTTGCCGTGCAGCCCACTTGCTCAAAGGCGGCGGGGCTTTTCATTGCATTACACAGCAGGAGCCCCACCGTGAAACCTAACGTGACGATTGCAGCCATCCAATGCGCGCTTGCCGAGGACGAAAAAGCTAACACGGAAAAGATCAGCGCCTACGTCGCCTCGGCGGCCAAACAAGGCGCCCACATCATTTTGCCTTCTGAGCTCTTTCAAACCCACTATTTTTGCACGGAGCAGTCGGCCGCCCATTTTTCGAAAGCGCGCCCCTTAGGGGAAAGCGACTTAGTGAAACACTTTTCGGCGCTCGCGAAGTCCCTCGACCTGTCGAA
>JANPJT010000330.1:0-7718 GCA_031425635.1 Pseudomonadota bacterium
GTCGGTTTTTTCATCGAACGGCTTGTTTTCAAACCCTCAGCGCATCGTGCTGCACTTCACTTGCTTAGAAAAAGGGAACCATGAGGGCGGCGCTACAGTAGCCTCCTTAGCTGAGGATTTAGTTTTCTGGGTGGGCTCCGAAAGCGCACGCCAGAATCTGCGATTAAAAGGGGAGAACGCATTGGAAGGAGCTTTGGGGGATGCCAGCGCGTGGGCCCGGATTCGCAACGCGATCCAATGGAGCCACTATGAAGGCCTTACGATCCTTCGGCTTGCGGGCTTAGTGGAAACTCCGGGGGCTTTGGATGAGCTCAAGCGCCTTACCAAAGCCCCCTGAAATCTCCGTTTAAAAGTGTGCGCGGTAGCCTAACCGAGGCGTAAATCCGTTGACGACGTTAATCCCCGCGGCTGCGTCGTTATGGAAGAGTCGGACGTTGGCTTCCACAAAAAAGCTAGAGTCATTCGCGCCAAAAAGAGGATCGATAGCGCCTTTGATCACGATGAAATCGCAACCCAAAGTGAAGATCATTCCGAAGCTCGTGGTGCGAGAAACCAAAGCAGTGTTGGAATAAATGAAATCCGCTCCCACTTGGCTATAGGGGGAAATGGTTTCTGCTTGTGTCGTGACACGCAGACCGGCAGAGGCAGGAATACTCAAATTAAGCCGTGAGTCAAAAGCGACCCCTGCCTTTAAAAACAAAGCGAATGCAAGGCTCCGGTTATGGGATTCCATGTTTACCGTGAAGAGTCGCGGCGTCACAAAATCGGAAGAAGCGTCAAAACCACCGAATGGTGACGCGGCAAGCCCTGATCCAACGATCGCCCCTTTACGAAAGGCGCTGGAGCTCTGCTCAGCAGCAAAAGAAAAAGTCGACACGAAAACTAAAGCCAGTAGCAATCCAAAACGTTCCAAGAATCACCTCCAAAAGCGTCAACGCTCTCGTTCTTCCATTTAAAACGCAAGGGATTCTTAAAATTTAGCGCGAGGCGTCCTGCGCAGTTTGGTCCGGGAAATCCATCGACAAATACCGGGATTGCCAAAACGGCCCTTCGAGGTTTACTCCGTATGTCCACCAGACTGGCGGCCAATGGGTGAAGATGCCTACGACTCTGCGCGCCATGGTCTCGCCAATTTCCAGCGTCTCCGCCAGCTTTTCTCTCCAGGGTCCTATGACACCCGTCATCGACCAGTCTTCTATTTCCTCGTCCTCGTTGGAAATGAGGGAGTCCACAGGCAGCGCAAAGCGAGGGGCGACTGCTCGGTTTTCGGCGAAAGAGACTTTCAGGCTTTCAGCTCCTAGTGTGCCAAGGGTGGCATCGAGGCCCATCAGAACGCGGGTCGATGCGTCGATACTCCCGCCTTTTACTAGAAGGGTATCTCCCAGTTTCCGCACAAAGGTTTCCCCTACCCGAACCCCTTCGCCCTCGTCGGTATCTAAATTGGCGCCGACTAGGCAAGACCACAGCCTAAGCTGAGCGCTCCGCGCGAAGATAGTGAGGCTCCGCTGCTTGATCGCCGCCTCATGCTGGCGAAGGTAGTCGATATCTATCCAACCTTCTTTCATTGCGCCCTCTGGGCTTGCGGCAACTGCCGGGGTGAAAAGTTTTCCCGGCCGGCCATGGGTAGCAATTTTCAAATAACGGACTGGTCCATTCTTTTTGGCGTGGGTCTCCAAAACGGAAAGAAGGTGCTCCGGGCTTTGGTAGTCATAAACGAAAAGGCGATTACCATACTTCGCGATTTCATGCCGGTTGGAGTTGCGGCTTTGCGCGCCGGCGTACAAAAAGTAGTCCGACGGCTCAAACCCAATCACAACGACCGCGGTTTCCCCGTCCCGAAGCTCTGGTAAAGGGTTCACTTTCTCGGCGTGGTTAACAAAATTACTGTCCAAGTTAGCGTAAGAGAGCAGCAGCCCTTCCGTCACCAGCAAGTAGTCCATGACAGCGAGCTTGGCGCCGAGCGCCGCAGTCCGAACTCCGCCTATCCAGGTGGGGTTCGCAGCGTAGGTGTCCCGAAGCTGTTTGATTTGCCGAAACTGGCTGATGAATCGGGGGAGACTCCCTTGAGTGAAAGTCGCGCCGGTCATCTCCTTGGAAAAGCCTTCCCCATTTTTGGCCATGCCTTGGCGGTAGTAGCTGGCGTTCTGGCCCAGCGCGATCATTCCGACGGCCATTTGGATGAGGCCTTTTCGCCGCACTTCGGACGGGGTAACTAAAATGCCTTCTCTCGAGAGAGACTTCGAAATCGAATCCGCATTCCAAAGCAAATAGGCTCCATACGTGGGCGCGGCGACTCCAAAGAAGGCGGCAGTGGAATACTGGACGTGCGACACGAGCTTCAAACTCCTTTGGCTTAGCCGCCCTACAAAAGTAGGTGCCGGGGCAGCGCCAACCATCGGTCGAGGGGTGAGCGAAACGATCATGAAAGCATCAAACGCAGTGTCGATGTTCGCAAGCCCTTTGACTCCCTGGAGCTTGGTGCGGTCGGCAATATTGATGACTGAGTTGGTCACCAAAAGGGTTTTTGCGCCAATCACTCCAACCGTTGTAATCCCACTCAGCGTCGCCGGCATTGCTGCGGCGCTGCCGCCACCGGTGAAAGGGATCGCGATCGCTTCGGCCGCGAGCAGGACGCTTAGCGCAACCACTGAAGCATTCTGCCGATTGACCCAAGCTCGAGTGATACCTTCCCCTCTTTCGACCCGAAGGGCAGCGTTGATTGCTTTCGTGTCAGCTGGGGTCATGAACGGGAGCCCCGCCATCATGCGGCCGAGGCCTCGTTTCCAAACGGCATGGTACGTCTCAAAAGCGCTAGAGTGATCGAGCGCACTTTGGGCGACGGTACTGGTGATCGTTTGGAAGAAGTGGCCGGCATTGAAAAACGCTTCGATCACTTTAAAGTCACGGGTGTCGCGCAAGTGGTTTGAAGCGGAAGTGAGATCTTTCTCCATTTCGGCGAGAGTCCGCAGAACTTGAGCGCGGTAAGAAAACTCAGCGCCCTGCAAGAATGACTCGTTCTTCAGGTAGCCGTCGCGCGTTTGGGGCATCCACCGGCGCATTCCCTCCAGGCGAAGGCGTGTGTGCTTTGCGGCCTCTTCGGGGGAGTTGAGTAAAACCAAAGTCGGATCCGTGGCATTGAAGCGATCCTCACTGCTTGCTTGCTGCACGCTCTTTTGAAGGGCATCGGCGGTAGTAGCGTACTCCTCAGCGGAGCGAGCGTTTGAAAGCGCTTCTAGCCTGTCGTTTAAGCTCTGCTGCGTACTTGCGGAGACCTGACCGTATTGGACCAGCGACTTCGCAAGAATCCTTAGCTGCAAATAGTTCCAAAGGTGCCTTCCATCCCATGCTTCAGCTTTATCACCGAAGGCATGGCCAAGAGCTTCCAGGGTTTTTTCTTCTGTTTCAGCGTCGTTCCTACGGTCGAATTGGCTCACCGCTTCGTTCAAAGTTCGAATAGCGTTCGTGAGCGACGCTTTGGATTCCGGCTCAAGTTCGAGAAGGATTTGGAGCCTAACCAGGGTTGCACGGATGGAGAGCTTCCGCTTAAACGCCAGGAATTTTGCTTTGGCGATCTCCGCTTTTTCTTCCACTTCTCGGAGAGTGCGAATCAGGTTTCCCTGCTCGGTATCACCCAAAGTTTCCGGTGGAGCTATTCTTTGAAGAAGGGATACTGCTTGCTGCCGAGCGGCATCGAGCTCACCGATCGGAGGCGCTTCTTTGGATAGCTCCCGAAGCTGCTCAAGGGTGTAGTAGTTGGTCAGAGCTAGGTACTTAAAGCTGGCAGAACGTAGCGCGGCTTCACTCGGGTTTCCCGACAACTCCCGGCGTAGGTTTTGGCCGATTTCCTCGGTCAGTCGAAGTGTCTGGGCGCCCACTTCAGGAAGCTGACGGAAACCGCCTTGAAGCGCTTCGGTATCCGAGGCCACTGCTTTCGCCCACTGATCATCGCCTACGGCTGGTTGGAAAATAAAAGATAAGAAAAAAGACGCGGCTAGAAAATACCCCAATTTGTCACCCCCCCAAAACCCTAGGTCAGTAAATGCGTTCTGGGGGTGGCGGTCAACTAAACTTACGGGACTCTATGCGTCGAGGTAAACGCTCGGTGAACTACCGTCTCGTGATTTCCCTTTTTTTGGATCCAAATGCTTGGCGACTAAACCCAAAATTTCTTTTTGGAATCGGGCTTTGCTGAAAAAAAGAGATCTTTCTCGGCACGCTAGCGGAGAACACGGCTCAGCTTCAAAGCGTTCGATGGCTTTTTGGAGAGAGGCAGCAGTCTGTTCGTAAAAGAAAACACCTGTTTTGCCGTCCTCGATGGTTTCAAGCGCTCCGCCCGCCCCAAACGCGATCACGGGCGTACCGCACGCCATGGCCTCCAGGGGTGTAATTCCAAAATCTTCAATACCCGGAAACAAGAGAGCTTTCGCTCCGGCAAAGAGGTCCGGGAGCGAAGTGTCTGGCAAGTTGCCCAAAAATTCGGTCCATTTGCCAGCAAGCCGTTTGAGCGCTTTAGATTCCTGGCCATTACCCACAATGATGAGGCGCCGCCCCATTTTCTCACAAGCTTCGATAGCCAAATCCAAGCGTTTGTATGGAGCGAATGCCGATACCAAAAGGTAGTAGTCGCCTTTTTCACCATGCCCAGGCTTAAACCGTTCCAGGTCGACAAACGGGTTCACCACCTCCGCGCTGCGCCGGTAATACTTTTCGATGCGGCTCGCAACAAAGCGCGAGTTTGCAATAAAGTGGTCGACTCTCGCGCTTGAAGTCACGTCCCACATCCTCAGGTAATGCAGGAACGGGGAAACCAGAGCTTCCTTTAGCCCGCCGCCAAAATATTGGTACGCTTGGTCCCATGCGTAGCGCATCGTCGTGTGAAGGTAGGAGATGTGCAGAGTGCCCGGCGGAGGGATTACCCCTTTAGCGACGCAGTGGCTTGACGATAAAATCAGATCAAAACCTTCCAGTCGGGTTTTTTCAATCGTGTAAGGCAAAAGAGGTAAGAGGTATCGGTAAAATTTTTGGACCCCCGGAAGGCGGTTCAGTTTTGAAACATGGATGGGCCTCGATTCGATCCGCTCGGTGGTGCTCCCTTTTTTGTGAAAGAGCGTAAAGATTTCGCTTTGCGGAAAAACTTCGCACAGCGCATCCAGTACTTTTTCACCCCCCCTTGAAGTCACAAGCCAATCATGGACTAGAGCGACGCGGAGCTTAGACAAGTCAGTATGCATTTTCGTTCCTAAAGCCCTTCAGCAAAGTGAGACAAAGGATTTTAATATCAAATAAGTGCGACCAGTGCCCTATGTAGTACAAGTCGTGTTTGATTCGCTCGTCGATAGAGGTATTTCCCCGCCACCCATTTACTTGTGCCCAACCGGTTATTCCCGACTTCATTTTATGGCGGAGCATGTACTTCGGCACTTCCCGCTTAAACCTGACGACAAACTCCGGCCGCTCAGGCCGCGGGCCGACGAGGCTCATTTCGCCTCGCAGGACGTTTAGAAACTGAGGTATCTCATCTAAGCTCGTGCTCCGCATCCATTTCCCGATGGTGGTGACCCGAGGATCATCCTTCACTGCCCAAACGGCTCCCGTTACTTCTTCAGCGTCTGTACGCATAGTCCTAAACTTATAAATGGGGAACCTGTTTCCGTCTGCGCCCACTCGTTCCTGCGTAAAAAAGATCGGCCCTTTGGAGCTCAGTTTGATCGCTACTGCGAGCAATAGATACACTGGCGAAAACAGCGCGATTAAAAAACTCGCCCCGATCAAGTCGACTACGCGCTTCAACGCTCGGTCCGACGCCCCGACGGGGCTTTGGTTGAATGAAAGTAAGGGCACCCCAAACTCATCGACCGCTTGGTAAGTGAAAGTGCTGTACTTGCCGAAGTCGGGCAGTACTTTAACATCCACCAGTTCGCCGGACAGAATTTCCAGGACCGGTGCGTATTTGCTGGCAGCTCCCTCTGGAAACGATACGACGACTTGTTCCGCTTGGGTGCGCACAATCGTTTCGGCGAGCTGTCCTTCTTGGCCAAGGCCCAGTCGGCCGACCCACTCTACCGGGTAAGTGTGGTTTTCAGTCACTTTCGAAACGTACATTTCCAATAGTTCGCCTTCTCCCACGCAAAGCACTCGAATTTTGCGAACGAAATGTCCGAGCCAAACCCGCCAGAGACCGTGGAGTGCGAGCCGAGTGATCCAAAGCGTTAGAATAAGTAGGGCAGCAAAAAGGCAGAGAAAAACCCGAGAGTAGTTCATTTCCCCTGCAAAGTAACACCCCGCAACAAAGACAAGCGTCCCTAGCACGCTCCCTTGCGCCACTTTCTTTGCGGCTCTAAAACCAAATTCGATCCGGTCAAGCCGATAGGCCCCGACAATGTGCAAAAGAGTCGACGTGAGTAAAACAAGTGGTAACGCGGCGCGGCTGTAGAATTGGAAAGCAGGCAAGCCTTTGTCGACGGAAAAATAAGCGGTTTCGAAGCGAAGGACCCAACACCCGTACCACACAAGGAGCACTGTCAGGGCGTCTGCGATCTTGATGCAAGTAAGGTAGAGAAACTGGCTCGTCGAAAACTTCAGCATGCGCCCGAAATACCACTCCTCGCGCCTTCTTGCGAGGAACGCTTTTTCCTTTGAGATCCCAGAAGAAAAAGCTATCATTATAAGGTACTTAGCTACTCACCGTTTTTCTTCCATTTGGAGGCCCCGTGACCAAGTCCGAACTTATTGAAGCGCTGGCACGTAAAGCGAACCTGACCAAGAAAAAGTCGGAAGAACTTGTGAACACTGTATTCGATTCTTTCTTCCAGTCGATGGTGAAAGGGGATCGAATTGAGATCCGCGGGTTCGGTAGCTGGTTCGTAAAAAGCTACAAATCGTATGTCGGCCGTAACCCAAAAACGGGTGCCGATGTTTTTGTCCCCGAGAAGAAGCTCCCTTTTTTCAAAGTCGGTAAAGAACTTAAAAAACGGATCGACTCTTAAAGAAAAAACCCCCGCCAGTGGGCGAGGGTTCTTTTTAGGAAAGTTCCTGCTGAAGCAGTTCTTAAAGGCTTTGACCGACTTTTCCCGATACTTGAATCAGTACCCAAATGGTTCCCATCCCGATCACCACCACGCCGAGCACCGCGAGTACGCTGATGGGCCCAAAGTGGTTGGGTGCGCTCATCGCAAATAGCATCGGCCCCGAGAGGTAGCAGTTTGTGCGCGAGAAAATGAGGGCCCGCTTCGCGTAGACCGCCATTTCCGGGGGGGTCTGACCGCTCTTCAAAAAGCCAATAATTTTTTTCTGGCTTGGCCAAATCACAAACCACACGTTGAACCACATGATCGTTCCGAGGATCCCGCCGAACAAGATCCAAAGCGCCATGGAGCTCAGCTGGCCTTCCGCTCCAAACCAGAGGTGCAAAGTGCTGTATTTGTAAAATAGCAGCGTCCAGCCGATAACCATCGTGACCATCGCCGCCCAACGAAACCACCACAGCGCTCTAAGCAGGAGCGGCGGGTTCACTTTGGGTTTGAGCTCTTTTTCCAAAACGCCTTGGAATGGCACATTCACAAAATTAAAAAAGTACAGCAGGCCAATCCAAATGATCCCCGCCAAAACGTGGACCCACCGAAGACCGAATGCCAGATAAGGGTAAATGTAAAAATCGCTCATAAATTCCTCCGCCGGTATTTCAGCATTTGCGTTCGGGAGATGTCACACTTTTTTTC
>JANPJT010000331.1:0-10535 GCA_031425635.1 Pseudomonadota bacterium
ACCAATAACGAGTTTGGTTTTGACTACCTCCGAGACAATATGAAATTCCGTCTCGAAGACTTTGCGCAGCGCGAACTCAATTTTGCCATTGTCGATGAAGTGGATTCTATCCTTATCGATGAAGCCCGCACGCCTTTGATCATCAGCGGCCCTACCGAGGAATCGACCGATAAATACTACACCATCAATTCGGTCATCCCGATCCTTAAGAAAGAAGAAGACTACACGATTGAAGAGAAGTCGCGGAATGCCTCGCTGACGGACTCCGGCATTTCCAAAATGGAAAAAGCGCTCCGCGTGAGCAATCTGTACGCCCCTGAAAACATGGACCTTGTCCACCACGTGCACCAAGCGCTCAAAGCGCACGCGATTTTTCAGATCGACGTCGACTACGTCGTCAAAGATGGGCAAGTGATCATTGTGGATGAATTCACAGGCCGCCTCATGCCCGGAAGGCGCTATAGCGATGGTCTGCACCAAGCGCTGGAAGCCAAAGAAAACGTGACGATTGAGAATGAGAACCAAACCTTAGCGACTGTCACTTTCCAAAACTTCTTCCGTATGTACCGAAAACTCGGGGGAATGACAGGCACCGCGGATACAGAAGCAGTGGAGTTTCACAAAATTTACAACCTCGACGTCGTCGTGATCCCCCCCAACCGGGCGATGATCCGAAAGGATATGCCCGACTTAGTTTATAAAAATACGAAGGGAAAATTCGAAGCCGTTTGCAACGAGGTTAAGGAACTGCACGCAAAAAAGGTCCCCGTGCTGGTCGGAACTGCTTCGATCGAAAAGTCGGAACTCCTCAGCGAACTTCTCAAACGCAAAGGCGTCACGCACAACGTCCTGAACGCGAAACACCACGAGCGGGAAGCGGAAATCATTGTGCAAGCGGGCCAGCCGGGAGCCGTTACCATTGCCACCAATATGGCGGGCCGAGGGACCGATATTGTTCTTGGCCCCGGAGTCGCTGACAGCGGCGGACTCCACATCATCGGCACAGAACGCCACGAGTCGCGGCGGATTGATAACCAGCTCCGTGGCCGTGCGGGACGCCAGGGGGATCCGGGGTACAGCCGGTTCTACCTGTCTCTCGATGATGACCTCATCCGTATTTTCAACGGAGAAAGAATCAAAGCGTACATGGAACGCTTTAAAATGGAAGAGGACGTGCCCATCGAGTCGGGGCTGATTTCAAGAGCCATTGAAAACGCCCAAAAGAAAGTCGAGGCCCACAATTTCGATATCCGCAAGCACTTGCTTGAGTATGACGACGTTCTAAACAAGCAGCGCGAAGTCATTTACGAACTGCGCAAGCTAATTCTAGCGGGCGGAGACGGCACAAAGCCTCTCATTTTCGATATCGCGAAAGAACAAATCGATAATTTAGTCGATACTTTTGCTTCCACAAAAAACACGACGGAGTGGGATCGGGACGCGATCCACCAGACCGTTCAAGTGCTTTTCGATAATTCTCTAGGCATCGAAGAACGCTTTTGGAACGAAATCAGCACTTCGAAAGAGCTAGGGAGCGTACTGCTTCGCAGAGCCGAGGAGCTTTACGAAGCCCGAGAGCGCGCCATCTCGACACCGTTCATGCGCCAACTCGAACAAATGGTTTACTTGGGATCGATTGATCAACTGTGGAAAGACCACTTGCTCAATATGGACCATTTGAAAGAAGGCGTGGGGCTTCGGGGCTACGGCCAAAAAGATCCGCTGGTTGAGTACAAAAAAGAAGGGTTCATGATGTTCAAACACATGGACGACCAGATCAAGACCGATGTCTTGTCGAAGCTCTTTCGGGTGCAAGTGACCGAGCCACCAGCGGCGGAAACCATTGCCCCGCCGCGGCAAACGCCTCCTCTCTCTTTCAACCACGGGACTGAACCGGCGCAAGCCAAAAGGGACGACGACCGAGTCGGTCGCAACGACCCGTGCCCCTGTGGCAGCGGCAAAAAATACAAGAAGTGCCACGGGCAATAAAATAAAGGCGAACCATGCAGTCCACTTGTCCTAACTGCAAAAAGCAAATCGAACACGAAGACTTTCTCTTTGAAGTCGCTTGCGATTGTGGTTCCCGTTTTAACCCGTTCATGAGCGCTTCGAACGATTCGACGTTCGATCCGGTGGAAGTCCCCGCCATCGACTACTCGGAAAGCGCTTCGGTGTTTTCGGAGTTAAAGTCTTTTGCGGAACAAGACGGCGGCCTTCCTGAGACACGGGAGGCCCCCGTCCAAACCCCCGAGTTTCCCTCGGCCCCCAAGGCGCCCCGCCCTTCGGTTTCCGGACAAATGATTTTGACTGCTGGGGATTCTATACCTGGTTACCTTATCGAATCATACTTAGCCCCCGTGTCAGCTTCCGTGCCGCTCGCCGCGGAGCAATCGAACCCTTTGGGACCCGCTTTCGACGCGCTTTCGGAGCAAGCGTCGGCTGTTTCCGCTTCGGCAATTGTGGCGGTACGCTGGGTGCTTTCACCCACGGGGACGCACGTCGTTTTAAGTGGCACACCGGTCATTTGCTCGAAAGCTGAAGGGTGAAAGCAGAGAACCCCGAGCTACGTCCCATCGGAGCGCGAGCGCTGAAGAGCGCCTCCGATACTTTAAGGCCTTACCTTTCGGGATCGATTTGCCTCGATCTCTACGCGGGCCTTGGCCGCTGGGGGCAAATGGCGCTGCGAGAAGGGGCGACCGAAGTCACCTTCGTCGAAAAAGCGCCACCCACCGCGCGAAACCTGAGCAAAGCCCTCTCCAAAGAACCGAGAGCAAAAGTGGTAAACGCGGACACGGATCGGTTCCTTGGCGCCAGCGCGAAGAGGCCACACGATATCGTTTTCGCAGACCCACCCTTCCCTTTTTGGAACGAGGCCTTCTCGCAAGGGCTCTGCGACGCCGTAAAACCGTGGCTCGGCGCAGACTGTATTTTTCTTGTGAAGCACCCGAGCCGAGTGGTACTTTCCGCCGCGGGGTTTGTCCTTTGGAAGCAGACGGGCTTTGGAGAGGCAACTTTAACCTACTTTCTTCGACAGGATTAAAGTCATGAGCGGTGCGTCCACCCAAACAAATCGGGCGATTTACCCGGGAACTTTCGATCCGATCACCAACGGCCACGTAGACCTAATCCAACGCTGCCTAACTGTTTTTAGCCACGTCACTATCTTGGTCGCTCACTCGCAGAAAAAAGCGCCCCTCTTTGACGCCGTTGCGCGTAAGAGTTTAATCGAAGAGTGCTTCCCAAACGATTCCCGCATTCAAGTCGATGTGTACGACGGGCTCCTTGTGAACTACGCCCGCGACCACGGGATCCACGTGGTAGTGCGCGGCCTAAGAGCGGTTTCGGACTTTGAATACGAGTTTCAGATGGCAACGATGAACCGCCAGCTCTACCCAGAGCTACAAACCTTTTTCTTAATGGCGTCCGAACGCTATTTTTTCGTGAATTCCACTTTAATCAAAGAAGTCATCTCCCACCGAGGGGATGTCGCAGAATTAGTTCCCGCCCATGTGGGAAAGAAACTCCGAGAGAAGCTATGGTAACTTTATCGTCTCGTGTCGCTAAACTAAAATCCTCCTCCATCATGGAGATCGCTGCCCGAGCGCAAGCGATGAAGGCGCAGGGAGTAGACGTTGTTTCCCTTGCGGCTGGAGAACCCGATTTTAATACGCCTTTGCCCATCCAGGAAGCTGCCACTCGAGCGATGGCCGAAGGCATTACTAAATACACCCCAGCAGCGGGCTTCCATAGTTTGCGCGAAGTGCTGGCCGACAAGATCACCAAAGAAAATAAGTTCCCCGTAACAGCCGATGAAATCCTGGTGACGTCGGGTTGCAAAATGGCGCTCTACTTGGCGCTGCAGTGCTTAGTGGATGAACAAGACTCTGTCTTAGTGCCCACCCCCGCGTGGGTCAGCTACCGTCCGATGATCGAGCTCACAGGAGCCACGATGGTCCCTCTCCCGCTTTTCGAGGAAGATGGTTTTCGCCTCAACGTCGACCGCTGGAAAGGGCTTGCGATCCCTGCAAGCGCGAAAGGGATTCTCATCAACAGCCCCAACAACCCTACGGGAGTGGTGTATTCTGCCGAAGAATTGAAAAAATTTGTTGGCTGGGCGCTGCAGCGAAACCTCTGGATTTTGTCGGACGAAATCTACGAAAAAAATCTTTATGATGGCGCCGAGCACGTCAGCGTTGCCTCTCTGGGGCCAGAAGTGAAAAATTACACTATTACCGTCAGTGGGTTTTCGAAAAGCCATAGCATGACGGGGTGGCGGTTAGGCTGGGCGATTGGAAACCGAGAGCTCATTCAAAAGATGGCGGCCTTGCAGAGCCAGTGCACGAGCCACGTCACGAGTTTCGTGCAAATGGCGGGGATTGCGGCAGCAAAATTGCCGGAGTCCGTGATTGACTCGATGATCCAGGAATTCGATTCGCGGCGCAAATACTGTATGGGGAGACTGGACGCTCTTTCCGATCACTGCACTTACGTAAAACCCACAGGGGCTTTTTACTTTTACGTGAATTTTAATAAGTGGCTTAAAGAACGAGGGAAGAACGACGTCGACTTTTGCAAAGAGCTCCTCGCAAACCATCACGTAGCGGCGGTTCCAGGTTCGTCTTTTGGTAAAGAAAATTTTGTTCGCTTTAGCTATGCAAACTCTCCGGCGAACCTAGCAAAAGCTTTCGACCGGTTAGACGACTACTTGAGAACTTAAAGGGGCTTAGCGCCCCCCCCTAAAAAGAATTCCCTAGGTTACCAGTGATCCGAAAGCCATCTGCTGTGAAAACGGTGTCCATGCGTACCACTAAGCGGCTGTTCCAAATAAATCGGACACCCCAGCCAGCCGAAGCGTGCCAATTATCAAATTGATCGGGGACCAGCGTGGGCCACACTCGCCCCACGTCTAGAAACGGAACAAAGCCTATGGTGAGTTCCTGCTTGAGAAAGTTCAAAAACAGCGGATCCCAACGAAGCTCAAAGCCAAACACCAAGCGCAATTTATCGATGAATTGATTGCCTTCATAGCCCCTCAAAAACCGATCCCCTCCCAGCGCGCCCGAAGGGTAACTCCCCCCCACAGCCCCCAGTTCAAAAAAGGGAACTTCGCCGCTTAAATACTCGAGCAAAGTGCGGTGAACAAAAATCAATCGCCTGTGCAAACTAATGAATTTTCGAAAAGTATAGGTGGTTCGAGTGAAATCATAATCGCTGCCGGTCAAACCGCGGTTTGCCAAATCGAAAAACACTTCGTGGTAAGCCCCCCGCGAGGGGTACGGTTCAAAATCTAGCGTATCGTAGATCAGCGCGAGTCCGAGGGAGTGCGTGCGGCCACCTGCTACTCCCAGCGGCTGGTCCCGCTCCATTAAGCTCCCAGGCGGGTAGCTGACTCTCGTCCACTTTAAATTGAGTATGGGCCCACCGCGGATGTTTTTGGCCCAGTAGCGGAAGAACTGCAGGTTAATCGACGGGCCCTCGCGCATGTTTTGGTAAAGCGGGGATTCCGAACGGACGAGGGTTTCGTCGACTTTATTGTTATTTCCAACTCCGAAGTAGCGAAGGGCGATTTCACGATCGTACGTGATACGGCCGGTGAAACGCGCCAAGCCCTCGAAGGCGTACGGCACATCAACCTGCAGCATGTGCTTTTGCCTGCCTCGATCGCTGGAAAGCACCTGGCCAATGACTTCCATTTCGTGGGGATCCTGCCGGCTGATATTTTGCATTTGGAGCCGGAGGCCTAGGTTAAAACCTGAGTCTGGACTGGGAAAGGCAAAGGGAATCCCCTGCATCGTCCAAGGATCGCCCCCGATTTCGAACGATTTTTTCTTCACAATCCGATCAATGCGGCTCGCGACGCCTTCGCCGAAATTTTTTAAATCGTTGCCGACATTACGATCTTCCGATTCGTCCAGCCAAAGGCGCGACTGCGGCTTAGGGTCGCCTTTGATTGCTTTGATATCGGGCGGGGCTCCGAGCCCCTGGACAGGCCACTGCGACAAAAACAGCACACAAAAACTGAACAGAAACGCATTCACAGATTGGGAGTCTGCCTGATTTTTGGCCGCTTGTTTAGAGCTATCGCGAAAGAAGTCTCCCGACGAAGACCGCGTCATCCACTGTCCCCGATACACCGTCGGGGCCCGACGATCGGACTTCGAAGTGTTCCCCCCTCGGAGAAACTCCGTAAGGCCGGCCCCAGGGATCCCGCAGGTTTCGGGTGGGTTCGGTTAAGGGGCACTTTTCCACCGAAACGCAGCGCATTACTTCTTTCATGATCCGTTCAACGTCTTCATTCATTGCCATCTTGAGCGGAAGCAGCGGTAGAAAAAAGGCGCTGACCCACGCCACTAGGGCGACTCCTCCCACCACTCCGTAAGCCGGTCCAAAGGTTTGCGTACTGCGCGGCATTCGAAGCGCCTCTAACCCCGAAACGAGCGCCACGAGGGGAACAGCCCACCAGCCGTAGGATAAAGCGGCAACAAAGGCCCCAAAAAAGGCGAAACTGAAGGCCAGTCGCTTTTGCGCAAGCTGGCCCAGGCCAGGGAGAGCGAAACTTAAAACAGCGGCTGGAGAAAGGCGACGCACCTCATGTAGTATCGCCGGCCTAGCGTCGAAGAACAAGGCTTGAAGAACCCCTCCCCCCAAGATAGAAAACCTGCATGGACTCTTGGTCAAAAGTAGTAGTAGCTCTCGACTACGAGGAGGAGATCCAAGCCTGCAGATTAGTCGAAACGCTCGGGCCTCGTATTTCCCGGTATAAAGTGGGCCCCCAGCTCTTTAGTCGCTCGGGGGCTGAGATAGTGAAATTTCTCCATTCCCACGGGAAAAAAGTTTTTCTCGATTTAAAGCTCCACGACACGCCGATTGTAGTGGCCAAAACGGTCGAGCTCTTTGCAACGCTCGGGGTTGAATTTGCCACAGTCCACTGCTTAGGCGGCAAAACCATGCTTGAAATGGCGGGCTGCGCTTGCCGTGGGTCCACTCTACGTTTGCTCGGCGTCACGCTGCTGACAAGGCAAGGGGCGGAAGATTCTTTCGACTGGGGGTTACCCGAGACTGAAGAAGAGATGGTGCTCCGGCTCGCCGGCCTCGCGATGGAATGCCGGCTCTCGGGGGTTCTGTGCTCGCCCTACGAGCTTTCTGTTTTGCGCCCTAAGACCGTGCCCAGTTTTTTACTGGTGACCCCGGGCATTCGCCTCGAGGGAAAAGAAGTGTTTCAAGATGACCTTAGGCAAGTGGCGACACCGAACGAAGCTTTGGCCTGGGGGGCGGACCTGCTGATCGTGGGGCGGCCCCTGACCCAGGCTAGAGACCCGCTTCAGACATTAGAAACCCTCTTTTCGTGAGGCACCGGAGCGAAAAACCCGGGGAACTGGAAACCAGCTCCTTGTCGGCTATCACGCACCTTTTGCACTTTCGGCCTAAAGCCATCCGTTCGCTGGTTTTATCGGATCGGGGGAGCGCCCGAGTGGATGAAATCGAAGCCCTTGCTCTCCAAAAAGGGCTAAAACCCAGCAGGCAAAAGGGCCTTCTAGAAGGGGAAGGGGCACGAGCCTTGCTCTCTCCGTTCGTTTTTTGCGAACTCAAAGCGCTGCTCCAATCGCTCGAAAGCGAAAAGCACGCGCTCGTCGTTGTTTTAGACCATGTGCAAGATCCTCAAAATCTCGGGGCCCTTTGCCGGACCGCCGAAGCGCTTGGCGCGAACGCCCTTCTCATCCCGCGCCACCGAAGCGCGACGGTAACCGGGTCGGTGTTTGCAAGTTCGGCCGGGGCCGTCGCCACTCTCCCGCTTTGCCAAATAGCCAACACGGGCGAAGGCCTACGGCAGCTGAAACAAGCGGGGTTCTGGGCCGTGGGTTCGACGCTGGGGGAAGGCTCGACCTCTATCGACGAAATGCCGTCTTTCGAAAAGATTGCGCTCGTGCTGGGCGCCGAAGGCGAAGGGATCGCGTCTTTGACGGCTTCTCTGTGCGACTGGAAAATCCAAATACCGCTCATGGGGAAAGTACAGTCACTCAACGTCAGCGCTGCCGGCGCTATCTTGATGTACGAACTCATTAGAAGGCAGCAACGGCATTAGACTTCGGCGCCCGTTTCGAGTAGAAACTTAAAATTCGCCGGTATAGCTCAGTTGGTAGAGCAGCTGATTTGTAATCAGCAGGTCGCGGGTTCGAGTCCCACTGCCGGCTCATTTTTATGGTTAGCGACGAAGGTTGACCTTAATCAGGCAAAGCTTTAGTTTCTTCGTTTCCCGGAGGGGTTCCCGAGCGGTCAAAGGGATCAGACTGTAAATCTGACGGCTCTGCCTTCGAAGGTTCGAATCCTTCCCCCTCCACACTTTTCGCGTTCGCGAAAAGTATCTTAAGAATTAAGCCTTAAGGATTAATCGTTAATACTACAGCGGCGTAGCCGCGTGATGCTTCCCGCTCCCTCCCCTTCGAACCGCGTCAATCTCTTCTGCTCCGCGTTGAGCCTTCTCCGCGACTACAATAAGATCACTGAAAAAAGACGGAGTGAGAAGATGACGGGCCCCATTCACAAACTCGTAACCGGCCGCTCACTCGCTGTTTCTCTGCTCGGGACGCTTCTGGTTTTTACCAGCGTAGCCCAAGCAGCCGACCCTCTTTCTGGGTTGGCGCTTGTGAGGCGGGAACTCCCTGAACTAGTGGCAGCCTTTGAAGCTGGAGCTACCCAAGCAGAAATGAAAGCACTCTTTGGCAACTGGACCTCGGGCGATGTCGAAGAGTTTCGTCTGAAGAACTACGGCCTCGACGAAGCCGTGGCCGAGCACGCGGGGAAATGGACTGCGGAGAGTGTGATCGCGATGCGGGAGAAATTCGGTCGGCAAACAAGCGGGACATTGGGAGAAGTTTGGGGAGTGGCCGAGCTCCGCAGTCAGGCCGAATCTGGCCTTCAGGTATTGCACGAATCTAATATCAATTTAGGAACGGACAATGGCCACCTTGTTGATGGACTAGTATACGAAACCCGGGGAAACGAGATCATTCTACACAGTCTCATCGAATCAAAGATGGGAGCGTCGAGGTACCTTCCGTCGCAAACCCTCGGGTTTCTAGCTAATATAAAAAAGGGGGGAATAACTGTTGGAGAAAAGAAATATTCTCCGGCCCAGGTCTATCTTTTTCACGGTGGGAAAAAGCACGCCCTGCGTACCGCAAAAAAAGGAACTCTTGAGAGTTTCAACGTCCACCTGGTGACCCAGCGCGCGAAGGAAATAGGTGCCGTAACACAGCTCCCTTTCCCGCTGGACTCCAATCGCACTAAGAGCAGCCTAGATCTTTTCTATGGCCGTATTGCGAATCTGAAAGGAAACGATTTGGAGGAATACCTCGCCTTCTACCGACAAATTGAAAAGCACCGTAAGCGCATTCAAGATCTGGGGGAGTTACTGGGCCACCGAGGCGGTATTTTCCACACTCTGTTTCCCAAAGGCTCGGTGAAACCGCAGGACTACAGCAGTAGCAAAACCCGACAAGAACCTGTCCATCGCATTTCCCGCTCAATCATGGATGGCAAAATGAATTTGCCCGAGGCGATCCGGGGCTTGATAGAGCCCGAGGCCTTCCTCGATGCGAACGATGCTGAAGCTCTTGCGATGAAAGAAGCTATCTTAAAGATTCGACCGCAGGATCCATTGGTAGTCAGCAACCGTCGCAGGCGCATCCAAGAGCTCGGGGAATTGCTGGGGTACCGGGGCCGTATTTTCCACAATCTGTTTACAGACGGTTCGGTAGGAAAGAGTGACTACGGTAATATTAAAAAATACCAAGAACCGGTCCATGTTATTTCCCGCGCTATTTTGGAAGGCAAAATGAATTTACCCCAGGAGTTCCAGGGCCTGATAAAGCCCGCAGATCTCAAGGCTTTCCTCGATGCGAACGGTACCGAAGCTAGTGCGATGAAAGAAGCGATTCTCTTGGTTCAGCGGCAGAAGCTAGCGGTACTAAAGAACCGTCGCAGGCGCATCCAGGAGCTTGGGGAGTTGCTGGGTTATACAAGGCGAAGATTCCACACTCTGTTTCCCAAGGACTTGGTGAATCCGAATGACTACGACAGTATGAGAAATAGCCAAGACGCTGTCCATTGCATTTCCCGCGCAATCATGGACGGCAAAATGACTTTACCCGAGGCGTTCCGGGGCTTGATAGATACCAAGGCCTTCCTCGATGCGAACGATGCCGAGGCAAGTTCGATGAAAGAAGCTATCTTAAAGATTCGTCCGCTGGAGCCATTAGTAATAGAGAACCGCCGCAGGCGCATCCAAGAGCTGGGGGAGTTGCTGGGGTACCGAGGCGGTAATTTCCACACTCTATTTCCTAAGGATTCGGTGGAACCGAATGACTACAGGGCCCTCAAGGACAGCCTAAAAGCGGTCAATCGGATTTCCGGTCCGGACCGGGTAGATAGGTGACAAATCAGACCGGGGACTTGGGTAACACTTATGGCATGGTTGGTCATGCCGTGGAACGAAACAAAAGCAATGAATGAACGAGTGAAATTTATAGCGTCCT
>JANPJT010000332.1:0-4765 GCA_031425635.1 Pseudomonadota bacterium
CTCGGCCGCATTCAGCGGCACCCCCGACTGATGCTTGCGGCCAATTTCGGTCAACTGGGCCATATCGGACGTCCGTTGATGGTATTTCTCCCCTTCTTGGCCAAATGCGCCCAACTTCTGGCTTAAAATAGCCGTCGTGGAGATGTGGGAATCGAGGTTCTGCTCCTTTTCTATACCTCTCACCTCGGCGATTCTCGATCCTTCCATTCGAATCGCGATTCGGGGGACACTCGGTTTCCCATCCTTATCGTTGCTAAAGTAGACATGAAAATCTCCACCCGCTAAGTGGCTTTTTGCGGTGGCCGGAGCTGCCGTACACCATCCGGTATTGCAGCCCTGCAGCGCCGAAACCAAGGGCTCAGGCGACGAGTTCTGCGGATACCGCACCCACCGACCTAGGGTGACCGACAAATCACGTTGGTTGGCAGTGTTTTGCTGGAGGTGCTTTGCATAGAGCTTGGCAAAGGACTGATTGGCCTTGGTCGCCTCTTCCAAAACGTGGGCCAAAGCCTCCCGGTTTAATTCCGCGAAAGGGTGAATCGTTCGCGCCCCGCGGTTAGCAAATTTACCGCTTTCAGGGTCTATTTTTCCCATTCTCGTCACGCTATCCAGTACCCACGCTCTCACCCAAGCAGGGGCATGAACATTTGGCGAAATTAGATAATCAAACCAATTTTGGAGTGTGCCTCTTTGATCTTCGATTAGGGCGAGAACGAGTTCACGCCTCTTATCTTCCGAAAAAGAAATGTCACCGAAGCCCTGTTCTCGCGCGATACGCACTTGGTTCTCGAAAAAACTCTCAGGAATCTGTGTCTCATCGATCGCAAATTCGTTGATATACTTTTCACGTAAGGCCGCGTGCACTTCGGGGTTAGTCTTTGCTTCTTCTAATGTCCTCAACCACAACGCCAAGCGATGACTAGGCTCCGGAAAACCGATTCCGTTTGAATGAACCACCCCACTGACCAGTTTAGAATGAGAAAGTTGAGGAGAGCGGGCAAGAAGCTGGTTCGCTTGCTCTAATTCCTGCCGATCAAACGACTGGGGGCTCACACCCGCAAGTTTTTCCAGATCATTTTTGCATGCTATGGCGGGCGGACAAACAGAAAGGGTAAGGATCAAAACACTGAGGATGGGAAAGCCATGACTCTGATAAACGCCCCACGCTTTGCGGCTCATTCCGTAGAAAATCAGCAAATAGTGGAAAAAATCAGACACCGTACTAGTTTAACTGAGCACATTTAGAATACCCAAAAGAATACCCTATCGATTTTTACGGCAAGCTGAGCCGGGAGACCTTCTGACGACGGTTCTTCAGCGGCTCTTTCAGCGCCTCATCCGACATTTTCAGGAGCCCAGAGTCCAGCTTGGATTTATCGCTGCCGTCGTTGATCACGGCTTTCACCATGTCTAACAAAACGAGGTGTTTGGCTTCCAACAAAGCTCGGACGGCGTCCGTGTCGTTCGCTTGGGCCAGCGGTAGCACGAAATACAACTCGCTGTAGAGATGTACGAGTCTGCTGATTTCGAGGTCGATGCCGAGAATACTACTGGGTTCGAAGCGATGATCCCGCTGGTATCGCTTACGCGCTTCCGCGTCAATCGCCGGTTTGCCGTCCTGAACACCGATCTTCCATCCCAGATAGGCCAGCCGCTTTTCGCTTATGGCAATCTGCTCTTCGAGGGCTTGACGAGCCCGCTTCGCATTGGCGGCCTCTAAATCCTTTTTGGTTGCCGAAGGCGGGAGGGAGTGTACGAGCGCTTCAATCCGCTTCGCACGGTCCTGCATTTTTTTCGCGAAAGACCCGTCCATGAGATCGCGATGCTCGTGGGCGAAAATCTTGGCGTCAGGAACCAACCTGTCGAAGCCGTAGCGATTGCTCTCTTGGTCTTCTTGGTCGAGGGACTCCCGTGTCTTCAGGTCCTTCACATCAAAGAAAACCGATGTTTCTTCAAGCGCCGCCACAGCCATCTGGATATAATTCACCAGATCATCCATTTGTTCACCGTCGAAGGTAGCAAACGCATCGACATCCAACACCCACTGTTCATCGACAAGAACTACGCCCGGAAATTGGTCGCCCATATTCTTAATGACGCCATTGGCGAATTTTTTCATCTCGGCGGCCCCCACCTTAAATGTGAGTTGCTGTTTCAATTCGAATTCGCTGGACTGTTTGGAATCAATAATAACTCCAGAGCGCAGCTCCTTGCCCAGAGCTTTGTAATATGTAGAGAGCAAAACGAGGGTGTCGAACCGGCCGGTTTTGTTCTCGGCCAGACCAGGCATGGAGGAAAACTGCACCGAGTTGAAGTTCACCTTGAAAGCCACCCCCACTTTATCAAGTTCCTGTTCCAATGCGGTCAGACGGGCGATTGCTTCCCGACTCAAAAGTTCTCTTGCGGCGAGTGCTCGGGCCGCTTGTTCGTTCCGAATCAATTGGATCAACGACCTGGCGGTGGCAACTTTCTGTTTGATTTTCTCGTTCGGCAGATAGCTTCCGTTTAAACCAACAACGGGGTTGCCAATAGAAATGAATTGCTCGAGTTTTTCGATTGCCCTCAGCGCCTCTGCATCGTTCTTAGGATACTGATTGTTCGCGCCGCGTTCCAAAGAAATAGAGGAATCGTTTAACGCTTTCTCGGCGCTCTCTATCTCGGCTTCTTTTTGGATTTCGTACTGAGACGGCTCGGCAGGTGAAGCGGCACCTGCGGCCGGCGTGAGCCGAGGACCTTGATCGGCAGCCCGCCCAATTGGGGCGACATCCGAGCAACCCGGCAAAAACGAAACCACCAAGGCCGAAAGCAAAATACGCTTCATGAACTCCTCCAAACTGAAGGGGGGATGTAACACAGCTCACGCGGCGAAAACTAGGGGCAATTTACGCGCGGCACCAAAGGCCCTTAATGGCTTTGGGGAACTGGTGTCAGTCTTTATCGAAGCATGAAAAACGGCACCCAACCACGCCGCTAGAGCTTCCCGGAGCATTCGAAAAAGTTAGCTAGCGCAGATCAATGCCTGGCCGCCGTTGGGTGCGGATTTAGAACGTTGGAGCCCACGCGCGGTTCTCCTGTTCAAGCAGCAGCCGCTGCAATGCTTGTGGATTTTCCGATTCCGACCGGAAGCTTGACTATTACGCAGGTGGTTTCGGTAGCGGGATCCGCTTCAATGGTTCCCCCGTGGCTTTTGACGATCTTCTTCGCCAAATGCAATCCCAGTCCGGTGCCTAATTTGCCGGACTTGGTGGACTCAAAAGGTTTCTGAAGCGCCCGCTCGAGCTTCTCGAATGCGTTGGTTCCGGAATTGGAAAAATGCATCACCATCCTGTCTTCAACGACCGTGACCGCGATCCGAACCCAGGGCTTAATCTCAGTCAGGGGCAGTTCCCTGACCGCATCACACGCGTTCGAAACTAAAATGACGATTAATTGACTGATCTGGATTGAACGGCATTGGAGGGTGAGGGTCTCCGGTTCGATCTGTATTTGGGCTTCGGCGTTCACAGATCTCAGCTTGCCCCCACAAAGCTCGATCGATTCCGCGATAAGACTTTTTACCGAGGTATTTTCTAGCTCATCACCACTGCCATTTTTGGCCATCGCTTTGGCGCCCGAAATAATCTTCTGGGTGCGAGCGACCATCCTTCGGATCTTTTCTAAGGAAACTTTCAGTCGCGCGATGTCCGGTTGCGGATCTGAGAGCATTCTATCGATCAACCCGACCGTTCCGTCGATGACCGTCATCGGATTGACAAGTTCGTGGGCGATTTCAGCAGCTACTTCGCCCAGTGAGGACAAACGGTAGGTGTCCATTAACTTTGCTTGCTCATCAGTGATGTCATGGCCGGAACCGATAAACCCGACGAACTCGTGCGAAATTCGATCAAACTGCGGCTTGCCATTCAAACGCAGCCAAACCTGCTTGCCCCATTTGTCCTGAAAACGCACCTTCATGTTTCGGAAAGGGCGCCGAATGATTAGGGTCTCCTGAATCATGAGGCTCTGCTCTTCGATTTCCTCTTTGCAAAGGAAGTCGAAAACCGGTTTGCCGTAGAATTCGCCGCTCTTAAAACCGAGGCTTTCCTCCACGCGGCTGGAGAGGTATGTGAATTTTCCCTGTTGATTAAACTCCCAAAAGAAGTCTCCAGAAGCATCAATCAGCTCATTCTGGCGATCGCGCGCCAATTTGATGCTTTCTTCTAGGAGGACTCTTTCAGTGGCGTCGGTCTGGAAACCTACGAAAAACAAAAGCTTCCCATCTTCGCTGACGATGGGAGAGATATGGAGTTCGTTCCAAAAAGCAGTTTTGTTTTTGCGGTAATTCTTCAAAAGCACGGTGAAGTCGCACCGCTGTTTCAAGGCGATGCTGACTTTTTGGATCACGGCCATATCGGTATCGGGCCCCTGCAGAAATTTGCAGTTCCTTCCGAGAACCTCGTGACGTTCATAGCCCGTCATCCGCAGAAATGCCGCGTTGACGTACACGATAATATTGCCCGGCTGGTTCGGATCGGTAATCGTGATGCCTACGTTGGCTGACTCCATCGCCTGCTTCTCGACTAGGCCGTTGAGCTGAGGATAAAGCTTTCGAAAGTTCTCCATGCCACCGTATCGGCAAAATTAGAACAAAAATATAGGCGTAGAAGACTGGTGTCAGGGTAGATCCTAAGTTTTAACGCAACAATTCTTGTATTGCTTCAAAAGGGGTTCGAAAGTCCAACGTTTTCCTTGGTCGACCGTTGAGCAGGTTCTGTACTTGCTTGAT
>JANPJT010000333.1:0-6784 GCA_031425635.1 Pseudomonadota bacterium
CGGCCAACCAATCATTCGCCCCCAAGTGTAAAGGATGTACTGGCACAACCTGTAAAGGATGTGTTGACACTGAACAGCTTCGCGCCTCGCAATGACGGAAGGAGTGCGAGCGCGTACAAACACGAAAATGACCCGCGTGTGTCTGCTGGCGGCTACCCTTTCCGTTTCCGTCATTGCGAACCCGAAGGGTGAAGCAACCTTCAAGCGACGTTGGGCGGAAAGCTAGGCCCCCTACCGAATGCAGCCACAACGGCCCACGTGTCGAGAAATTCGACAGCTATACTCAGAAGATACAACCCTCTAAGTACCTGTATTTAAACACTTAAAAACAACCCCGCTAGGCGTATTTCGGCACGCGGGGGCCTGAGCCCTCGCCCCACAGGCACGTGAGCCCCCTCGAAACCACTTGGCGCATCGCTTGCACTACTACGCGCTGTGGAGCGGTCTTCCTTTGTGGAGGACTGCGAATTTGCAGAAGCGGTTTTTTTGTGGAGTGGAATAAAATGAGGCTCAACCAAGTGAAAACGGTAGCGTTCTTAGTCAGTGTGCTTATCTCGGGTCAAGCGGTTGCTGCAGCGGAGTACGCGACACCCGCTGCGTTCAGCGCAGACCTTTCAAAGATTGGGGCGCTCATCAAGCCAACGCTTTCCAAGAAGCCGTTAAAGCCTGGCGCTTCAAAGGCAGAAGCGGAAGCGGAAGAGCTTCGCGCGCAGATTGCCGAACTCGATAAAGTGATCAAAATCACTAAAGACGAAAAAGAACTCGCAGAAGCAAACAAAGGCAAGCTCGCGGCTTTGGATCGTCTGAAAGCCTTAGCTGCTCAGCCTAAAACTATCCTTGCAGCGGAATTAGACAAAGAAAAAAAGAAGAACGAAGCTTTGGAAGGCCAGTTTGCTCAGATGCAGGCGCAGCCTTCGACTCCTGCCAACCCTGCCGACCTCGATGTGTCGGGAATCGACGCTTCTTGTAACAAAGGCGTCGACTTAGGGAGCTTCCAGTCCCTTTCGAGCCAAATGAACAGCGAGCCGTTTTCCTTCTTAAAGAAAGAAGGCTTGAAGATGCTTTCCGAAAAGTCCAAAGAGCTGAAAGAAAAAGCCTTTGAAAACTTCTTCGCGCTTCTCAAAGCGAATAAAGAGAAAGAGGCGAAGAAACGCGCCGAAAGCCCTGAGCAAAACGAATTCCAAAAGCAGATTGGAGAACTCGCTAAGTTTTCTCCCGGATCTGAGTTTGGCGATGAGCAACGCCTTGCGAACTTAAAAGCAGAAGGCAAGAAACTGGATGCAGGCATCGCTACTTGGGATGAGAAACTCAGCGATGAAACGGAGAAAATGGTGAAGAGCCTCCAGAGCGCCAATGGGGACAAAGCGAAAGTCCAGGCGATTGCTGGCCCTTTCGCAGACAACTTGGAGCAGTTCAGAGTCGCTGCAGTGCAGTCGGCAAAAGCTCAAGCAGATAAACTTTACAAGAATTGCCGAGCCATCGCAGAGCAAGTCGGACGAGATAACCCGAACGCTCAAAACACCCTGATTGGCACGGCTTACAATATGCTCGTCGCCATGTACAACGGTGACAGCACCCAGTACGCCGACAGCTTCAAGCAGGCGCTGAGCAGCGAAGCACGGGTAATGCAGTGCAGAAAAGCTTCCACGCAGATTGAAGCCCAGTTAGGTGCAACGATGCAGGCAAAAATCAAGCAGGTCGCTTCGGCAACCAACCCGGAGACTTTGCTCCAGGGAGCGCTTTCAACGATGACTGCTCTCGGGAACGCAAATGCTGAAGTAGGCCGAGCGTTTGTCCCTGCAAAGACTTCGTGCGATGAGCTTGCAAAGTTCAAAAAGAAAATCGAAGACTTTACGGGCAATGTCCAGTCTCAAGTCGCGGCCCAGGGCCAAGTTCAGCAGCCTGGCCTTGCGAACACGCAGCGGCGCGGTGCTGTAGCCCCTGGGGCAAATGGCCTTGCGGTGAACCCGGCCCATAACGCGGCAGTCCGCAACAACGGTCGCATCTAGTCTTCCGCCGTTAGATACTTAAGGAACGGGCTAGCTTCTCAATGTGAAGCTAGCCCGTTTTCTTTTTCCCCTTTGCTTGCTACCGTGACTCAACGAGGGGAATCAACGCATGAAAATCACAGCTTTTGGGGTAGTCGGAGCGGGCAGCATGGGCAATGGCATCGCTCAGGTGGCGGCCCAGGCAGGGTACAAAACAATCCTTTTTGATGTCTCAGCGGGCCAGTTAACGAAAGCCCTCCAAACCATCCAAAAAAGCGTTCAAAAGCTCGAAGAAAAAGGGAAGCTGAAAGAGAAGGCCGCCGAAATAGTCCAGAGGATTCGCACTACAACGGAACTGAAAGACCTTTCGGGCTGTGAGTTTGTTGTGGAAGCGGCCAGCGAGAACCGCGAAATCAAATTCAAACTTTTTAGGGATCTCGATGCGGTTTTGGCCCCCAGTGCGCTGCTCACCACCAACACGTCGTCTATTTCCGTGACTCAAATTGCTGCCGTCACCAAGCGCGCCGACAAGATAGCCGGAATGCACTTCATGAACCCTGTCCCCATTATGACTCTGGTGGAGGGAATCCGCGGGATGGCAACGAGCGATGAAGCGTTTGCACAAGTTCGGGCCGTTGCCGAGAGTTTGGGAAAAGTGTTTATCGAAGCGAAAGATTCGCCTGGGTTCGCAGTAAACCGAGTTTTGATGCCGATGATCAACGAAGCGTTTGTGGCTTTGCAAGAAAGCCTTGCGACTCCGAAAGACTTAGACCAAGCGATGAAGCTGGGCTGTGGTTTTCCGATGGGCCCGCTCGAGCTTGCCGACTTTGTGGGACTCGATATTTGCCTTTCGGTGATGGAAGTCCTCCACCGCGACTTAGGCGATTCGAAGTACCGCCCTGCGCCTCTGCTACGCAAGTACGTGGAAGCCGGTTGGTTCGGCCGAAAATCCGGCCGAGGAGTCTATGTCTATTGAAAGCGTGCTAAGCCTTGATGGGTTAAAGCCTAGCGTTTTAAAGCGGCAAATTGCGCTTCTCGAAAAAAAGAAAGCTTCGCTCATCACTTTGGAGACTTCCGCGCGGGACTGGGAAGAAGTGCAGGGCACTTTGTGTTCCATTCGGGCGTCGGGTCTTTCGGTTCTTTTGCTCATTGATGAAGCTTCCGAAGAGCGCTCGGCCGAAGAAACCCTCTTGCTCCTTTCGAACCTTCGCTCGTGGGATCAGCTACTGCTTCGAAACTTGCTTCAAGTCGCCGCACGCCATATCGACGTAAAATTCCACCCTTTTTTGCAGCAAGAAGCAAAAATTGAGCTGAAGTGGTTCCAAGAGTGGCAAACGGCGCTGACCGACCCCCGCATCCACCGCTACCCCGGGCTACCGTGGCGGAGTTTCCTGCGCAAAGTGAATGCTGAAAATTTCGCCTTTGCCAAAGCGCTTTTAGAAGGCAAAGGTTCCGACGATCGCCTTTTGGAGGATTTTTTGAAATCGAAAAGAAAAACCATCTGCATTTTCCCCAAGAACTGGAGCCACCGATGAGCGCGAAACCCATCCGTGTTTTACTCGCAAAGCCTGGCCTCGATGGGCACGACCGAGGCGCCAAAGTCCTTGCCCACGCGCTACGGGATGCAGGCATGGAAGTCATCTATACGGGGCTTCACCAGACGCCTGAAATGATTGCGAACTCCGCAGTGCAGGAAGATGTCGACGTGGTGTGTATTAGCATCCTTTCGGGAGCGCACAACCGAGTGTTCCCGGAGATTTTAAGAGTGCTTGCAGAAAAAGGCGCGCCCGAAATTCCGGTAGTGGGCGGTGGGATAATCCCTGCGAAGGATATTGCGGGGCTGAAAGCGGCGGGCGTGAAAGAAGTTTTCACTCCGGGTTCTGCGCTTTCGGAGATTACCGATTTTATTCGGCAGCTGGTTTCAAACTAGGAGTCCGGAGTTCTCAAGCCGGTGCAGGTTACTGAAGGACTTTCCGCTGTTTGAAATAGACGGGCGGGGAAAGCATGCGAAATACGCACCCTCGCCCCGCCTTCATCCGCAATTTACTGGACTTGGTGTCGGCTGCTTGTTGGTTTATCCCAGAACGTTGATCGGTAGATTTCGTAAATGGTATTACCCTGTCGATCTCTTGACGTTACTACACGGTGAGAATCACTGAGTTTGTTTCCGTTTGGCGCACCGCAAGTCGCAGGCAAGGCTGGCATCATGTTGACGCCTCGAGCGTAGCCGTTGCCTTCAAACGCCATTCCATTGCCATTTCGAACCACTGCGCCGGCAAGGTGCTGCGGGCTGTGGCTTCCGACCATCGCGTTCGCACGCTGAGCAGAGTAGGCTTGAAGGTTTCCCTGGTACTGCGGCGATTGGCTTTGGCCGCTGTAAGACCGATTACGACGGAATAATTCGGCTTGCGCCGGAATGGCAGCCAATGCAACAACAACAATAAAAAGACGTATCATACGGCTTTTCCTTTTTTCTAAGTCGACGGAGTAAAACTCGCCGAGGTTATCTGAAAGCAGCTCTGCAACATGCTCACTGCTTGAAGCGGTGTATCGCTTCCCCCTCAACCCAGCTCACTTGATGAAAATCAAAAACGAGAGATGCCTTTCCTTCCAAAGTCAGTCACGTCTGTCAAAGAAATTTACCAGGAGCCCTATCTTTTTCTTTCCGCTTCAGACACTAGCCGTTGAGCTTCATCGGTCCGGCCACTTTCTTTCAGCAGTTGGCCGAGCGCGACGGAAGCTTTTTTAGCTCCCTCCGTGGACAGTTCTCCATTGTTCCACTCTCTGTGAAGTTCAACGCTTCTTTCCAAAACGGCTTGTGCGCGTTCGTCGTTTTTTTCAGCGTAAATCATTCCCAAAAGAGTGTGAGCCACTGGCGAATGCGGATCCGATTCAATCGCCGATTCGGCGTAGTATTGTGCTTTGACGGAGTCACCCTTCGAAGCATAGAAGTCGGCGAGCGCGGATTGAAGGACATCTCTGTCTTGAGGGTTGTTGTCCAGTAGCGCCAACAGAAATATTTCGCCTTGGTTGGAGGCGGGGGTTTTCGAATACGCTTGCACCAAAGCGAACAGCGCTGAGCCATTTCCGGGATCGTTTCGCAAGGATTCTTCAAGGTACTCGATGCTCTCACCGCGGCGGTCTGGGCTACCAAGCGCTGAAATGCCTTTTTGGAACAGCTCGTCGGCGACTTCGCTTTTCGACTTTGGCGGCAAAGCCAGAGTCTGCGAGCTTCGAACGGGAGAAATGGGCGCAGAACCCGCGATTTCGTTTCTGGGCGCCGCTCTATTTAAACTGGGTGCCGGCACGGTTTTCGGCGGCGTGGCCACACTGCTCGGCTCGAGAAAGCAGAGCCACCAGCCTGCCATGGCCGCCAAAAGAAAGAATAACTTTTTCATTCGGACTGGGCCTAATCCAGAAAACAGGCAATGGCAACCCTTAGCTATGGTAGAGGCTTGCCCGTTTTACTTCCCACTGGCTGAGATCCACTGCAAGCGCCGCTCTCTCCGCGCTTTCGCTTCAATCAACGCTTTCTTTTCCTCAGGCGTGTTTACCGGGAGGGACGGCACTTTTTGAGGTTTCCCCTTATCGTCAATCGAAACAAACGTGAGGAATGCGTTTGTCGCCCTGCGGACCTCGCCCGTGATGGCGTTTTCCGCGTCGACAAGGACTTCCGTCTCCATCGATGTGTTCCCCGCGTAGCTCACTCGGGCCGTGATACGGACCGCGTACCCAATTTTAATCGGCACAATGAAATGCAAGTAATCGATAGACACTGTAACCACGGGTGTGCGGCAAAATCGCTGCGCTGCAATCGCGCCGGCGATATCCACCCACCCCATCACGACTCCCCCGAAAATAGTCCCCAGCGCATTCGTGTGCGACGGCAGCACCAGTTCGGTCATAATGACGGGAGAGCGGTCCGACGGAGCGACTTGTTTAGGCATAAGTGTTTACTTTCTGAGTGTGCCAATGCTTCGAAGCGATTCAGTCTGGCGCCTGGTCGATCGCTTTTTCTGGAAGAAATCGACGTTCGCCGAATGCTCGGCGTACGTTTCGCTAAAAATATGGCCGCCCTTGTTGTTCGCTACAAAGTATAGATAGCGCGTGTTGGCGGGCTTTACGACGGCTTCGAGTGCGGCAAGGCTGGGGCTTGCGATGGCGCCTGGGGGCAAACCATAAATCGCATAAGTGTTGTACGGCGTGGCAGTTTGAAGATCCTTACGAGTCAAGTTGCCGTTGAAATTTTTAATACCGTAAATAGTGGTGGGGTCGCTCTGTAAGCGCATTTTCTTTTCAAGTCGGTTGTGGAAAACCGACGAAATCATTTCTCTTTCATTGGAAACGCCTGTTTCTTTCTCGATGATCGAAGCAAAAGTGACCATTTGCTCTAAGGAAAGCCCTTTCTTTTTTGCTTCGGCGATGAGCGACGGTTCTACCTTACTGAAAAACCTTTGCACCATCCGGTCGATGATGCGCTCTTCTCCGTCGACTCTCGAAAAAGTATAGGTGTCGGGGAAAAGAAAGCCTTCGAGCGTGGGGGCAGCGACTTTGTGCTTTTCTGCGTTGGACTTGGACAGAGCGAGCGATAGGAATTTCTCGGGAATCACCAGCTTTTTTGTCGCAAGAATCGCCGCTATCTGCCGCGTGTTCCAACCAGGCGGAATCGTCACTACGTGTTCGATGGGAGTGGAGAAGTAAAGGGTGAGAA
Organism: Pseudomonadota bacterium; assembly: GCA_031425635.1. Classification (GTDB taxonomy): domain Bacteria; phylum Bdellovibrionota; class FAC87; order UBA2466; family UBA2466; genus JAIEOG01. The sequence goes on from JANPJT010000333.1 coordinate 6,700, forward strand.
CGGCGTTGAAAGGCCCCATCCCTGTCCTAAAGGCGTACTCGCCGGCCCTGACCCTACGGTTGCCTCCGGTTGCCAGCACGAGCAC
>JANPJT010000334.1:0-3375 GCA_031425635.1 Pseudomonadota bacterium
TTTGCGGACGGCAACCCAAGCCCCCCCATTGCCTATAGCCGGGAGACGTTGAGTTTGCGAGGTGGTTACTCGGATGAAAACTTGCACGTCTATTTAGGGGTTCACCGCATAGGGAATTCTATCCCCGCAGTGCACCCGCTGGCGTTGCAAGTAGGAGTTACTTACTTTGTTCCGACCCAAACTCTCGTTTCACCGTTTCTTGCAGCCGATTTGCGGTGGCAGGAAGAAACTCGCGTAAACCCTTCGTTTGCCTTGCAGCTTGGGGTTGCTCTCCACGAAAGTGATTCCTACTGGAGATCGTTTCGCCTCTACTATTCTTACTATACCGGCGCGGACGTTCGGGGACAGTTTTACCTATCCCCGTACACCGTCCACGCCTTTGGTATCGAACTACCTTTGTAATTACCGGACCGGAACGGGAACCGGAACCGGCCGAGGGGTGACCTTGCGGACTTCTCGAGCAATCGCGTCGACCCCTGGGTTGACCGCTTTATATACAATGACTCCATTTGAATCCAAAACCACGACGTTCGGAATAAAAACGGAAGCGAAGTAATCTTTGCCAGCGTCTCTCGGGGAAGCCGCCACAATGAAGCTTGCTTTGGCGTCCGTGAGTCTGTGTTTAGTTTGCCACTGCTTCAAGAAATTTTGATTCGGGAGATCGGCTCGAGTCCAACCAGCGGCCGACAGGCTAATAAAAGTGACCGGTAGCCCTGCGAACTCGTTGGTTTTCGAAACGATTTCTTGAAACTCTGTGTTGCAGGGGCCGCACCAGCCCGAGTTGAAAAGGAGGACGCGCGCATTGTACTGAATGGAAGGGTCGTTTAAGCAGTCGGTTCCACCAGAAACGTTCGTCCAGCAAGTATTTCGGGGCGAGTCGCCCACTTCGTAAACTGCGTTGGCACTCAAAGAGAATAAGGCAAAAACCAAAATGAAACGCGTCATAAGGCCCCCTAGGTTGAGGTGCTGCTTTCGGTGGATAAATACCGTCAGCAGCCCCTTATCTATTATGGGAGCGTTCCTGGTTGGGGCACATTCTTTCTTTCACTTCGGCTGTAACTCTTGTTAAGACGAGAGAGCATGCCTTCCATTCTATTCAACGACTTAATTACCTTTCGGCCACGGAGCGGAATTGGCCACTATGCTGCGCTCCTGCTGGAGCACCTTCCTCGAGTAGCGCCCGATCTCTCGGTCGTTCGAGTGAGTGAGCTGCCGGCGATGGCTTGGGTCGCACGAAAAATGGGTCGGGCGACGGGCCGTTCGCAAAGCGGTTTTCCCCTCGGTCTCAAAGATCGAGCGAATGAGTTATCTCAAGGAGCGCTCTCAATATATCTCAAAGAGGCCATTCGCTTTTCGGGCTGCCGATTGTTCCACGAGCCCGACGCAGTGGCGCCGGTCAGCCCTGTCAAAACGATCCTTACTATCCATGATCTCTCAGTGCTTTTGAACCCTGAATGGCACCCCGCCTACCGAGTAACTAAGTACAGAAGATTTTTTATGCGAAGCTTTACTCATGCAGCGCATGTTCTTGTTAACTCGGAAGACACCAAAAGCGCGCTCATTCAAAACCTTGAGGTAAAAGAGCATAAGATCACTGTCTTGCCGCTTGCCGCGCGCCCTGGCTTTGTGCCGCAATCCAAAGAAGCTATCGAATCGGTGAGAACCCATTTAAACTTGCCTCCAAATTATTTTTTGTTTGTAGGAAACCAAGAGCCCAGGAAAAACCTCCTGGGCCTTTTGCGTGCTTTCAATCAGCTTCCAGACGCTGTCAGACGCCAGTTTCCGCTGGTGCTTGCGGGTGGGGCAGGGTGGAATACGGAGGCGCTTCAAGCTGAATTGCGGGGCGCTCTGCCGGGCTCCGTTTTGGTAACGGGCTATTTGCCAGATACGGAGCTCGTTGCGGTAACTGCCGGCGCTCGAGCGCTCTTTTTGCCTAGTTTCCACGAGGGCTTTGGGATGCCTGCTCTAGAAGCAATGGCGTGCGGGACGCCTGTGGTGTGTTCTGCCGTGGGAGGGCTGGTCGAAGCCGTAGGTGCAGCGGCTCGATTCATTGATCCGCTGAGTGCCCCGACGATTACCGAAGCGCTTTCTGACCTGTCTCAAAGCGACGCTCTTTGTGCCGAGCTTTCCCAGCGTGGTCTAGTCCAAGCAAGTCTGTTTAGCTGGGATCGCGTTGCGCGGGGCACTGCTGACGCTTACCGTCGTTTGCTCAAGGATGATTGAAAAGTTCTCTTGTGGGCTTTGGGAAACAGTGGTGAACTTTGGCTATGCGACGATTGCGCTACTTTCCTTTCGCCATTGCGGTTCTCTTTTTTCTTAACCCTTGCTGGTCGTCTCTCGTGTTTGCCGGAAGTGGTACTTCAGTGAACATCATGGGCCCGCTCGTCCTCGGTGAAATAGCTTCCCCAGAAGATCCACGCCACGAAGCGCAGTGGCGTCGTTTCGAAACCCAGCTTGCCATTGTTCGCAGCGCTGGAGTGAAGGCAGTGACGACGGATATTTGGTGGGGCGCTGTCGCCCGAACTGACGACCCGACGACTTTTGAATGGCGGTACTACGACAAACTGGTCGAAGCCATCGAGCGCGCCGGCCTGCGCTGGATCCCGATCCTGTCTTTCCACCGGTGCGGGGGAAACGTGGGAGATACCTGCGACGTTTCCATTCCCCAGTGGATTTGGAAAAAGTACGGCGATCGAGTGGGTTGGGTCAGTGAGTACGGCAACACCAGCCGCGAGACGGTTTCAGTGTGGGGGACGGAAGCCGTCGCGACAGAGTACCGAGTGTTCATGAGCGCTTTCCAAACGCATTTTGCCTCAAAATCTTCGCTCGTCGATGAAATCAACGTGAGCTTAGGCCCTTCTGGTGAGCTAAGGTTTCCGTCTTATAATGCGCATGATGGTGCTGTCGCGGGATACCCCGGCCGCGGAGCCCTGCAAGCCTATTCGGAGCTTGCAAAGGAGAGTTTCAGAAAGTGGGTAAAGTCGCGGTATGCAAGCCTTGAGAGTTTGAATAGCGGGTGGTCTTCGGCCCTTCGAAGCTGGAACGAAGTGGGGCCACCGAAAGATACGCAACGCGGTTTTTTTGAAAGGCGGCAACACCTATCCGCGTACGGGAAAGATTTTTTTGATTGGTACCAAGACTCTCTTTTAAACCACGCGAGAACCATCTTATCTGCGGCGAGCGAAGTGTTTGACACGCCGACTTCACCCTTTGTCGCAGTCGATATTGGTGTGAAAGTTCCTGGAATCCATTGGCGGGTAGGGAGCGATCGCTTGGCGGAACTCGCGGCAGGGCTAATTCGAACTAGCCGGTCTAGCGATTGGAATGAGGACCGAGCGGGGCGCGGCTACCGTTCGTTGCTGTCGGTTTTTTCAT
>JANPJT010000335.1:0-17656 GCA_031425635.1 Pseudomonadota bacterium
GCTTCTTTGCCGTCTTTGGTCGTTAAATTCCCGATGTCGTCAAACATCTGGAGCGCGACTCCAAACGAAATCCCAAAGTCCTTCAGCAAAGTAAGCTCGTCGTCACTGCCCGACGCAAATACGGCTCCCAACGAAGCGGAAAGCCCCATCAGCGCGCCGGTCTTTAACTCAAGCGACGCGAGGCACGTCTCCCACACTTTTTCTTGCGGAAGGGAATCAATCGCGACGCCTACGTCGATCGCTTGTCCGAAATGGGCGTTCACCACCGACTCAATGACCGTTCGGTAGAGGCGTAGCTCTTGCGTCGCCGACAGGCCCCAGCTTTTAGCCCGTTCCAACGGCCAAAAATACAGCCAGTTTCCGGCATTCAAAGCGATCGGTAAACCGACTTTACGGTGCAGAGTGGGTTCGCCGCGCCTTTCCATGCTCTGGTCCTCGATGTCGTCGACGACCATGGAGGCTGCGTGGATTGCCTCGACGACAAACGATCCTTGGGCGCAAAGCTTCGTCGCCGTTGCCTCCGGCGACTTGCCTTGATCGACTACTGCAAACGCAAACTCCAAAACCTGAGAACGAAACCGCTTCCCCCCGCGGCTCAAAAAACTCTCAATCGGATTCAAAAGTGCGCTGCGCAGCAAAGGCTCGATACTATCCGCGGGGTTCAGCCGGAGGAGCGCGGCGAGCTCGGACGACTGCGGGAGCAATTCTCGTAAGTCAGACATTGTTTTCCTTTGGCTCGGCAAAAAGCCGAAGCGCTTTATAAATAGGCAACGGGGGCTTCCCCCACAAGAGCAGCACTAGGTAGTTCCGCCAAGGCATTTGGCTGGAGTAGAACTGCTTCACTAACTTTAAAGGCAATCGGTAAAAACGCTCGATCAGCGTGTAACGCAAATGGGGGGGCACCCCTCCAAAGAACATCCGGTTCAAGTACCGGAAAAACCATCGGCCCCGGATTTGGCCGGCGCGGTATTTTTCCCAGGCGCCATTGTCCCACGGACCCGCAGCTAGCGCGTTTCGGATCCACTCCGCCGATCGGACTGCGTCTAAAAAGGAATACCCCGTGGTAGGGTGAAAAAGCCCCGCCCTCACCCCGATGGCGTTGGGCGGGCATTCCCAGCCCAGCTCTCGCTTCAGGGGGATGGGTAGGCTGCCCACCTCTTCGTGAAGGACTTTAGCCACTTTCCAGCCTCGCGCTTCCACGTAGCGCAAGATTTCGCTTCGGTACACGCCCTCGTTTAAGTCAGGTGAGTCGCTGTAATGGGTGTCTTCCACAAGGATCTGGTGCGCACTCCACGGAAGGAGATAAAAAAAACGAAACCCGTCCGTTTGTGGGACTTTGACATCCATCAGCAAAGGTTCCGTGACACCGTGGGGGTGTTCGAGCAATAAATCCTGGCCAAGAAACTTTTGGTATCCAAAGGGGCCCGGAGCGCCAAAGCCTACCCCGCGAGCGTCCAACACCAACTCGGCGGATATTGTTTCCGACCCCACTTTCACTTGGTTTTCGCAAATCCCCGTGGCCTGCACGCCAAAACGGATGCTCGACGGGCCCAGTTTGCGCAACACTTCTCGGTGCAGATCTTGAGAGCGGATAGAATAATAGGCCGAGTCCATTTTCCGCTCGAAGCGCGGGAAAGAAACCCGTTGAGTTGGCCAGGAAGCCTTTACAAAGGGCAGCAACCACTCAAGAGCGCTGCCGACATCGGAACCATGAAAGGACCAAGTGTGGTTCCCTCCTAAAGAAGGCCCTTGTTCCAAAATAAGGGCGCGAAACGAGGGACGGACCGCTGCACACCGAAAGGCAACGAGGCTGCCGGCAAGGCCCCCTCCCACGACAATGAGATCAAAGTCTTTCAAAACCACCCAAAACTACGGCACCATCCGGCGCATGGCAAATCCGAAGTTCATGAAGCTTTGAACCGCTGTTTGACTTGAAGGCGGGAGCGGCATGAGAGAAGCTCGGGCATGTTTTCTTTTGCTGCGCTTCGGGCCCTGCGCCACCCTCTGGTTTTAGCGTGGGCACTTTTGTGCGCTCTTTACGTTTTCCATTTTGGAGTCCTGGGGTTTCTTGTGGGCCCCTACGACTACAACCACCTCTCCGCCTACTACGAAATGGCCGTTCGGTTTTGGATGCAAAGCCCAGGCATTCCCCACTACAACCCTTTCTTCTGCGGGGGGCGTACACTCGGCGGCGACCCTCAGATCCCCGTGTTCCACCCTTTGATCCTAGTTTCCACTTTCTTGTTCGGCCCCTCGGTGACCGTTAAAGGGGAGCTGCTCCTCCAGCTTGGCCTCGGGGCTTGGGCCCTCAACCGGTGGCTAACGCTTTGGAAAGTTTCTCCGTCAGGCCGCACTTGGGGCAGCTTGTTGTTTTTGGGCGGTGGTTTCACCGTTGCGCGTTTCATGGTGGGGCACGTAACGCTGGGCTTTTACTTTCTCTTCCCCGTGTATTTTCTGCTCTCGTACCAAGCGACTGCAAGCCGACGCTGGTCCAAAAGCCCCAGTTTCTGGCTGCTGCCGATCCTGTTCATTTACTGTGGCCTCTACAAGCCGAATTTCCTGATTTATGCAGCTCCGACTCTTCTGTTTGAAGCGTTACTCCGAAGCCTTCTGTCAAAGTCAATCCGGCCTATCGGACTTTTCTGCTGGGCTGCGGCCGTGGGAACGCTCGCTTGCGGAGCGACGCTGATCCCTTCGCGCGACTACTTTGCCCATTTCCCGAGGGTCTACGACGCCGTTTTCAAGTCGTCGCCCTTTTCGGCCCTTGTCGCAAACCTCTTCTTCCCCTTAAAGACGGTCCCCAAAGCCTGGTACGGCTCCGACTTCATGATGCGGCACGAGTACAGCGTTTTTCTGGGTCCCGTCGCGCTCTGGTTTGCTTGGAAATCTAAAAGCGATTTTTGGCGGGATGCGGGACCCAAGCTTTCCCTCGCCGGCTTCGCGGTTTTCTGTGCTTTTCTCGGGCAAGGCTACACGGAAAACACTTTGTACCCGTTCCACTGGTTTAGCGGTTGGTGGCCTGGCTTCGCAAGCATACGTGTGCCGGTGCGGTTTTGGTTCGGCACCTATTTAGCGCTCATTGTTTTTTCAGCGATGGGCTTCTCCTGGCCAGAAAAGCGCTGGCGGCAAGCGCTCGTTGTCGTTTTGGGAGTGCTGCCACTTCTAGCCCACTCGTTTGTGAATGTATCAAAAGTGGCTTGGTACCACTCGGGGCCCCAGAGCACTCCTCCGCGCACTTTTCGCACTTCGGTAGAACATGTGCACGAGGATCCCGACACGCCCTACGCTGCCATCCGCCAGGGCTTCGGCGTCATTGAATGTGTCGACAATGTGGAGGCTTACAGGGCAGAGCTACCGGACTCACCGACGCCAAAAATGGAGTGGCTTTCTTGGAACCAGTTTCGGGTGCGTAGGACGTTCGAAAAAAGTGAAGTCCTCCGCCTCCCTTTGAACCATCACCCCTATTGGTCGTCTGCGGGGCACTCGATTGTTTCGACGCTGGGTGAGCCACTGAGTGTGGCGGTACCGGCGGGGGTCGTGACGGTTGACCTCACGTTTCGTCAACCCTTGGTTGGTTTAGGCCTAGGGGTTTCGCTCGCGACCCTCCTGGGGCTGTGCCTTGGGGGGATATGGTTCTGGAGAAAACGTTCTTTGCCTCTTAAAATTGGACTCACGGGGGGAATCGGCTGTGGGAAATCGAGCGTTGGGCACTTCTTAAAGGCGCATGGCTGGACGGTTGTGGATCTGGATCTCGAAGCCCGGAAGCTGACTGACACCGACACCGAAACCATCCAACGTATTCGAGACACTTTCGGAAACAGCGTTTTCAACGCGCAAGGGTTGGACCGCGGGAAATTGGGCCAACGTATCCTTTCGTCGGCTGCGGATCGAACTGCGCTGAACAAAATTATGCACCCAAGGCTGATGAAGCGATTTGAATCGCTTTACCAAGAGGCCGCGGCAAATGGATCTCCGGCGGTGGTGTGCGAAGGGGCTCTTCTCATTGAAACAGGGTATTCAAAGCGCTTTGATTATCTCATTGGAGTGGTCGCCCCAAAGCAGAGTCGGATGGACTGGATTGCAAAGCGCAGCGGCTGGGACCCGTCTAAGATTGAACAAGCTTTCAGTGTTCAAGCCACCGATGCGCAAATGGTTCGGGAAGCCGACTGGTTGATTTCGAATAGCGGGTCGCTTGAAGAACTCCAAATGGCAGTCGAAGCCAAACTGTCTCAGGACCCTTTCCTTCGCGCCTGAATGCTTGCGGCAAACAAAACGTTGCGCATCAACATTGCTATCGTCATTGGCCCCACGCCGCCCGGGACCGGAGTCAAAGCCCCTGCTTGATCGGCGACGCTTAGTGCGTCGACATCGCCACAAAGGCCTTCTGCCGTTCGGTGGATTCCGACGTCGATCACTGCCGCGCCTTTTTTTACATGCTCCGCTTTAATGAACTGAGGAACGCCGACCGCAACCACCAGAATATCGGCCCGGCAGGTTTCCTCCGCCAAGTGGAGGGTCTTCGAATGGCATAGCGTAACCGTAGCGTCGTGCATAAGGAGAAGCTGGGCCATAGGCCTGCCCACAATTTCGCTACGGCCCAAAACAACCGCTCTTTTTCCCGCTAGGGGGATCTGGTAATGCTTCAAAATTTCAATCACCCCCGAAGGCGTACAGGGCTGGAACCGGGGGGAGCCCATGGCGAGCAACCCGACGTTCTCCGGGTTCAAACCGTCGACGTCTTTTTCAGGCGCAATTTCACGGAAGACATTTTTTTTCTGGATCGCAGCGGGCAGCGGCAGCTGAACGAGAATGCCCGTCACCGAATCATCCTTGTTTAGTTTCCGGATGACGGCGATGAGTTCTTCTTCAGTAGTCGCTTTCGGCAGCTCCAAGGTTTCTCCCAGCATGCCGAGATCCAGGCATTTTTTGCGCTTGCTCCGAACGTAGACTTGCGATCCGGGATCTTCCCCCACTAACACAACGACTAGCTTGGGCACGATCTCCAGGAGCGAGAGATCGAGCAGCACTTTACGATAAATTTCTTCGGCTACGGGTTTTCCGCTGAGAGTTTGAAACACCGCCCTGAGACTGCCGCGCCAAGGTTAAGCAGTCAAGATTGCAAAGTAATCCAACACCTGCCGCAACGCATTACTTTATTGGCGACAGCCGCTGCGTGATTTGCTAACGCTAGAATTCATGCGAGTAAAGCTAAGCGGGTGGGTTCTCCTAGCCCTCGTCCAAGTCCAATCGAGCGCCCTTGCCGCTCGGCCCAGTTGGGTTAGCACGCTTGCGGCTAGCCTCGGAAGGCCGTTGGACGCGGATTATGGAAAAACGAGCTTCCTTTTTGAACCGTCCGTCGCCGCCCGATGGGGAACTTCCGCAACTCTAAGCTTTCGCGCGGTTTTTGAGCGGGAGCTGGCTCCGTTGAAAAGAGTTCAAGTCCCCATTGCCGAAGCACTTTTAAACTTAGCGTTGTTTGGCAATTCGACCCTGCGGTTTTCTTCTTTTGCTCAAGGATCGCTGCTGGAAATGGAAAACTGGGCCACGCAAGGCCCCGAAGGTCGCTTAGCCGCTGGGGCGACGGTTGAATGGAAAGCGCACCCCTCGCTCACTTTGGACGCTTCGGTGGGCCCGTACCTAGGCCTTCACGCGATGGAGGCCAAGTATTCAGGCGAACGGTTCTCAAGAGGCGGCTTTTTGGCCCAGATCCGCCTTATGCTGGAATGGCAGCGCTTGCGTTTTGAAGCCCTTGCGCTGGTGCTGGAAGATTGGAATGGACAATGGAACACCCGCTACGCCACCTTCCAAAGGCTCAGCTACCCCCTTTTCCCTGAGTTTCGTGTCGGCGTTGCCCACCAGCTCTTTAGAAACCGAATGGAAACGTCGGGCATGCTCGGCCCCATCGGTCTTTTCGATGGCCGAAGAAGCAGGCTATCGGGGTTTGTGCAATGGCAACTGTGAAGACTTTAGCCTTTGTATGCGCGCTGAGTATCGCCTTAGGAGGCTGCGATCGGCCCCGTGAAATCGAACGAGTGCTCCCCAAGCCGAACCGCATCGAAAAAACGGCCCTTCAACCCCTGTACCTATTTTTAAAAAGCGTCATCGATGTCAAATCGCCCGGCCCGGACTACCAAACGCTTGCAGCTTGCCAACACTTAGCCCCCGCGCAGCTCGTTCGCTTCATCCAAAAAGAAGATCAAGTCGACCTCGTGGCCGTGGATCCTTTGTACGACAGAAATACGGCCGCCGCTCAGAACCAAGTGCTCGCGTCCTTCCCCGCAAAGCATGTGGACATACTTAGAAAACGAAATTCGCTAGGGGACGACACTCACGAAGAAGAAGAAAATACCACGCGTAAGCATTGGGCGGAGCGTGCGTTTGTGGAAATCGATTTGAACCGAGATCTCACCAATGCTTCGGGGCTGGATATTTTGAAATCCTCTACTCTGCGTTCGCTCGAGGTAGAACCCAACGCGTTAAACTTCAGCGTAGAGCTTTTACTTCGAGATGGGACGCTCCTCGCTATCCACTACAGCTTTTTGCGTTACCAACCCTCGACCACTTACCAACAGCGAGAGTTCCCCGCTGAAGAACAGCTCCGTTTCGGGCTTTTCAAGACCTCTACGTTTGCGATTGGCTCGATGGACCAAGTCCTGGAAAGTAACCGACGCGACTACATGAACCGTTGGGACACTGCGCGCACGCTGGTTTTCTATTTCTCCCCGGATTTTCCGCCCGCGTTGAAAGGCAGTCTCCGAAAAGTGTTTAGCGCTTGGTCGCAAGCCCTCCGCCGAGCCGTCGGTGACCCTGTTTTAGAACTCAGGGACGGCGTTGCGGGGCAAACGGTCGGCGACCTGCGCTACAGCATGATCCACTTCGACCATTCCGCTCATTCGAGCCACGGCGTGCTGGGCTACGCGCCCATTGTCGCAAACCCGCGCACCGGCGAGATCGTGAAAGCCGATGTGGTGCTGTATGGGAAGGTCCTTAAACGTTCCAGTTTCCGAGAGCTGATTTGGGAGAAATCCAGAAATCCCAGCAACCCGTCCTTCCTTACTTCGCCTTCCTCATCGGCCACGGAAATGCAAAAAAACATCAAGGCCGATTTTCTAGCGCGGATCACCAGGCTCCAAGACGACACGTTGATGAAACGGCTCGCAGGAGACCCGATGGAAAACCCAGAAGCTCTTGAAACCCGGATACTCTCAGCCATTTTCGCCCACGAGTTCGGTCATGCGTTGGGCCTTCGGCACAACTTTCTGGGATCGGCCGACGTTGCCCATTTCGCGAGCGGAGATCTCACTTCGAGCGTTATGGATTACTCCTTCTTGCACCAGCCGGAATGGTCGATTGGAGAGTACGACCACTCCGCGCTTCAGTATGCCTATAGCCCGTCGGAGACAGTCCGCAGGCGTAGTTTAAACAAAGGCCTTCTTTTCTGCTCTGACGAAGAGGTTTTCACTTCGAAAGATCCCCTTTGCCAGCCCTACGATTCCGCACGGTCTCTCAGCGACTTGGTGGCAGGACAGCTGGATCGCTATTTTACTTACTACGATGTCAATAACCGTCGGCTCGACCGGTTGGATTTTGAGGCGGAAGGTGAGGTGTACGATCAACGGATTTTGGCTACGCTTCTTCCGATCCGTTTGGCCTATGACAATGCCCAAGCCGTACTTGAAGCGCTGAGCACCAAGAACTACGCGTCGCTTTGGCAACTGACAAAGCAGCGCATTGAAGCGACGGGCGCACCTCGTTCAGACTTGATTCGCATTGAAGTGGAAACGGGGAACCGTTTGGTTGTAGCGGCGGACGGCCCATCCCTCCAAACGTCGTATTCAGAACGTTTTTTGGATCCCCTAAAAATTTGGGAAGTCGCAGCTGACGCCAGAGCGGCGAAACAAGAGGCCCTTTCGGCACTGCGAAGGATCGTTCTCGACAGCTCCCGCAGCGATACCGACGAACAAAGTAAAGTTTTCAACGGACGAATTGAACGCCGAGGGGTGCTCCCCGACAAACTTCTCGCGCTGACGCTTTTACTCGCACCTTCGAAGCACCCAGTGCTAGAGCGCACTTTAGTGAGCCCTTATTCTTCCTCCCAAACCATGGTGGCCGGACTGCTGGCTAGCCTGCTATCGAACACTTCCGAAGTGCTGGATCCTGAAGGGGGTGCCGAACCCTATTACCGTATTCGGCAGTTCAATAACCGTTTGCGCGAGCACGCTCTCCATTTAATCCGTGAAGAAATTGCCGTCTTCGGACGCTCGCCTGGCGCCGCAAACCTGATCCAAGTCCATTCCTTGCAGCTAGATAAACTGACTCCGTACCAACGAAAGAACTATGAGCTATCGCTTGCGGCCCGAGAAGAGTTTCGCGAATTCTACGTTACCCTGATGCAGGAGGAGCTAAAGCGCGGCGAAGAAGGAGAAACGAGCTCCGAGTTTTTCTTTGCCGACATGTCGCCGTTTGAGCAAAACCGAAACACCTCGGAGTTCGCCTACACGGAAGGCTTACCAGGCGACCTGCTTGCGGCGCCGATGTCGCTTTCGGTCGGCACGCTCAAAACCGCCAGCGGCTTACTCATTCGTAACAACCTAAACGTTGCTGAAGACTACTTAAACGCCATTGCAACGACCCGCGAGCACCTTGAGAAAGATCTTTTTTCGGGCAGTTCCATTCTCCTGGGCACCGACAGTTTAACGAAACTCGACGCTAAGCGATTGGCGATGCAGAACTATATTGATGGGGAAAAAAGCTTTTTAAAGGAAATGCTCAAAGCGTTCACCCACCACACTAAGCCCTGAAGGGGCTCCTATATCTCTTGAAGGACTGTTTCTGGGAAAGCAGCCGCGTCGACTTTGGGGTACACTTTTTCTACGCGACCCTTTTCGTCAATCACGTACGCAATCCGCTTCGCGTGTTTATCGGAAACGTTTGCGCACGCTCCGTAAGCGACCCCCATGGCCTTCGACGTATCGCAGAGCAAAGGAAACTCAAATCCAAATTTTCGGGCAAAGGCCGCATTCTCCTGCGGGCTATCAAAAGAAACGCCTAAAAGCACAGCGTTCTTAGCGGCAAATTCGCTCTGCCTGTCCCGAAACCCGCAGCCCTCGGCAGTGCACCCCGGCGTGTCGGCTTTCGGGTAAAACCAAAGGACCACTTTTTTTCCCAAGAACGATTCAAGGGTCAGGTTTTTGCCGGTGTGATCGGAAACCGAAAAAGGGGGAGCCAAATCGCCTACGCTGAGCACAAAGACCTCGCTTTCGATCAAAGCTCTAACGAGAATCCATCGTGAGGTCAAGGCGGCTCGCCATCGCGTTCCCCAGAGACGGAAAGACGGGAAAAGACCAGTCTCGTTCTTTGAACTGCTCGATCGCTTGACCCAACTCAAGGACATCCATGCAGAGGTACCCCATTCCTAGTTCTGCCCACTTTCTAGCGAGCTCCACTTGGCCGTCGTTGGATTCCCCGTAGCGAACTTGCTTTGGGATGACGATGCAGGGTTTTCGAAGCTGGTACAGGGTCGACAGCATGCCCGTCCCAGCATGCGCTATGACGATTTCCGCACGGTCCATTTCCGAGGCGATGGCTTCCGGGGTTGCAGTGCGAAAATGGGGGAACGGCGGAATAAAAGTACCGCTCCCGATTTGCGCTCGAAACTGGTAGGCGCTTAGCCGGGCACAGGCCTCGATTAAAGGATCGAAATGGCCCGTTGAAACGGTGACGAAGATCACTTAAGCACCCAGCCGCAGTACTCCGCTTTGGCTCCGTATTTTTTTTTCAGTTCCGGCCACTGCACAAAAAGTATTTTGCAAAAAGGGTAAAGCACTCGGCCAGTCACGCTCGGTGTAACGACTTGGTTCATGCATTCAACATGGAAAATCTGGGCGCCCAACAATCGGGCCACTAAACAAAAAGGCACTACATCGAAGGCCCCAAACGAAATAACTTTTCGAGGCCGTAGCCACGCACAAAGCGCCACTGACCAGAAAAAAGACCAGACTCCTTTGAGCGGGTTAAACACCCTGGCCTTACCAAACCAAGTAAATAAGTAAGGGATCAAAAATACGGGAGTCTCCCGGCTTCGCAGAGAAGTGACTTCCGGCCCCCGGGTGGTGAGGATGGCAGCTGGCAATGCGCCGCATTGTTCTAAAAGCATTTTGGCGTTGTGTAAGTGACCGCCCCGGTCCGTTACAAGCACAAGCCTCGAGTTTCCGAATTTTCTACCTTTGGGTTTCCGTTGACTGTATGACTTTGATACCTTGGACGTCCAAGAGTACGCCGGGACGCGATCGCTCGAAGTCGATTTTTCGAAGTTTTCCAATGCCACACCTGTATGCAATCTGACAAAGCCGCTCAAGCTAAGCTGCTTAATATGTCTCACCGAAAAAAAATTTCTACAACACTTTGCAGCGTCCAGGACGACGTGCAAAAGGGAAACCAAAAACCCGCTGACTCCCGTACGTTGGGCATTTACCATTCCGAGGTCCGCGTCGAATCCAGCCCCTTCCAACCGCCTCCCAATGCTTTGTATAACGAGACCATGGCAGTGAGCTGTTGTTTTTTTATTTCGGCAAGTTCCACCTGCGAGTCAAGGGCATCGCGTTGAGCAAGGAGCGTTTCAATGTAGTCCACCCGGGCAGCTTTAAAAAGGGCGAACGCAACATCTACCGCGTCGTTAAGGACTTTGACTTGCTTCTCTTTCAATTCAAGGGTGCCAGAAAGGTTCTTCAAATTCGTCAATTGGTTTACCACTTCGGTGTAAGCCTTAATCAGCGTTTGTTCGTAATTATAAACAGCTGCAATTTGCCTGTTATTCGCCGAAAAATACTCTGCACGGATGGCTTTCCGGTTTAAGAGTGGCGCGGTAATCCCGGCGGCAAGACCGTAGAACAGTGACGTAGCGGGAGCCGCAAAGTGTGCCGAGTTAAACTGCTCGTACCCCGCGCCCCCTTCAAGTGTGAGTGCTGGATAAAAACGCGCTTTCGCAACTTCTACATTCAACTTTTCAGCCTCCAGAGCCAAGTTGGCTTGTTTGATATCCGGCCGATTTTCTAAGAGCTTACTGGGAACTGAAGTATACATTTTCGCAAACCCATAGCTTGAAAACCGCCTCGGATCGCGATCTATGTGCTGAGGGAATCGACCCAAGAGGAAGTTGAGCTTGTTCTGGACAAAAACAATCTGCTGCTCGATCTGAAAGCGACGGGCTTGGTTCTTTAACACTTCAGCTTCATAGCGTTTGACGGCTAAGGAGGTTACCCGCCCTGCTCGCTGTTGCAACTCGACGCTACTCTTCACCTTGGACATTACCTCGATATAGTCTTCAACTATTTTTAGCTGATTATCTAAAGCCATCAATTCAAAATAAGCACTGGACACTTCCGCAACTAAATTGGTGATGAGATATCGACGGCCCTCGACGCTCGAAAGGTATTTAAAGTATGCCGACTTGGCTGCGTTTCGCAGTTTCTTCCATATATCGATTTCCCACACAGTCGTAAGGCCGACAGAACCAAATTGCGTGGGCCCGTTCGCGTCCGGGGCGGAGAACCGCTCTTCCTGCTCACTACCCACGTTCCCTTTAAAACCAAGTTTCGGCAGGTACTCTCCTTGACGGGCCATGATCTCATTGTTTGCAATGCTGATCTCCTGTTCCAGCATACTGAGGTCCTGGTTATGCTTGCACGCAGTATCAATGAGCGAAACCAATTTCGAATCATTAAAAAATGCCTGCCATGCACCATTGGAAACATTAAAGTCGGCTGGGTTCTGACTTTCCGCTGAAAATGACTGCGGAAGCGGGAGCGAGTCCATTTTGATCAATGGCAAAGTAGGGGCGCAGGATACAACGAAAAGCAGAGCAATCGGCAAAAAGGTTTTTTTACGCATGGCGCGGGTCCGATTCTGTAAGGGGCCGTTCAGCTTCGTGCTGGATTAACTTGCGGCCCTGATCCAACGACGCAAAAATGAAGTAGAGGCCCGGCACAACGAGAACGCCAAATACGGTTCCAAACAACATTCCCCCAAGAGCGCACGAACCAATGGTGCGATTTGCCAAAGCGCCTGGGCCAGTGGCGAGCACCAGTGGCATGAGGCCCGCAATGAAGGCAAAGGAAGTCATTAAAATCGGCCGAAACCTAGCCTTGGCCCCTTCGACAGCCGCCTCATACGGGCCCAAGCCTTCTTCCTGCTTTTGTTTAGCAAACTCAACTATCAGCACGGCGTTCTTCCCCAATCGCCCGACGAGCATGATGAGGCCGATCTGCGCATAGATATCGTTTGCTAGCCCCATCGCTTTTAATAGAAGGAATGAACCACAAAGCCCTGGAGGCAACGAAAACAGCACGGCGAACGGCAAAATAAAACTCTCATACTGCGCGCAAAGCACTAGGTATACGAACACCAGCACCACGATAAAGATATAAAAGGCCTCGTTCCCTCGCGCTGCTTCATCGTACGAGAGCCCCTCCCAGCCTACAGAAAAACCTTGAGGCAGGGTTGTTTTCGCGACCTCTTTTACTGCGTCTATCGCGGCCCCCGTAGTGTACCCATTTTGAGGCAAAGCGTTGATCGATGACGAAAGGTAAACATTGTAACGAGTGATTTCGTTGGGACCTTGAGCTTCTTCCAATTTCATGAAGGCAGAGTACGGGACCATCCCGCCTTTCTCGTTTTTCGTGTACAGGTTCAAAACGTCACTGGGCAGCTTTCTAAATTCGGGGAGAGATTGAACGTAGACTTTAAAGAACTGGCCAAAGCGGATGAAGCCTTGTTCGTAAGTGCTGCCTATGAGCGTGTTCAAGTCCTCCATTGCTTTACCAATATTCACTCCCTTTTGCATCGCGACTCGCCGATCGAGTTTAAGCTCTAACTGCGGGAAGTTGGTCGAGAAAAAAGTAAAGAGCCCTGTTAACTCCGGCCTCTTTTTGAGGGTGGCGATGAAGTCCTGGTTGATTTCGTCGAATTTTTTATAGTCGCCGCGATTGGTTTTATCGAGAAGCCGAAACGAAATGCCCCCTGCCGCCCCGAAACCCGGCACTGCTGGTGGTTCAAAGTATTCAATTACCGCACCGAAATCCTTAGTCTGGGCTTCCAATTCCTCAATGATTTCGTGAACGCTTTGTTTTCTCTCGCTCCAACTTTTCAAGCTGATCAAACAAGTGCCTGCGTTAGAACCCTGGCCTTCCGTTAATATCTCATACCCAGCCAACGAGGCTACGGACTCCACACCTTCAATTTTCCGAGCGACTCGCTGTAGTTCTTGAGCCACGTCGTTTGTTTTTTCAATAGTCGAGCCTGGGGGAGTTTGTATAATCGCGTAAATCATCCCCTGATCTTCGTTAGGGATAAAGCCACCTGGCACGCTCGCTGCCAAAATAACAATCCCTGCCACGAAAGCCGCAATCACACCCAATGTGAACGCTCTGCGGTGAAGGATCCGGCGCAAAAGTCCAACGTAAATGAGGGTGGCGCGCTCGAATACTTTGTTAAACCAGTCCAGAAAGATCGTGAGAGGGTTTCGATTCTCTCTTGTGCTGGGGGTATGCGCCTTTAAAATCATCGCGCAAAGCACGGGAGTTAAGGTCAGAGCAACAAACCCAGACAACACAATCGAAGAAGCCATGGTAATAGAAAAATGGCGGTAGAATAACCCCACCGGCCCCGGCAAAAAAGATACAGGGATAAAAACGGCAGTCATCAAAAGAGTGATCGCAATCACCGCACCGCTAATCTCTTTGATCACGCGCTTGACTGCGGCGTAAGGTGAGAGATGGTGGGAAGCCATTTTCTCATGGACGGCTTCCACCACGACAATCGCATCATCCACCACCACGCCAATTGCTAACACCAGCGCAAACAGCGTAATGAGATTAATAGTGAGCCCGAAAGACTGCATGAAAATGAAAGCGCCTATAAGCGAAACGGGCACTGCAAGTGTTGGAATGAGAGTGGACCGCCAATCGCCTAGAAAGATAAAAACCACGATCGCGACTAGAACAAACGCTTCGAACAAAGTGTGCAGCACTTTCTCAATGGACGCGTCGAGAAAATTAGAGACATCGTAGCTGATTTTGTAGTCCATACCGGGAGGAAAGGATTCTTTAAGGGCTTCCAGAGTGCTTTTAATTTGTGCAATCACAGTACTAGCGTTGCTGCCATCGGTTTGTTTAAAAAGAATAGCGGCCGCGGGGTAGCCATCGACATTCGAATAGATATTAAAAAATTCACTATCTAACTCAATTTTTGCAATATCTTTAAGGTAAAGTGTTTCACCACTGGCGCTGGCGCGAATAATGATATTTTCGTATTGGGCAGGTTCATTGTACCGGCCTTCGTACACCAAAACGTACTCCATCGATTGGGCGCTCTTGCCTGAACTTTGACCGAGGCGACCTGGACGGGCGATGATGCTTTGATCTCCGACGGCGTCCATTACTTCTGATGTCGAGACGCTGTACGCCCTCATGCGATCGGGGTTCAGCCAAATGCGCATTGCAAACTGCCGAGAACCAAGAATTCTCGCTTGCCCGATCCCGGTGATTCGTTTCAGCTCAGGAAGCAGAAAAACATTCGCATAATTGTATAAAAATTTCTCATCCGCATTTTTATCAGTGCTGAAAAGATTAACGTACATCAACATACTAGGCTGGACGGGCATTACGATGACGCCCTCAAGTTGAACGAGCTTTGGTAGCTTGTTTAACGCTTGATCCACCCTCGTTTTGACTTGGACGAGAGCCGCATTGGAATCAGTACCAGGGTTAAAAAGCACCTGTATCGTTGCCTCTCCCGCACTGGTGGCGTCCGAAATGATGTACCGCATGCCTTGAACGCCGTTGATAGCTTGCTCGAGGTTGATGATCGACGACTTTACTAGAACGTCGGAGCTAGCGCCGGGGAACGAGAGCGTCACCATCACGCGCGGAGGGGCCACGGGTGGAAACTGCGAAACCGGGAGGGTATTAATCGAAAGAATCCCAATAAAAACAATCAACAGTGAAAGAACAATAGCTAATACGGGGCGATGAATAAATTTTGTGAACACCCTCCCCCAACTCCTTCCTCACGCTCGGTTCAGTGCGATACTAGGTCAAGTCCCTTCATGACTTTAGCGATCTCCTGATGTTCGAACTTGATAACTTGGCCATTTTTGACCCGGCCAAGCCCTTCCAGCAAAATCGTGTCTTGTTCACTTAGGTTGGACTGAATAACGAACAGGTGCGGGACTTCGCGATCAATCGTTATCTCTTTTGAAGCTACAGCCCCATTGTCGTCGACTACATAAACAAACTTTTTATCCAGCACTTCATAAGTAGCTTTCTGGGGGATAACGAGAACATTCTCTAGTTTCTGGGTCAGCAAGATATTGCCCGTTTCCCCGTGCCTCAGTAGGCGTTTGGGGTTATTAAAAGTCGCTCGAAAAGCAACGTTGCCGGTATCGCTATCGAAGTCGGATTCAATCGCGTCAATCTTGCCCTCTTCGTCGTAAGTTTGCCCGTTGGCCAGCGACAGCTTCACAAGGCTAGTGCTTTTCGAGACATCCTTGAGCTTCATGTAATTCAGGTAGTCCCGTTCGGATACATTGAAATACACCCAAAGCTTACTGGTATCGGAAAGCGTGGTCAGTAGCTCTCCTTCCTCCACTAAACTTCCCATCCGCACTCGGAACCGGTCCATCAGGCCGCTGAAAGGCGCGATCACTGTCGAAAGTTTGAGGTGTGCTTTAGCGATATTGAGAGAGGCTCTGGCTCTATCAATTCTGGCCTTTGCCAACTGCAGCTCACTTTTTGAAACGATGCTTTTGCTATAAAGCTGCTGAGTGTTTTGGTATTCAATGCGGGATGCATTGAACTCGGCTTGTTGCTTTTCTAGTTCCGACCGATTGAGCAAGGGCATAATCTGGAACATTTTCTTGCCCTTTTCGATCTGCTGGCCTTCATCAACATAAATGCCTTGTAAATACCCCTTCTCGAAGGAACGTATTTCGACGTGCTGTGCAGCTTTGATTTGCGCCACGTAGGTTTGGGTAACCTCTAAGGTCGTCTTCCATGGTTTTAGAACGGCAAAAGTGCTCGCTTCTTTACTGTGCTTACCCGAATGGCATTGGGCCAGAATAAGAACTGTTGCGATCATCGCGCTTTGGCACATCGCTTTTTTCATTTTCAACTTTCCGCAGCCCTTAAGGAATTCTGGGCAGAATATCACATCCCGTTTCTTCGCGGTAGCTCGCGTGAATCAGCGGCGCGTCAGGGCCTACGCGTGGAACCGCCGATCTCCATTAAGGCTTGTGATATCTCGCTGACTTTAATTCCACAAGCGTGGGTCTTTAAATCAGAAGAAAGTAAGTACCAAAATCATTCGCTTCCGCCAGGGAAAGATTCGGTATCCTTTGTGGACTTCAACGTCTCATCAAGAATGCGCTTGTTTCGTTCAACAAGTTGGTGAGCTAAATATAAAGCAACAGTAGGCATTCTGTTCAAGGTCTCTTGCGCTTTATATTCTAATCGCAAAAGGGAAAAATCGTTTCTTCGTACTCCTAGTGTGAAACATGATTTCCCGAAGCTAGTATCTTAATTTTATCGAAAATCGGCTTGTGTGACTCGAGAGCAACCAAGTCGCTTTCATAATCGTACTTGGCAATCGGTGTATCAAAAAGCGAACCAATCGGTGAATGATAGTTGAAGTGCGTTGACACGGCGGCTACTCGCTCTCGGGAACACTTACTGTCCCCGCTATGGTACACTCAAAAAAGTGGCAAGCGTTCTTTCCATGCTCCTCCTCTTGGCTCCCCCGCTCGTCGGTTGGGGAATGCTTCTCACGAAGCACACTCACTCACGGGAGCTCACTCACCACGCAACCTCGCCTTCCATCGGGCTTTTGGGGCTTCTTGGCATTCTCGTCGTGGGAGTTGCCGCCGGCGCAGTCAATCTTTTGGTCGGCTTAAGAGGTTGGTTCCCTCTTTGCGTTTTGGGCGGCGGCTGGGTCGCGTTCGTTGCCTTTCACCACCAAGTGAGAGCAAAATTCTCTTACCGCGTAGGGTTCGTCTCTGCCGTAGTCGGAGGGCTAGTCGCCACTTCCACTTTGTTCGCCGATTTTGTGTATGACGCCGGGCTGTACCACCTTCCGTCGATCCGCTGGAGTCTTGACTCGGCGCTCCCTTTTGGTTTGGCCAACTTAAATTCCTACACCGGCTATAACTCGATGTGGTTTCTTTTTAGTAGCGCACTCGCTCTCCCCGGACTGGAGCGACAAGGCATTGCGATTGCAGAGAGTTTAGCGCTCTTCTTTTTCGTGCTTTTCCTTCTGGAGCCGCTTTTTAAAACCCAGCATTCAACGAGCGACAAGCTAGTAGTTTCTTTGCTGACGCTCGCCGCTTTTTGCGTGTCGGGGTTGGAAGCAGGAGTGGGTTCCAACTCGACGGACCTCCCGCTTGCAGTGTACTTACTAGGGTGCACCCTCCTTTTTTTGGAAAAAGAGTATTTTTTTGCGGCACTTTTTGGGGCTTTTTCGTTCGCCATCAAACTTTCGGGGGCCCCCGTCGCATTGCTCTTTATCGCTTCCTGCTTCGCCTTTCTGCCCTCTCGCAAAAGGCCTCTCGCAGGAGCCTTTTTAGCCGGAGTGATTCTCCTCTGCGTTGCTCGAGGGATTATTTTGT